>NZ_QEIO01000210.1 GCF_003336425.1 Marinitenerispora sediminis | reverse complement strand
GGCCCGGCTCCTCCCCCGCGACTCGGCGACCGGGACCGCCCCTCCCGCCGCCCGGCGGTGTGCCTCTGCGATGATCGGGGTGGCCCGGGCGGGCCCGCCGGAGCCGTCGACCGCGCGAGCGAACGGGGAGCCGATGATGTCCAGTGGCGGTGGTGCGCCGCGCGCGGTTCCCGGCGCGGGCGCGGAGCCCAACGGCGCGGGCCGCGCCTCCGCGCGGCTGATGGCGGTCAGCGACCTGCACGTCGCCTATCCCGAGAACCGGCGGATCGCCGAGGAGATCCGGCCGGAGTCGCCGGAGGACTGGCTGATCGTCGCCGGCGACGTCGCGGAGCGGGCCGCCGACATCGAGTGGGCGCTGCGGCTGCTGCGGGACCGCTTCGCGGTGGTCGTGTGGGTGCCGGGCAACCACGAGCTGTGGACCCCGCGCCAGGACTCCGTGCGGCTCCGCGGGGAGGAGCGCTACCGGTACCTGGTGGACATGTGCCGGCGGATCGGGGTGCTGACCCCGGAGGACCCGTACCCGGTGTTCACGGGCGCGGGCGGGCCGGTGGCGGTGGCACCGCTGTTCCTCCTCTACGACTACACGTTCCGGGTGGAGGGGGCGGCGACCAAGGAGGAGTCGCTGGCACTGGCCTACGACTCCGGAGTGGTCTGCTCCGACGAGTTCCTGCTGCATCCCGATCCGCATCCGAGCCGGGACGCCTGGTGCCGGGCGCGGGTGGAGTGGACCCGGGCGCGGCTGGAGGAGTGCCCGCCGGAGCTGCCGACGGTGCTGGTCAACCACTTCCCGCTGGTGCGCGAACCCACCCGCGTGCTGCGCTACCCGGAGTTCGCGCAGTGGTGCGGCACCGAGCTGACCGCCGACTGGCACGTCCGCTACCGCGCGGCGGCCGTCGTGTACGGCCACCTGCACATCCCGCGCACCACCTGGTACGACGGGGTGCGGTTCGAGGAGGTGTCGATCGGCTACCCCCGCGAGCGGCGCCGCCGGGGCCTGCCGCGCGGTGTCCTGCGGCAGATCCTGCCGGCCGCTGGGCAGGACTGAGCCCGGCCGGGCGACCGCGGTCAGCCGCCGCACGCGGCCGCCAGGCATGCGACCGTGATCTCGGCCACAGCGGCCGGAGCCGTCCGCCGGTCCGGCCGCCTGCGGCGGGCCGGCCGCTGGACTCCGCGGATCCGGGCCGCCGGCGGATCACGGTCCGCCGCCCTGGTCAGCCGCCGGAGAGCAGTGCGTCCGAACACGCGAGAGTTCCACGCCATTCTTCGCATATATCGGAAATTCTGCATGGTTGCCGGTCGAAGAGAAGTTTTTCTAATCTTGCCCCCACGGCGGATTGAAAGAGCACAAAATCCACTAATTCGCCATTAACGTCCTCAGCCACATTTCTTCGGGGTCCGCGCCATACAGAACGCACGTGGGGGCAGGTCATGGGGTTGGTCGAACGTGATCGCGAACTGGAGGCGCTGCGGGAGGCGCTGGCCGACGCGGATCGCGGCCGGGGCGCGGTCGCGGTGGTCACCGGCCCCGCGGCCGTCGGCAGGAGCGCCCTCCTGTACGCGTTCACCGAGGAGGCCGCGGCATCGGGAGCGCTTGTCCTCACCGCCGCCGGCTCCCGGGAGGAGCGGTCGCTTCCCCTCGGGGTGATCGACCAGCTGCTCCATGACGCGCCGCCCGGACGGCTCCGGCCCGTGGCCCCGCACCGGGGCGGGACGGTTCCGGCCGGGTCCGGTGCCGACTCCCTTGAGCACATGCGCCTCGCCGACAGCGGCTGCCGGGCGCTGCTCGACCTGGCCCGGAGCACGGGGCCGGTGGTGGTCGCCGTGGACGACGTCCACGTCGCCGACGAGCTCTCGCTGCGCTGCCTCTCCTTCCTGGTCCGGCGCCTGCGATCGGCGCGGCTGCTCCTCGTCGTGACCGAGCGGGCCGGACCTCGGCCGGCGGACTCCGCGCTGCACGCCGAACTGCGCCGCCGGGCGGACTGCCGGCGCGTCCGGCTGGCCCCGCTCTCCCCCGCGGGCGTGGCCGCGCTGGCCGCCCGGTACGCGGGCGTGCCCGCGGCCGAGGGCTTCGCCGCCGAGATCGGCCGGCTCAGCGGAGGCAGCCCGCTGCTGGTCCGAGGACTGCTGGAGGACGCCCTCGCGCGTCCCGCTGGCGGCGCCGGGCCGCGGGGCGGCGAGGCGTTCACCGAGGCGCTGCTGGCGTGCCTGCACGGCTGCGGGCCGGACGCCCTCGCGGTGGCGCGGAGGCTCGCGGCGCTCGGCCCGCCCGCCGCGCCCGATTTCGTCGCGCGGCTGCTCGGCACCGAGACCGCCGCCGTGTCCGACCAGCTGCGTGTCCTGCGGGCGGCCGGCGTCCTGGACGGCGCCTGGTTCCGCCATCCGCGGGCGCGCTCCGCGGTACTGGACGACATCCCCGCCGAGGAGCGTGCGCGGATCCGGCTGCGTGCGGCGGACCTGCTGCACCGCGACGGCGCGGACCCCGCGGCGGTGGCCGACCTGCTGCTGGCCGCCGACCGCGCCGAGGCCCCCTGGGCGGTCGAGGCCCTGCGCGCGGCCGCCGACCAGGCCCTGTCCGCCGAGCGCGCCGGGGACGCCGTCCGCTACCTGGAGCTGGTCTACCGGTCCTTCCCGGAGCAGCGCGGCCCCGTGCTCACCACCCTGTCGGCCGGGCTGCAGTGGTGGGACGACCCCGCCGCCGCCGACCGGTTCCTCGGGTGGCTGACCCGCGCGCTGCACGAGGGCCGCGCCCCGTTCGGCGCGGCGCTGGCCGGGGTCAGGTACCTGCTCGACCGGGGCCGGACCGAGGACGCGCGCAAGGCGCTGGGCGTGCTCGCCGACTCGGCCCCGCCCCTCGACGCGGCCGCCCGGGCCGAGCTGCGCGGTTTCCGGCTCTGGCTCCGCGTCAGCCGTCCGCCGCTCGCCGGCGAGTTCCTGGAGCCGTTCGCGGACGGCGCCGAGGGCCCCGGGCCGCTCCGGCCGGACGGTCCGTGGCCGTGGGCGGCCCGCCTGCTCGCCGACGTGCTCGCCGGTGAGGCCGGCGAGCGCGCCGCCGAGGAGGCCGGCGAGATCCTGGAGCGGTGCGGGGCCGACGGCACGCCCCCCGAGGCGGTCGACGCCGCGCTGACGGCGCTGCTCCGCCTCGACCGGCCGGACCTCGCGGCCCCGTGGTGCGCGGTCCTGCTGCGCGCGGCCGCCGAACCCGGGCACCGCGCCCTGCGGGCGGTGCTCTCGGGCGTCCAGGCCGACATCGCGCTGCTCGCGGGAGACCTGCCGGCGGCGCACCGGCACGCCGCGGAGGCGCTGCGGATCCGGCCGCCCGCGGCGTGGGGGGCGCGCGCGGGCGCCCCGATGGCCGCCCTGCTGCTGGCCGCCAGCGCGATGGGGGCCAACGAGGAGGCGGAGGCGCTCCTGGAGCACGCACCGCCCGAGGCCGAGGCGCCGAGCCTTGACGCGCTGCGCTTCCGCTACGCCCGCGGCCGCCACCTCCTGGCGACCGACCGGCTGCACTCCGCGCTCGCCGACTTCCGGTCCTGCGGCGAGCTGATGGTGCGGTGGGGGGTCGACCTGCCGGCGCTGGCCCCGTGGCGGAGCGGGATCTCCGAGGTGCTGCTGCGGCTGAACCGGCGCGAGGAGGCACGGGAGCTGGTCGAGGAGCAGCTCGCGCTGCTCGGTGGCGCCCGGACCCGCGAGCACGGCGTCTCGCTGCGGCTGCTGGCGGCGGCCGGGGAGCCCCGGCAGCGGCCCGCGCTGCTCAAGGAGGCCGTGCGGACGCTGCGGGAGCGCGGCGACCGGCTGGAGCTGGCGCGGGCGCTGGTCGACCTCGGCAACGCCCACCGAGCCCTGGGCGAGGCCGGCCGGGCCCGGATGGCGGTGCGCCGCGCCTGGCACCTCGCCGAGGAGTGCGGCGCCCGGCCGCTGCTGGCCGCTCTGTCGGCCCTCCAGGGGCACGCCGAGCCGGTGGCGCCCGCCGGCGCGGCGGAGCCGGCTGCGGGCATCTCCGCGCTCAGCGACGCGGAGCGGCGGGTGGCCGCCCTCGCCGCCCAGGGCCACACCAACCGGGAGATCGCCGGACGCCTCTACATCACGGTGAGCACGGTCGAGCAGCACCTCACCCGGGTGTACCGCAAGCTCAACGTCCGGCAGCGGGCCCACCTGCCCGCGGCGCTGGCGGCCCGCGCCTCGGGCAGGTAGGCGGGCCGGGACCAACGCCCGCTGCGCCGGGCCGCGAGGGCCGGACCGGCGGCCGCGGCGGGGGCTCAGCGGGGGGCGGCCTGCTCGCGGCCGAGCGGCCCGCCCCGGGGCGGGCTACTCGGCGGGCAGCCGGGCCTCGACGCGGAAGCCTCCGTCGTCCAGCGCCGCGGCGCGCAGGGTGCCGCCGAGGTGGTGGGCGCGCTCGCGCAGGCCCAGCAGGCCGTGGCCGCCGCCGGGGAGGCGTAGCGGCGGTGCCGCCGCCGGGCCGTTGGAGATGTCGATGACCAGCTGGGCGTCCTCGTGCCTCAGTCCGACGTCGACGTGCGCGCCGGGCGCGTGCTTGCGGATGTTGGTCAGCGACTCCTGGACGATGCGGTAGGCGGCGCGCTCCACCGGTTCGGGCCACCGGCGCTCCGGAGGGAGGTCGATGGCCGCGGTGACGGCCATTCCGCTGGAGTCGAGCAGGCCGCGCAGCTCGTCGAGCGTGGGCTGCGGGGTGAGTTCGGTCCCGCGGGCTCCCGCCGCGCGCAGGATGGTCACCATGTGCCGCAGTTCCGTGAGCGTGGTGACGCTGAGCCGGCGCAGCTCGCGGGCGGCCTCGCGGACGTCGGGGTCGGGGTGCGCCGCCTGCAGCGCGGCGGCCTGCACGCTCATCAGGCTGACCTGGTGGGCCACCACGTCGTGCATCTCGCGGGCGAGGCGGGCGCGTTCGGTCGCCAGGGCCCGCTCCTCGATGAGCAGGCGCTCGTGGCGCTGGGTGGCCACCAGGTCGGTGATGCGGGCGGCGAGCTCCCGCCGGGTGCGGACCAGCATCCCGATCAGGGCGGGCGCGGCCCCGGTCAGCGCCGCGTAGCCGACGGAGACCAGGGTGCGGGTGTCCAGGGCCGGCGGCTGGACGGCGTCGAGGAAGGACCGGATGTCGACGAGGGCGACGACGGCCGCGCCGAGGACGGCCGGCCAGGGGCGCCGGCACCGCTCGGCCAGGCCGTAGACCGCGAACATCGGCGCGAACCAGAGGAAACCGGTCCACTGGCCGGGCAGCGCCAGCAGCAGGGCGGCCCAGGGCAGGCGGCGGCGCAGGAGGAGGCCGCCCGCCGCCAGCAGCGCCAGGCCGCGGGCCAGGTGGTCCTCGGGGCCGGTGACGAGCACGCCTTCGAGCGCGGCCAGCGCGGCGGGCAGGCCGAGCGCGAGCCAGCCCGGGGTCCTCACGAGTCGGCCGCCACCGCGGCGATGCCGCACTCGTGGGCGAGCACCGCGGCCTGCACGCGGTTGCCGACGCCGAGCTTGCCGAGCAGCACGCTGATGTGCTCCTTGACGGTGCCGCTGGACAGGTGCAGGCGGGTGGCGATCTCGCCGTTGGACAGGCCGAGCGCGAGCAGCCGCAGGACGTCGGTCTCGCGGGTCGTGAGCGTGCGCACGCGCTCGGCCCCGCGCGACCGGGGCCGGTGCCGCGCCACGCTGCGGGTGACGGCGGCCGACAGGGCGCTGGCGCCCGACGCGAGGAGCCGCACGGCGTGGATCAGCTGGTCGGGTTCGGTGTCCTTGAGCAGGTAGCCGGCCGCGCCCTCGCACAGCGCGGTGGTGATGTAGTCGTCGGTGTCGAAGGTGGTGAGCATCGCCACCACGGGCGGCCGGGGCCGGGAGCGGATCCGGCGGAGCAGGGTCAGGCCGTCGACCTCGGGCATGCGGACGTCGAGCAGCACCACGTCGGGCCGCTGCTTCTCGATGGCGCCCAGCGCCGCGGGGCCGTCGCAGGCGCCCACGACGTCGATGTCGGCGGCGGTACCGAGGACCATGCTCAGCCCGCGCCGCACCAGCGCCTCGTCGTCAACGATCAGCAAACGCGTCATCGACCCCTTTATACCTCCTTACCTGCGGTTTTACCCAATGTCAGGTTTCCCGCGCGGGGCCCGCCCGCCCTTCCGCGGCCTCCTCCGCGCGGAGGAGGCCGCCCCGCCCGACCGGCGGGTGATCCCGGCCCATCGGCGGGTGGGCGGCGAGGTCAAGAGCGTGCAGCATCACTGCCATGAATCGGTTTCGGATCAGCCAAGCGATCGCCAAGCCGCGCCGGACGCTCCTCCTCGCGTCCGCCCTGCTGTGCGCGCTCCTCTCCGCCGCCGGCTGCGCCCTCTCCCCGCAGGCCGCGGAGGCCGGCCACAGCAGCCTCGCCCCGGCGCCGGCCGTGTCACCCGTCAGCGTCGGCTACGACGAGCCGGGGAAGGGGCAGGCCGAGGACGCCGCGTTCCTGCGCGACAGCAAGGTGATGGAGGAGCTATCCGACCGGATCGGCTCGACCTTCGGCCTGCCCTCCGGCGTCGCGATCACGGCGTCGTCGTGCGGGGCGCCCGACGCCTACTACGACCCCGCCGAGTCGAAGATCACCATCTGCTACGAGTACGTCCAGGACGCCCGCGACGGCTTCGCCGCGCGAGGCGACGGCGACGCCGACGGCAAGGTGCTCGGGCTCATGACCGAGACGGTGTACCACGAGGCCGGGCACGCGCTCATCGACAAGCTCTCGCTGCCGATCACCGGGCGCGAGGAGGACGTCGCCGACCAGTTCGCCGCCTACATGCTCATCGGCACCGACCTGGAGCCCCGGCTGCACGGCGCCATCGCCGACTACCAGCGCCACGCCGAGGCGCCGGGCGGCAACCTCGTCAAGCCCTCCGACGAGCACGCGCCCGCC
>NZ_QEIO01000209.1 GCF_003336425.1 Marinitenerispora sediminis | reverse complement strand
GCCGCGGGTCGGCGGCGCGGCAGGGACGGTTACGGGGTGAGGGGTTGGGGGTCGCGTGTTCGACATCCCTGAGTATGATGCCAAAATGGATAATGACCTCCCGGAAAGTTCTCAACGGATGGCCACTTTGGCGGAGACGGTGGAGATGAAGGGCCGTCTCGTGGAGCAGCTGGACGCCAACCCGCGAGCGCCCGAGGCGCTGCGGGTGGCCGCCGAGCAGCAGCGCGACTTCGCCTCGGCACAGCACGCCGCGCTCGCCGAGGGCCGCGGCGAATTGGCCGCTTTGGCGCAGACGGTGAAGGCGAAGGGCCGTCTCGTGGAGCAGCTGGACGCCAACCCGCGAGCGCCCGAGGCGCTGCGGGTGGCCTTCGAGCAGCAGCGCGACTTCGCCTCGGCACAGCACGCCGCACTGGCCGAGGGCCGCGGCGGAGCGGTGGGGGAGACCCCGGGGATCACGGCGGCGCTCGGTGCGGCGCGGGGGCCCGCACCGAGAGCCGCGGCCCCGGACCGGCGCGAGACGGGCGCGGTGCGGCGCGGCCCCACCGCCTGAAACGCAATGCCGGGCCGGGCGCCGGGGCGTACTGCGCCTCGGCGCCCGACCCGTGTGCGGCGGCACTGCTCGGGGGGCTGGCAGCGGAGCGCCCTGCCGTGTCCGGTGGCCCTGCGCAGCGCCGTCAGGAGCTCGGCGACGCCGAGCTCGTCGTCGGGGCCGGCGGGCGGACGGCAGCGCCTCGGCCAGCGCAGCGCCGCAGTTGACCTCCGCCGGGGACACCTCGCCCGCCAGCCAGCGGGTCAGGGCCTCTTCCTCCGCCGCACCGGCCGGGCGCGTGCCGTAGACGTCGCGGACTTGGCGCCGGTGGTACTCGATCGTCCGCCCCGACCAGGCGTACTTACGGTGACCGGGGTCCTGCCCCCTCTGGCGTGCCCTGCCTGTGCGTCCTGGAGGGCCGCCCGGTCATGCAGGCGGGGTGCGGGTATCAGGGGCGCCCGCATTCGGGCTCAGCCGCCGGGCGTCGTGAAGTAGGCGGCGCTCTCCGTGTTCTCCGGGTAGTACGACTCGATCGCGACTTCGTCGAGGGTGATGTCGCCGGGCCGCGGGGGCGGCGGCCGGCCGCGCGCGGGCCGGTGGCCCCCGGCCGCGCGGTCCGCGGGCGGAGGCCACCGGGGGAGGTCACGGCCAGCGCATGTCGGTTACGTAGGGCAGTTCACGGACCGCGGTGTCGGAGTGGGCGTTGAGTTCCTCGTAGAGCTGGGTCCAGGCGGCGGTGGGCGTGTTGTTGGTGTTGGTGCAGCCGCCGCGCTGGTCACAGGCCATGCGCTGCGACATGGCGCCGGCGAACCGCACCGGGCCGGCGCCGTTGCGGACGCCCCATGAGCTGATCGCGGACCACTGGCGGGCCTGGATGCCGTCGGTGCGGTAGATCTGCGGGATCGCGTGGATCGACCGCGCGGCGCCGGTGGCGACGTAGTGCAGGTCGCCCAGGGACCAGCCGTTGGCGCAGGCGGTCGCGGACGAACCGTAGGTGGGGCAGCTGTCGGCGGAGTTGGCGGCGTAGAGGGTCCGGGAGGTGGCTCCGGTGAAGGCGTCCACCCAGTCGCGGGCCCAGGCGCGCGGGGACCAGCTGGGTTCGGCGTCGACCGCGCCGACGATGGTGACCGGGCCGGAGCTGACCTGGCGCGCGGTCTGGGTGACGATGCGCGCCCATTCCGCGCCGGCCGTGGCGCCGGCGACGCCGCCGTCGGACTTGTTGTTGACCCCCATGGCGAGTTGGGCGGTGGCGCCGCCGGTGCGGCACGCGGCGAAGCCGGCGGCCCACTGCGCGGCGTAGGCGCGGGCGTTGTCGACGGGGACGCGGGGGGTGGTGCTGCCGGCGGTGGTGCCGGGGTGGCGGAGCCGGCCGCCGGACTCCTGGGTGCCGAAGAACAGGACGCGGACGCCGCTGCGTCCGGTGCGGCCCTCGGCGCATCCGGCGTCGCGGGCGGCGGTGGCGTCGGAGGCGGCGCCGGTGAGCGGCACGTAGCGGCTGACGGTGTGCGCGGGGGCGGCTGCGGCGCTGGCCGGTGCCGCGGTGAGACAGGTCAGTGCCATGGCGGCGGCGGACATGCTGGCCAGCCAGGCGGAACTGCGGCTGATACGCACGGGATTCCCTCCGGTTCGTGGGATGCGCGGACAGGGGTCGAAGGTCATTCAGCCGCTCCCGGCCGGGTAATCGCGAGCCCACCCATCTCTTGGGCGTTTTCCGGACAACTGCGGAGCGTTGCCGCGGCGTTACTCGGATTGTCTGCCAGAATCCGCCTGACGCCCATCGCCGCCTCGGACAGGAAGGACTCACCCGATGGCCAGCATCGAGCGTGACCGGATCACCGTGGGTGATCTCACCGCCCACGTGGCACGCCCGGTGGGGGCGCCGCCGGGGGCGGGGATGCTGCTGCTGCCGATGGTCACGGGGATCGGCCGCCAGATGCGGGCCTACGCCGACGAGGTGGCGGCGGTGGGGGTGACGTCGGTGGTGTGGGATCCGTGGCACGGCCACAGCGACGAGGATCTGCCGCTGCGGGAGCTGATGGAGCGCATGGGCGGGTTGGTCGACGCCGAGGTGCGGGCGGAGCAGCGGCGGTTGCTGGACCACATGTTCGGCCGGATGGGGTTGAGCCGGGTGGGCGTGATGGGCTGGTGCATGGGCGGGCGGTTCGCGCTGCTGCTGGCGGCGCACGACCACCGGGTGGCCAACTGCGTGGCCTACCATCCGAGCGTGTTCGCCGAGCCGGCGCCCAACCAGACCGAGGACGCGGTTGCGCTGGCCGAGCGGATCGCCGCGCCGGTCGGTGTGGTCTATCCGGGGGCGGACCACCTGGTGCCGCGGGAGGTGATCGAGGCGTTGTCGGCGTCGCTGCTGCGGCGGGGTGCCGCGTCGACGCTGCTGTCGGTGCATCCGGGTGCGGAGCACGGGTTCATGGACGCGTCGCGGCAGGAGCGGGAGCCGAACCGGGTGGCGCGGCGGGATTCGTGGCCGGCCATGCTGGCGCTGGTGCGGGCGACGCTGGAGGTGGGGGCGCCGGTCCCGGCGCCGCGCTAGGCGGTTGGGGCATGGCGGCCGCGCCCGGTTGGCGGAGTGGGCTCGGTGTCGGCGCTGGTGTGTGCTGTTCGCGGCCCCCACGTTCGTGGCCATGCAGCGTGGGTAGCTCGCCGACGGCGAGATCGCTCGCGACGGCCGCTTCGCCGACGAGCTGTGGGTGGCCGGCCTCGGAGCCGCGGCCCGGATCGGGCGCTCCGAGCTCAGGTACGGCCCGGCACGGGAACCGCGGTCGGGCGGCCCCTGGCGACGACGGCGGCCAGCAGGAGGAGCGCCGCGTTGGACGCCACGTCGGTCTCGGGTCGGAAGAGGTGGAAGGCGATGGCGCGGAGCTGGAGTGCCGCGCATCCAAGAGCGGCCGGGACCGCCAACTGCGGTGTGACGCGGGGGAGGCTCGGCAGGGGGATGCCGAGGCCGCCGTCGGCGCGCACTGGTCCACGCGTCGGGATCTGATGCGGGCGTCAGTGGGGCGGATCTGCGAGGAAACCGACCATCCCGCACCCACGGGGGCCTGCGCACCGGCCTGGTCGAGGGGTTGGTCGATTTCGTCCGGGACCTCGAAGGCGGACGTCTGGACCGTGTACTGGGGGACTCCTGGACCGCGGTGGGAGTGCCCCGGAGGTGGACGCGTTGCGTCGACAGCGCTACGAGGCGGGCACCCGGACACGGGAGTCCGTACCGCGCAGCCATCTGCCGCCGGAGGACGACTCGAACGCTCCCTGGCACTCCTGGTCGGCGGTGTGCTCGTCAGGGGCGCGTTCCAGGTCGAGCCTTCCGGCACGGCGTTCGTCCAGGACCTCGTCGACCGCGTTCTCGCCTCCTCCGCGCGTCACCGCGCTGCTGGTGACCTCCTCGGCCCCTGATTCCTCCTCGTTCGCCGCACGAGTGAGCCGTCAGGGCACTTGGAGGGGCCGGGCGGGGCGGAGGCGTTGGGGGCCGCTGCGCCGTCGCGCCCCGTTCCACTCCCGAGTGCCCCGGAGCGCTACGTGCGGAAACGCGGATTCCTGGATGCAGGCCGCAGGCTGACTTCGGGGGACACGCGCGCCGGGCGGCCCCGCCGCGCCCTCGCCCCCTGCGGTGGAGCCTGGCCGGGCTCGCCGAGTTCGATCGGCCCGGCAGCCCGGGCCCGCGCGGTGCGCGACCGGCACCGCCGCTGAGCGGCGGGCAGCGGCCGTCGGGCGAGGGCGGCGGGGCGCGGCTGCCGCGGGCGGTGAGGGGCGCTACCTCCTCGGGTGGTGGGTGTCAGGCCACGTCGCGCGCGGTGATGCCGGGGGTCGCGGGGTCCAGGCCCCAGGAGACGATGCGGCGGGGGTGGACCCGGATGATCTCGTCGCTGTAGCCGGGGTGCATGGGGCCGTGGTCGCCGATCGGCTCGGCGCGGCCGCGCACCTCGATGCCGCGGTCGACGAAGGGGTCGTAGCAGACGACGTCGTCGATGACGATGGAGACGCGCGGCTCGCGCCGCACGTTGCGGTACTTCTGGGTGGCGCCCATGTCCCATCCGCCGATGTCGATGGTGCCGAGGTCGAGGTTGAGTTCGAAGACGACGGGGCGGAGCTGGGGAGCGCCGGCGGGGCCGATGGTGGCGAGGCGGGCCATGCGCTGCGTCTTGAGGTAGTCGAGTTCGACGTGGGTGAAGGGCATGGCTGTGATCCTGCCGTACGGGGCGCGGTGCGGGCGACCGGGTGGCCCCGAGTAGGAGTGGGAGGGGGAGCCCACATCCGTTGTTCACCGCGGCCGCGGGCACGCCGCGCTACCGGTGGGGGCAGCGATGCGGTGGGCTTTCGCGCTCCGATATCGAGCGGATGTGCGCGGCAGCCGGCGGCCTCGCCCCGGCGCCGCGCGTGGCCCGGCCCGCTGGAGGCGGGCAGGGGGGGCGGCCGCCCGCAGCGGGCCGGGCCAGGCGAGCGGCGACGTTGTCGCGCAGCGCCGGCTGGGCGGGTACTCCGCGCGGCACGCGGACGCGTGAGCTCGCGCGATGCTCTCACCTCACGAGGGGCGGGAGGTCCAGGCGTCGACCGTCGCGGCCGCCCAGGCTTGGACGCGCTCGGGGAACCCGCTGGCGGGGAAGCCGCCGTCCTGGGCGACGTCCGTGATCGTGTAACGGAACCGCGTCGGCGGCCGGTTCGTGGCCGGTACCGCGGTTCCAAGGGTGGTCACGGGCGCGTTGTCGTGGCCGCGGTGGGAATTGCTCCGGCGGGCCCGACCGGTCCGCCGGTTCACGCTGTCGAGCCCGCCTTCGAGGTACGCGTGCAGGATGGCCCAGGGCGCCGCGGCGCCGGCGGCGGGAATCCGGCTGTGGTGCTGGAGCAGGAAGCAGGAGACCGAGACCCCGTGCAGCGGACCCCACGGCGGCTGCCGGGAGTGGTCCAGCGCGAGCAGTTTCTGGAAGAGGTCCTCACAGGAGCGCGGTACCGAGGGTGCGTGGCATTCGGGGCAGTGTGTCACTTCTACGTCCGTTTCTTCTCGTGGTTCGGTGCGGGAGCGGCCGCCGGAGCTGCTGCACCGCTGGGCGCGGCGGTGGGCCCGCCGGGAAGGCGCCCGGCCGGCCGCGACGTGGCGGGCACGCCCCGGCGTGGTCGATGGGTGGCCCGAATGCCAGCACGGTCGTCCAGACGGGTCCGTCCGCGACATGGTGCGCGTCGGCGCGCACGACGTTAGAAGCTCCCGTGACCGGAGGGTCAAGAAGCGGCCGGCGAGGTGTCCGTCACATGGCGCGTCAGATGCCCGGAGCGTTCAGCGTCCTTTGCGCGTGTAGGCGCGGAGCGACAGCGGGACGAAGATGATCAGCGGGGCGGCCGACCAGGGCAGGACGGCGGTCACCGGATGTTCGAGTGGCCAGGCCGCGTCTCCGGACGGGGCGCCCGGGTTGCCGAACAGTTCCCGTGCGGCGGCGGTGAGCGCGCTCACCGGGTTCCACTCGGCCAGGAGGCGCAGCCATCCCGGCATGGCGTCGGTGGGGACGAACACGTTCGACAGCATCGTGAACGGCAGGCCCAGCGGCACCATCGCGTCGGCGACCTGGTCGTTCTTCACCGCGAGGCCCACATCGACCGGCTGGTGAAGAGCGGGGGAGTACCCGATCTTCACCAAGATCGTGATGGAGGCGCGCCAGCCGCACCCGAGCCGCGAAGACCAGTTCCGGCACGGGCTCCAACGCGTCCTCGACTGTATCGCCGCGGCCTTCCCGTCGATGGCCGGGTCTCCGATGTCGGCGCACCGAGAGGGGCGGGAAGACCAGGACGGTCCGGGGCAGGCTTGTCGTCGGCCCCGCGGCTGGTCACCTGCTCGCAGGTCCCGCGCCGCGGCGCCCGCCGGGGGCGCCGGGACGGCTGGAATGGGCGGAACGGGCGGCGACGTCGGCCGCTGGTGAACGACGAGGGCCGGCCGCGGCGTTAGTCCGACCATGACGACGCATACGCACCTGGCCCCGTCCGCGCTCCCCCTGGCGGCCGCCGCGTCCGGCGGGGCCGTGGTCGGGGTCCTGACCTCGTTCGGGCAGGGGTGGCTGCCCGGTGCCCTCAGCTCGCTGGCCAACTCGGGCGGGTCCTGGAGCCTGGCCGCGTTCCTGCTGGCGCTGCTCGGCCCGCGGCGATGGGTGTGCGTGGCCAGCGGCGCTCTGGCGCTGGCCGCCATGGTGCTCGGCTACGACCTCGCCTCCCTGCTGCGCGGCTACGCCGTGTCGGGAGTCTCGACGGGCTTCTGGTTGACGGCGGCCCTCACCGTGGGTCCGCTCCTGGGATGGGGCGCCGACGCGGTGCGGCGCCGGCCCCGCCGCGACGGAGAGGGACCAGTAGACGGGAGAAGTCGTCTCCAGCAGGCGCAGCAGCCCGTACCCGCCC
>NZ_QEIO01000208.1 GCF_003336425.1 Marinitenerispora sediminis | reverse complement strand
GGGAGGGGGGCGGGCACGGCCGCTAGCGGGTCGGCCGTGTCCGCGGGTGCCTCGGGGCCCGGTTCCACCGCGACGTCGGCGGCCGGGTCCGCGCCGAACGCCTCAGCGGGCGACTGGGCCCCCGAGATCCGCGCCCACCACGCCCGGGCCTCCTCCGGCGGGAGCTCGTCGAGCACGTCGAGGCTGCCCACGACGTGCGGGTGCATCCGCCCGGCGTTCCAGGTACGCAGGTAGGGCTGCTCCTCCAGCACGATGAGCCGCTCTCCGTCGAACACCGGGATGTCCGCCGGCACGCCCTCGTTCCAGATCCAGGAGCCGTCCGCGGCGACGAGGTTCCACGAGCCGCGCACGGGGTCGGCCTCGCGCACGGGGTCGGCGTCGCGGAAGGCCGCCACCCACCGAGGGTCGGGACGCTCGCCGGCCAGGCCGCGCCCCTCCGCGCCGATCAGGGCGTCGGCGAGCAGGGTGTGCAGCTGGAAGTTGTCGCCGAGGCCGTCGAACCGCACCCGGAAGCCGCGGCCGGACGCGCGGTCCAGCACCAGCGCCGAGGTCGCCTCCCCCATGCGGAGCAGGGCCTCCACCTCGCGGTACTCGGGCAGGAACTGCCCCAGGCGGCGCGCGATGGGCGCGAGTTCGCTCCGCAGCGTGGTGTCGGAGCACACCGCGGCCCGGACGTCGGACTCGCTGAGCATGGTCTTGGCGGCCAGGCCGTGCCGCCGGGCCGTCCACCAGCACATGGTGGCGGCCGGGGCCGACTCCCCGAGGACCTGGGCCACCCGTTCCTCGTCGGTGGCCGTCACCTCCTCGGGCTCGGGCGGGGCGCCGCCGCCGGTCTGGTCCCAGGCGTGCAGGAAGACCCCCGCGGCGGCACCGGACTCCCGGAGGCGGCGCAGGATCTCGACGCCGGTCGGCCCGGCGGGCGTGCCGATCTCGACGAGCGCGCCGGCGACCACCATGAGGTCGGCGGTGATGCCCGGGACCGTGTGGTGGCCGGCGAAAATCGGAGCGAGGGCCTCCACCGCGATCTCCCGCTCATCGGCGGGGACCTGTCCGGCCAGCCCGTACACCTCGCCGACGGCCGCGCCGAACCGTTGGGGATCGGCGGCGAGAGCCGAATCGATCAGCTCTTGGAAGGCAGCACGAAACGCATCGATCACCCCGGCATACTGCCATATGTCCGGTGGTAACCGGGCACCACCGTGCCTGATGGACGCCCCGTGTTCACCGCCGCGCGCCCGCGGATCGTGCGCCGATCGGCCGGCCGCGCAGGCGACTCGTGCGCCGCGGGAGGCCTCGCCCGGCCGGCGGGCACTCAGATGCCGAGCCGGGTCACGGCGTTGTCCTCCAGCGGGTTGGCGGTGCGGATGTAGCCGTGCACGGTACGGGAGTTCGTCCAGCGGCCCTGGCGCATGATCTCGCGGTCGCTCGCGCCGCCCAGTGCCGCCTGCGTCGCGAAGCCCGAGCGCAGCGAGTGCCCGCTGAACGCCTTGGGGTCCAGGCCGGCGCGCTCGGCGTAGCGCTTCACGAGTTCGGCGACGGCCCGGCCGGACATCGCCCGCGCGGAGATCGCGCCGTGCCGGCTGACCGACGGGAAGAGCGGGCGGCCGGTGCCGTCGGCGAGGCCGGTGCCGGCGTAGCGGTGGCAGCGGTGCGGCCGGGCGGCGGCCGGCTCCTCGTCGTGGGCGAGGAACGCGCGCACGCCCTCGGCCCCGCCGTCGCGGTGCGCCTCCACCAGGTCCGCCCAGTCCGCGAACGCGCATACCGGGCAGGTGCCGGCCCGCCGGCCGCGCGGCAGGGCCACCTGCTGCGCGTGCCGCGCCTCCTGGTCGGTCTTGGTGGCCGCGAGGCGCACCACGAGCAGCGGCTCCCCCGTACGGGGATCGCTCTCGACCGCGATGTCGTCGAAGCCGAGCCCGGCGAGCTCGCTGCGCCGCAGCGCGCCGGCGAATCCGGTGAGCAGCAGGAGGGCGTCGCGCCGGCGCGCCACACCGGTGGGGTGCCCGGGCGCCGGGCGCTCGGCCAAGAGCGCCTCCAGCGTGTGCAGCAGCACCGGGCGCTTGCGGTCGGGCTGGGCGCGCCGGCTGCGCCGGATGCCGCGCAGCGTCATCCGCACCACGTCGGCGCGGGTGGGCGAAGCCAGCCCGTTGGCCCCGTGCACCGCGGCGATCGCCGCGGCCTTGCGCTCCAGCGTGGCCGGCGACAGCGCCCAGCGCCCGGGGTCGCCCTCGCGGACCGCGTCGGCGGCGGCGGCGAGGTACACCGCGACGTCCACCGGGTCGGCGGGCAGCGACCGCCGCCGCTCGGCGAGGCACCACGCGGTGAACGCGATCCAGTCCGACCGGTAGGCCCGCAGGGTGTTGGCGGACTGCGCCGCGCTCAGGTACCGGCCGAGCGTGCTCGCCTGCTCCTCGTCGAACCGGCGGCGCACCGCCTCCAGCGCCCGGGTGTCCACCAGCACGCTGTGCGTCACCCGCTCCAGCCCGGTGCGCACCTCGGCCGGCAGGACCTCGGCGGTCTCGGTCGTCTGCTCGTCGCTCGTCACGGTTGACCATCATGGCGCATCGGCGCCGGCCGGCGGGCCAGGGCGCCTCCGGGTCCGGCGGGGTCACGCCGGCGGCCAGCAGGCGGCTCGGCTCAGGAAGAGAAGGCGCCCGCGAGCGCGCCGGCGTACTCGGACGGCGGCGCCAGCAGCCAGAGCCCGGCGACCGAGAGCAGCAGCGCCAGACCGAAGAAGGCCGCCGCGGCCCGGCGCCGGGTCCGCAGCGCGAGCGCCGCCCCTGCCAGGGGGACGAGCAGTGCGCAGACCAGCATCCAGACCAGGTACCAGGCGGCGGTGCGCCGGGCGGCGGCGGTGACCTCCGCCATGGTGAGCAGCTGGACGCCCTCGGCCAGCCACAGCACGCCGAACAGCGCGGTCCCGACCAGCCAGGCGAAGCCGAGCCCCGGCCACACGACGAGCGGCCAGCGGCGGCGCTCCTCGACCACCACGGGTGTCCGGCTGACCGCCGGCAGCCGCGCCGGGTCGACGCGGACGGGGCGGTCGGGCTGCGCCGGCCGCCCGTTCGGCCGGGTGGGCGGTGTGGCGGGTCTGGCGGGTCTGCGGGCGCGCTTCTTCTTCGGGGACACGCATCCTCCGGGCAGAGCTGACGAATGCACGGCGCGACGGCCGTCCGGACCACCCTAGACCGGCCGCGGCGTCCGGCGGCGGAGGCGCGGTCGGGGCCCCGGGACGGCCCTCGCGGGTGGCGCCGCGTCAGGCCCCCGGCCACGGCCGGGCCTGGGCGCACAGCCCGGCGAAGCCCGCGAGGACCCGCAGTTCGGCGACGGAGCGCGGGGCCGCGCCGACCAGATGCGGGGAGTACACCAGGGCCGCGAGGACCTGGGCCCGGGACAGCGCGACGTTCAGCCGGTTGCGGGAGAGCACGAAGTCCAGTCCGCGGCTGACGTCGGCGGCGCTGGAGACGGTCATGGAGCACAGCACCACCGGCGCCTCCTGGCCCTGGAAGCGGTCCACGGTGCCGACCCGCACCTCCTCCAGCCCGGCCTGCTCCAGCGCGCGCCGCAGCGCCCGCACCTGGAGGTTGAACGGGGCCACCACGAGGATGTCGGCCCCGGTGATCGGGCGCGCCGGCGCGCCCGGTTCGGTGAAGGCGGTGCCGACCAGCCGGGTCGCCAGGTCGACGACCGCGGTCACCTCCTCGGGGCTGTGCGTGTTGCGGCCGGTGTGCGGGATCTCGGCGCGGTACAGGCCGGGCGCCACTCCGGCGAGGCCGCGTTCGGCGGCGGAGGGGTGCGCGTGCAGCAGCCCGCGGTAGGAGAGCCGGGACACCGGGGCGCACACGTCGGGGTGCATGCGCCGCGTCTGGTCGAGGAAGTAGCCGCGGCTGCGGTCGATGATCTCCTCGTCGGCGACCAGGTGCTCCAGCGCCGACGCCTGGGCGCCCTCGCCGTGCGTGCCCTGGACCACCTGCGGCAGCTGCTGCGGGTCGCCGAGCAGCACGAGGTCGCGGGTGGCGGCGGAGACGGCGAGGGTGTCGGCCAGCGCGAACTGGCCGGCCTCGTCGATGATGAACACGTCGAAGGGCTGCTCGATGACCGCCTCGTTGGCGAAGTTCCACGCGGTGCCGCCGACCAGGTAGCCGGCCTCCTGCCCGGCCCGCCAGCCCACGAGCTCCTTGACGCTCTTGGGCTGGTCCCACGGCGCCTCGGGGTCGGGCTTGCGGGCGGGGCGCTTGGCGCAGGGCAGCGCGAGGCCGCGGCCCGCGGCGGCCTTCACCGCCGCGGCGAGGACGTTCTCGATGGCCTTGTGGCTGGTGGAGCACACCCCGACGCTGCGTCCCTCGGCCACCAGGTGGGTGATGAGCTGCGCGGCGAGGTAGGTCTTGCCGGCGCCGGGCGGCCCCTGCACGGCCAGGTAGGAGGAGTCCAGCCGGTCCACGGCCGCGATGACGGTGGCCACCAGGTCGCCGCCGTGGTCGCGCGGGTCGGGCAGCGGTCCGCCGCCGCGCAGCCGCGGCGGGGTGCGGCGCAGCACGTCCAGCCCGGCCATGCGCGGCAGCACCGGGAGCTCGGCCACGGCGCGCTCGGTGAGGGCGAGCAGGGCGGCGTCCTTCGGTGCGGAGCGCACGGGAGCGCCGGGCAGCACCGCGACCGGCGCGCGGGCGTAGGTGTCGCCGGGGTCGGCGGTCTCGACGAGGGTGAGCCGTTCGGCGGTCGCGCTCTCGACGGCGGCGTTGACCGCGCTGGCCTGCTGGCCGGGCGGGCCGGGGTAGAGCAGCCGCACGTCGTCGCCCGGGGTGAAGGGGTGCGGGCGCGCCGGGTCGGCGCGCAGTTCCAGTTCGCGGCGGGGCTTCTTCTGCCGCCCGCTGGGCTCCTGCCACTCACCGACGCGCACCCGCACCGGCACCAGGCACTCGTTGTCGGCCTCCAGCTCCTCCACGGGGGCGGAGACCCGGCGGAAGAACTCCCACCACGAGGGGTTGGCCTCGCGGCGGTAGTAGCCGACCAGCGCGGCGAGCAGCGCGCGGGCCCGCTGCTCGGCGTCGCGGTGCTCGGCGTCGGCGGGGACGCCGTCGAGCAGCGGTTCGGTGAGTGCGCGGGTCTGCGCCTCGATCTCGGCGCGGCGGCGGGCCGCCTCGGCGGCGCGCTCGTCGGCGTCCTCGGCCGCGAGCTCGGCCTGGACGGCGGGGCGGGCGGTGATGCCGTGCTCGGCGCGCTTCTCCTCCAGCCAGTCGCGCAGCCGCGCGGTGGACACGCAGTCGTCGCGGTTGTAGGCGGCGATGCCGGACAGGATCTTCTCGGCGCGGTCGTGCTCCTCGGCGCGCACCGCCGACAGGTAGTCGGCGTAAGCGTCGATGCTGGAGGTCGCGGTGGTGACGTCGCCCTCGCGGGCGCCGCCGAGGTAGAGCGGTTCGAGGTACTTGATGGAGTAGGAGCGCTGCGAGACGTAGAGGCTCTTCTTCACGACCGTGTACAGGTCGACGAGGCGGCGTTCCCGGAGGAGGTCGTCGACCTCGGCCTCGCGGGTGCCGAAGGTCGCCGCCAGCAGCTTGAGCCGGTCCACCTCGTAGGACGCGTAGTGGTAGACGTGGGCGTCGGGGTCGGCGTCGATGCGGGCCAGCGCGAAGTCCACGAACTCCTCGAAGGCCCGTTTCTCCTGGGCGCGGTCGTGGGCCCAGAACGCGTGGAAGCGCTCGGTGCCGCCGTCGGCGGTGACCGCGCCGAAGAGGTACTCCAGGCCGCGCCCGCCGTCCCCCTCGTAGTAGGGGAAGCCCTCCATGTCGAAGAAGACGTCGCCCGGGCTGGGGGCGGGCAGCGCGGCGAGCCCGTCGTCGGCGTACACCTCGGCGAAGACGGTGCCGACCGGGTCGTCGCGGGTGCGGGTGGCGTCCTGCCGGGTCTGCAGGGCGGCCTGGCGGCGCAGCCGCTGGTAGGAGTGGCGGGGCAGCAGGTCGGGCCGGTCGGTGTCGTCGGCCGTCGCCAGGGCGTCGATCGTGGCGATGCCGGCGTCGCGGAGTTTGCGGGTCTGGTCGGTGCGGATGCCGGCCACGAGGGACAGGTGCCGGGCGGCCGCCCGGCCGTCGGCGCACTGCGCGGCGAACCCGCAGCGGTCGCAGGCGTGGCACGGCTCGCCCCACAGCGGCGCGGGGAGTTCGGCCGGGGCGCGCAGCCGGCGCAGCAGCCGGCCGCGTACCGAGGAGAGGATGGGGGTGAACTCGGCGACGCGGTGGGCGTGGGTGTGCCGGTCGCCGGTGACCAGGTACATGTGCTCCGGGGCGCCGGGGCCGAGGCGGGCGAGCGCGTCGGCGTAGGCGGAGAGCTGCAGCACGGCGGAGGGGCCGGGGTGCCGGGCGAGCTTGGTGTCCCACGGCTCGTACCCGCCCCCGCGGCCGGCGTCGTGGCGGCGCTCCCCGGTGGCCGGGTCGACGTCGGTGCTGATGAGGAAGTCGGCGCGGCCGTGGAAGGCCACGCCGCTCTCGACCCGCTCGTAGAAGCAGCCCTGGTAGATGACCGGGACCCGGGCGCGCATAGCTTCGGCGGTCGCCTCGGCGGCGGCGCGCATGGCGGGCTCGGTGGGTTCGGGGTTGTCGATGGCGACCACACCGGCGCCGAACAGGTCGCGCAGCCGCTGGAGCTCGGCGCGTTCGTGCGCGGCGCCCTGCTGCGCGACGAGGGGGTCGATGTCGGTGGGGACGGGGGCGCCGGGCACTCCGGACGCGAGCGCGGCCTTCAGAGCGCTGCGGTGGTCGCACTCCATCGCGTCGACGAGATCGGTGGGTGAGATCACCCAGCCCGATGCGGTGCGGAACACCTGCGCGCCCCTCCCCGGTAGACGGTGTCCGGGGCATTCTGCCACCTCGCCGCGACCGCGGAGGCGTCCGCGCGCGGGGCGTCGCGATATCGGCCGGTCAGCGCGCCGCGGCCGGGCCGGAAGCGGGGGCCGGCTCGGCCGCGGCGGCGGGGGG
>NZ_QEIO01000207.1 GCF_003336425.1 Marinitenerispora sediminis | reverse complement strand
CCGGGAAACCCCCCGTCAGGGCTCGTCCCCCGTGGCCGACCCTGGTCACGAGCCCGGCCGGCTCCGCCTGCGGCGGGGCCGTGAGCTGCCCGAACGCCCCCCGGCGGCCCGGACACTCGGGGCACCCGGGACGAACATCGCGATCACCCCCGAACACTGGGTAATCAAACTGCTACTCTGCGCGGCATGATGCGGGTCGGCGGCACCGCCGCCCGCGAGAGAGGAGTGGCCCGTGGAGGACTCGGCGGCGATCAGGTGGCGTCCGGACTGGCCGGAACGCGGAGCGGCACCTGATCTCGACGCGCATGATCGGCCCCACCCCGGCAGCGGGGTCGAACGGTGGTGGTTCGGCGCCGACCTCGTCGGCGCGGACGGCCCCTCCGGGCTGGTCTGCTCCTTCCTGCGCAACCGGGCGCCGACCGCCACCGGCGACGCCGCCGAGGCCCACGCCGTGCTC
The DNA here is from genome assembly GCF_003336425.1 of Marinitenerispora sediminis. Classification (GTDB taxonomy): domain Bacteria; phylum Actinomycetota; class Actinomycetes; order Streptosporangiales; family Streptosporangiaceae; genus Marinitenerispora; species Marinitenerispora sediminis. The sequence goes on along the minus strand of NZ_QEIO01000207.1, from coordinate 6,515 downwards.
TGGTTCCGCAGCGGCGCCCGGGACCGGGCCCGCGACGGCGAGTCCTGGTTCGACGCGCCCTTCCTGGAGCAGCTCCGGTGCGCGGCCGCGGCCGACCCGGCCGTGGACCCGCGGGTGCGCCGGGCCTACACCGAGGCCCTGGGCGACGGGCGGGCGCCGCTGCCTGACCGGCTGCTGCCGGCCCCGGCACGGGTGGGCGGCGGCGGGCTCGACCTGGACTTCGGCGGCGTGGGGCGGCTGCGGCGGGACGCCGACGGCGGCTACCTGGTCGAGGCCGACGGAGAGCACAGCGGTTTCGCCCTCCGGTTCGCGCCGCTCCTCCCCGCGGTCCCCCAGCCCGCCGTGGACCTCCACGGCCGGGCCGGGCGCGGCGCCGCCTACGCCTACTGCGTCCCCCGCCTGGCCGTGACGGGCACCTACCGCCACGGGGAGCGCACCTCGGCGGTGGACGGCGAGGGGTGGTACGAGCACACCTTCGGCGACGCCTGGCACCCCGCCACCGCCGGGCCGCCCGCCTCCGACCTCGTGGGCACCTGGGCGCGGCTGCGGCTCGACAACGGATGGCACGTGCTGGCGGTCCGGCTCGGCGGGACCGACGTCGCCTCGCTGACGACCGAGGAGCACGCGTCCTTCGCCCTGGTGTGCGCGGCGGACGGCGAGCGGACCGAGGCGGCCGCCTCCCTGCGCGGCTGTGACCCGTGGACGTCGCTGCACACCCTCAACTCCTACGGCACCGGGTGCGACATCGAGGTCCCCCGGCTCCGGCTGAAGCTGCGCCTGCGGGCCTGGTTCCCTCGCCAGGAGACCCCGTCGCTGCTGTTCGGCGGCGGGATGCTGCAGGCGCACGTCAGCGTCACCGGCACCCTGGACGGCCGGGCGGTGGGCGGCACCGGAGTGCTGGAGGTGCTCACCGCGCACCGGGTCGCCGATTTCGAGCGCCACATCACCCGCGTCCGCGACGTCACCCTGGACGAGATCGCCCGGCTCTACCCCGCCCGTCCGGAGCGGCCCGCCCTGGAGGCCCGGGCCGGCCTGGAGGAGCGCCCCCACGAGCTGGAGGAGCTGGTGGTCGCGGACCTGCACGCCGCACTGGTGGAACCGGTCCGCCACGCGCTGGCGGGGCTGGGCAAGAGCTGGCGGTCCTACGTCGCGACGGCCGCCATCGAGCTGTTCGGGGTCGACAGCGAGCCCTACCGGCCGCTGCTGGGCGCGGTGGAGGTCCTGCACACCGGCAACCTCGTCATCGACGACGTCGAGGACCGCTCGCCGCTGCGCCGCGGCCGGCCGGCCGTGCACGTGGAGTTCGGCGAGGCCACCGCCATCAACGCGGGCACCGCCGCCTACTTCGTCTTCGACGACGTGCTGCACCGGGTGCTGCCCGACGACGAGCGGCTGCGGCTGCGCGTCTACCGCGCCTACCTCCAGGTGCTCCGCGCCGGCCACGCCGGGCAGGCGCTCGACATCGCCGGGCACCGGGCGGCCATGGACGCCGCGGTGCGCACCGGCGACGCCGAGTCGGTGCTGCGCCGGGTCCGCGCCGTGCACCGGCTCAAGACGGCCGCCCCCGTCCGCGGCATCGCCGAGATCGGCGCCCTGATCGCCGGGGCCGAGCAGGCGCAGCTGCGCGCGCTGCGCGACTACGCCGAGGCGGTCGGTCTCGCCTACCAGATCAACGACGACGTGATGGACCTGCGCGGGGTGACCGCTCCGGACGGCACCGGCGCGGCGCGGCCCACCAAGCACACCGCCGAGGACCTGCGCGCCGGGAAGGTAACCATGCCGCTGGCGCACGCCGTCGCGCTGCTGCCCGGCAGGGCGGTCCGCGACATGTGGCACGCGGTGCGCGACGGCGCCGCCGACCAGCAGACCGTCACCGAGATCGCCCGCGCGCTGGAGAAGCACGGGGTGGTGGACGCGTGCCTGGCGGAGGCGCGCGGCATGGTCGAGCGGGCCTGGCGGCCGCTGCAGGCGGTGCTGCCGCTCAGCCACCACTCCGTCCTGCTCCGCGCGCTCGGCGGCTACGCGGCCCGGAGGGAGCGCGAATGACCACCACACCACCGGAGCCGGCCCTGCGCGTCGGCGGCGTCCACCGGTCCTACGGCCGGCACCACGTGCTGCGCGGGGTCGACCTCGAACTCCCGGCCGGCCGCCTGGCCGGGGTGGTCGGCGAGAACGGCGCGGGCAAGTCCACCCTGCTCAACATCCTCGCCGGCCGGCTCTCCCCCGACGCCGGAACGGTGCACTGCCCGGGCCGGCTGGGCTACTGCCCGCAGCAGACGGTGCTCAACCCGGCGTTCACCGTGGACCAGCACCTGCGCTTCTTCCAGGTGGCCTACGACCTGCCCGACCTCAAGCGCGCCCACGCGCTGCTGGAAGTCCTCAACTTCACCGGCTACCGCCGCCACCGCGTCGCCGCCCTCAGCGGCGGCACGCGGCAGAAGCTCAACCTCACCCTGGCCCTCATGCACGACCCGCCGCTGCTCCTGCTGGACGAGCCCTACCAGGGGTTCGACTGGGACACCTACCAGCGCTTCTGGGACCTGGCCGCCGAGCTGCGCGACCGGGGGCGGTCCATCCTGGTGGTCTCCCACATCGCCTTCGACACCGCCCGCTTCGACCGCCTCTGGCACCTGGAGGCGGGCCGGCTGGTCGAGGGCGCCGGCGCCTCGGCCGCGCCGGCCCCGACCCCGGCGGTGCCGCGGTGAGGGCGCGCCGCGCCTGGCGGCGCTACCGCACCGCCACCGGGTACGCGCTGGTCGAGCACCTGCGCAACCGGCTGGCGCTCACCCTCGTGGTGTTCTTCGTGCCCGTCTGGATCACGCTGGTCTACCTGGTGATCGCCGACGCCGACGTGCGGTTCTTCCTGCGGGCCTCCGAGCAGACCATCACCGTGCACGGCAACCACGTCAGCAAGATCTCCGGCGCCATCAACGCGGTCACGCTGATCGTCGGCTTCATGATGTTCATCGTCACCTACCGCTCGGCGTGGTTCGACGAGCGCCTGGTGATGGCCGGCTACCCGCGCGTCCACCTCCTCGCCGCCAAGCTGACCGCGCTCGTCATCGCCGCGGCGGTGGTCTGCGGCTACGCCGTGGCCGTGATCGCCTACTACTGGACGCCCGCCCAGCCGGGCCTGCTCTGGCTGGCCCTCCTCGGTGCCGCGCTCGCCTTCGGCGGCATCGGGGTGATGCTGGGCGCGCTGCTGCGCGGGGAGCTGGAGGGCATGTTCCTCATCGTCATGCTGAGCATCATCGACATGGGCCTGCAGAACCCCGTCGCCAACCCCGCCTCCGACAGCGACATCGTGCGCTACCTGCCCACGTACGGCGCCACGCAGTCGGCCGTCACGGCCGGGTTCCTGGAGACCACCCCGGTGCTTCACCTGCTCCTGGGCCCGGTGTGGTTCGCCGCCGCCGTCGCGGTCGCCGCTCTCACCTTCCGCCTGCGCACCCGCGACCGCCGGCGCGCGCTCCTCCCCGTGCTCCGGCGCCGGGCCCGGACCGGCGGGGGGTGAGGGGCCGGTTCCGGGTCTGGCCTCCCAGGCGCGTCCGGAACCGGCCACGCCGGCACAGGAGTGCGGGGCCGGCGTGCGGACTCCCTCGCCGGCCCCGTCCGCCTTCTGCCATCATCGGGCGGACGGGGCCGCACGACTCACGACGGGACGGCGTCCATGCCAGGTGCTCTGCGGGCTGGTGATCCCCTCCAGGTCGGGCCGTACCGGCTGGTGGGGCGGCTCGGCGGCGGCGGCATGGGGCAGGTGTTCCTCGGCCGCTCCCCGGGCGGGCGGCTGGTGGCGGTCAAGCTCGTGCGGCCGGAACTGGCCGGCGACCCCGGATTCCGGCGGCGCTTCGCCGCCGAGGTGCGCGCCGCCCGCGCGGTGGGCGGGTTCTACACCGCCCAGGTGGTGGCCTCCGACCCCGGTGCGGAGCGGCCGTGGCTGGCCACCGCCTACATCCCCGGCCCCTCACTGCACGAGGCGGTGGAGGAGCACGGGCCGCTGCCGGGCGCCTCGGTGGCGCTGCTCGGGTCGGGCCTGGCCGAGGGGCTGGCCGCCGTGCACGCCAGTGGGCTGGTGCACCGGGACCTCAAGCCCGGCAACGTCATCCTGGCGGCCGACGGGCCGCGCATCATCGACTTCGGCATCGCGCGGGCGCTGGAGTCGACCGTCCTCACCCAGACGCACACCGTACTGGGCTCGGTCGGGTTCATGTCGCCGGAGCAGGCCCGCGGCGGCGAGGTGGGGCCGACGTCGGACGTGTTCTCGCTGGGGTGCGTACTGGTGTTCGCCGCCACCGGCCGCGGCCCGTTCGGGACCGGCCGGCTGGACGCGCTCGCCTACCGGGTCGTGCACGAGGGCCCGGAGCTGGCCGGCCTGCCCGCGGACCTGGCCGGTGCGGTGGCGCCGTGCCTGGCCAAGGACCCCGCCGCGCGGCCGAGCCTTGAGGAGGTACTGGCGTCGCTCAGCGGGCTCGTGCCGGCCGCGGCCGAGCGCGGGGCGGGGCGGTGGCTGCCGGAGGCGGTCACCGAGGTCATCGCGGACCGCGAGACGCTGCGGGTGACCACCGCCGAGCCCCCGGGGGCGGCCGCCGGCGGCGGGGCCCCGGCACCGGAGCCGGCCCCCGCACCGGGCACGGACGGCGCCGCGCCGGATCGGGCGCGGGTCACGGTCGGCAACCTCAGCACGGGCCGGCTGGACGTCCTCTGCGACGGCGCCGTGCTGGGCACGATCGACGCGGGGGCGAGCCGCACCTTCCACGTCAGCCCGGGCGCGCACTCCCTGCAGGCGCGGGCCGGAGCGCACCGCAGCGAAGCGCGGCAGCTGCGCGCGCGCCCCGGCAGCTCCTTCAGGCTCGCCTTCGACATCCCCGGCGGTCACGTCGACACCCGGCCGATGCGCGTCACCTCGGTGACGTTCACGGGCAGCAGAGTGCGGCGGTGGTGGCGGACCACGCTCGTGACGACGCTGTCCTTCACGCTGCTGTTCGGCTGGCTGGTCGCGGCGGCGACGGCCGAGGAGCGAGCGGGCCTGGGAGCGGGCGAGTCCCTTCTCGGCATAGGCGGGTTCCTGCTCGCTGTCGCTCCGCCCAGCCTGGTCCTGGGCCTCGCCTACGGCCTGGTGGGCCTGCTGCTCCCGCCCCGCCGCCTCACGCTGGGGCGGGACGGCCTTCTGCTGCGCTCCGGCCGCGGGGGACGGGAGGTCTCGATCGGCTGGGCGGAACTCGACCAGGTCAGCGTGGTCGGCGGCGGCCGCGGCGCCGTCCTGGTCGCCTGGTACGGCCGCCCGCCCGGGGGCGCCCGGTCCCGGGTGCGCAGGTTCCGGCTCGCCAGCGTCGGGGTGACCGGCGGACGGGAGCTCGGACGGCTGCGCGCCGCCCTGCGGTGGTTCGCCTCCGACGTCTACCAAGGGCGGCCGGAGTGACCCGCCGCCGCTCCCCCGCACCGCGCGCCCCGCGCGGTGCGGGGCCCGCGGCCCAGCTCCCGGCCGGCGGCCGGGCCGCTCACGAGGCGGCGGCGGGATGCGCACCGCGCAGGCGGGACATGCCTCCGTAGAGCTCGGTCAGGCGGCTGACCTCGGCGGGGTCGACGAAACGCGCGATGCCGCGGCCGAAGTCCTTGGCGGTCTCGATGACGAAGCGGACGGCGGTCTCCACGCTGCCCAGGTCGGTGGCGCCGGTGGCCGAGCCCGCCACGGCGGTCTCGGTGACGATGGCGACCCCCACCACCGGGGCGGTGGTGGCGGTGGACGGCTGCAGGATCGAGTTCACGTGGTAGACCCCGTTGCCGTACGGGGTGATGTCCTGCATCGTCAGCGGCATGACGACCGGCGGCCGGCCCGTCGTGCGGGACACGACGTCCAGCAGGGTCTCGGGGACGCGCACGATCCAGCCGTCGACGACCGCCGGTGTGATCGCGATGCCGTGGTGGTTGCAGACCCGGTTGCCCTTGGTGGTGTCGACCGACAGGATCGCGTCCATGCCGGCGAGGACCTCGTGCTCGTTGCTCACGTGCTGGTCCACGACCGAGCTCATGAAGGGCACGGGGTCGTGCGGGCGGGTCGGCGCGTCCGGGTCGATGTGCGTCGCCAGGACGACGTCGCCGGGCAGGACGTCGCCGCGGCGGCGCATGTCCAGGAGTTTCGCGGCGGCCGCGACCGTGGTCAGGGCACCGTCGCCGTCACTGACGAAGCCGATCTGCTCCGGGCGGGCGCCCAGGCCGCCCAGCCGGCCGACGACGCCCAGCGTGGGCGCCGCCCCGCCGGCGGCTGCTCCGGCGGCGCCGGGGACGGTCACACGGACGAAGTCGGTCGATCCTCCCTCTCCGGTGACGGTCTCGACCACGACTTCCTCCTCGCGCGCTCCGTGGGCCCGCAGGTACTCCGCCACGGCGCTGCCGTCGGCCGCCGGGGTGTCGAGCAGGTCGTAGGCCCCGATGACGTGGCTCCAGGACATGGGTGCTCCCCTTCCGTTGCTGGTGGGTTGTCCGTTCTGCGCGCGGGGCGCGGGGGGGTGGCGGGG
>NZ_QEIO01000206.1 GCF_003336425.1 Marinitenerispora sediminis | reverse complement strand
GTCTCGGCCTGGGTGCGGGCGAGCGGCGCGGCGAGGCGGTGCAGCAGGCCGGGGACGAGGACGGGCGCCGGGGGCCGGTCGGGGTCGAAGCGCGCCGGGTCGGGGAACGCGGCGGGGTCGCGGTTGGCGGCGCCGATGAGCACGGCCACCCGGTCGCCGGCCCGGATGCGCGTTCCGGCGGCGGTGAGGTCGGCGCGCGCGGTCATGGCCTGCACGCTGACCGGCGGGTCGTGGCGGAGCGTCTCGGTGACGACGCGGGCGGGGTGGCCGGGGTCGTCGGCGAGCCGGGTCCACTCCCCCGGCCGGTCGAGGGCGGCGAGGGCGGCGTTGGCGATCAGGGTGGCGGTGGTGCGCTGGGCCAGGACGGTGAACGCCACGGGGAGCCGGAGTGCGGGCGCGGGGCCGGCCGCGTCGGTGAGCGCGGTGAGGGTGTCGCCGGGGCGGCCGGTGGCGGCGTGCTCGGCGAGCAGGTCGCCGAGGTCGGCGAGGGCCGTGTGCGTCCGCCGCGTATCGTCGAGCCGCTGCGGGCACTGCAGGCTGTCCAGGGCGGTGGCGGCCGCGTGGCAGGCGGCGGTGAACCGGTCGCGGCGCGCGCCGGTGAGACCGTACAGGTCGGCGAGCGCTTCGATGGGGAGGCGGGCGGCGATGTCGGCCGCGAGGTCGAGCCGCGCGCCGGCGCCGTCGAGGAGCCGCGTGCACGCCGCTGCGGCGGCGTGCCGGTGCGCGGCCGCGGCGCCGGTGCCGAGCACGGCCGCGGTCGCCGCGCGGAGCCGTTCGGCCTCGGTGTGGCCGACCAGCGGAGCGGCCTGGTCGTCGGGCAGGACGCCGTCAGGGACGCAGTACCCGTCCGGGGCCCGCTCGGCGAGCGCGGGATGGCCGGCCAGGTCCGCGGCCACGCGGTGGTGGGCGGTCACCCACGCTCCGGCGCGGCTGTGCCACAGGGGCCCGCGCCGGCGGGCCTCCTCGTGGGCCGGCTGGGGGGCGTCGTCGAACCCGCGCAGCAGCTGGGCGTAGGGGTCGCCGTTGGCGCCGTGGACCCACCGGGTGGCGTGGACGAGCTGCAGGCGACGCCCCAGGGCGCTGACCGCCAGTGTCACGCGGTTCCCTCCTCGTGCGCGGATCGGTGGCCGAGCCGTGCGCCGGCCACCGATCACGTTAGGAACGGGGTATCGAAGACCGGTCGAGGCGGCGTCGAGGGAGGGGACGGCGGCCCATCCGGGGCGCCGGCGGCACGGCAACGCGCGCGTGGTCCTCGCAGGCGTATGTCGCTCAGTTACCCGGAGGAGAAGCTCAGTCGTTGACCTTGGACGAGGCGGTGGAGCGGGCTCGGGACATCGCTGCCCGGTCGTCCGTCACTCCTGGGGACGTCCTGGAGGCGATAGCTGGGACGCGAGAGGCACGGGAGTGACGGGGCCCGGCGTCCCGGCTGAGAAAGCTCGGGTCGACATGAGTGGCGAACGGCTGGCCGCACCGCACGCGGTTGGTCTCGAAGCGCGTCCACCCAGCGCGGACGGGTCCGAGGGAACGAGATATCGGCCGACGAGGCCCAACGGGCTCTCGACCCGCTCGGAGCCATGAACGTCACGAGGTAGGACCACGTGCGCCTTCTCCCGCGCATCTGGCAGTCGCGGCACCACATGGGCCCCTATGCCGCGGCCTGTGTGGCAGCACTCGCGGAATCCCTGCGTGCTGACCTCGTCACGATCGACGCGGAGTTCTCCCGGACCTCCGGCCTGCTGTGCCCGGTGCGGCACCTGAGCGGGTGAGGAGCAGGCCCGTGCGATCAACGGGGCCTGTTGCCCGAGGTGGGCAGCCGGCCCAGGAGGTGAGCGCGGGCCGTCGGTCCGCACGTCCCACCTGGACAGCACTCCAGCCGGCAGACCGCCGTGTCGGGGTGCACCTTGCCCCGGCACGGCCGCGCGCCATGCCGTCAGCGGTGCCGGGTCACGAACTCCGTGACGGAGGCGGCCATGTAGTCCGTCATCTCCGGCGTGATGCCGGGATAGACGCCGATCCAGAACGTGTGCTCGGTGACGATGTCGGAGTTGGCCAGTTCGCCGGAGACCCGGTACGGCACGCCCTCGTAGGCGGGGTGGCGGACCAGGTTGCCGCCGAAGAGGCGTCGGGTGCCGATGCGGCGGGCCTCCAGGAACGCCACCAGGTCGGCGCAGGTGAACGGGGCGCCGGGCAGCACGGTGATGAGGAAGCCGAACCAGCTGGGGTCGCTGCCCGGGGTGGGCTCGGGCAGCAGCAGGCCGGGGAGCCCGTCGAGGGCGGCGCGCAGCGCCTGCCAGTTGCGGCGGCGGGCCGCGCCGAACTCCGGGAGTTTGCGGAGCTGGCTGAGCGCCAGGGCGCCCTGCAGGTCGGTGGCCTTCAGGTTGTACCCGACGTGGGAGAAGATGTACTTGTGGTCGTAGCCCTTGGGCAGGCTGCCCATCTGGTAGTCGAACCGCTTGAGGCAGGTGTTGTCGGTGCCGGGTTCGCACCAGCAGTCGCGGCCCCAGTCGCGTAGCGACTCCACGATGCGGGCTAGTTCGAGGTTGGCGGTGAGCACGCAGCCGCCCTCGCCGCTGGTGATGTGGTGGGCCGGGTAGAAGCTGACGGTGGAGAGGTCGCCGAAGGTTCCGGCCGGGCGGCCCCGGTAGGTGGAGCCGACGGCGTCGCAGTTGTCCTCGACGAAGAACAGGTCGTGCTCGGCGGCGATCCGGGCGATCTCCTCGGCCTGGAACGGGTTGCCGAGGGTGTGCGCCATCATGATCGCGCGGGTGCGGCCGGAGAGGGCGGCCGCCACGTGGTCGGCGGTGGCGTTGTAGGTGCCCAGTTCGAGGTCGACGAAGACCGGCACCAGGCCGTTCTGCACGATCGGGTTGACGGTGCTGGGGAAGCCTCCGGCGACGGTGATCACCTCGTCGCCGGGCCGCAGCCGCCGGTCGCCGAGCCTGGGCGAGGTGAGGGCGGTCAGCGCGAGCAGGTTCGCCGACGAGCCGGAGTTCACCATGTGCGCCTTGCGCAGCCCGAAGTGCCGGGCGAACTCGCGCTCGAACCGGCGGGCGCTGGGGCCGGCGGCGATGCGCATGTCGAGCGCCGCCTCCACGAGCGCGGCGCGGTCCTCCTCGTCGAGGACCGCGCCGGAGGGGAGGATGGGGGTCTCGCCGGGCACGAAGGCGCGCTGCTCCCGCCCCCGGTGGTACGCGCGGACCTGTTCCAGCACCCGTGCCTTGGCGTCCGGGGTCATGTTCACCTCTCCGCTCGGTGGCCTCTGGCCAGCATCGGCGGGGCTGGTCGAGGACCCCTTGAGCGGCGATGGGAGGGCGCGGCCGCTCTCCGGGGAGGCGGCCGCACCGGTGCGGGGCGGGGTCAGCGCTGGTTCTTGTTCCGGTACAGGTACATGGTCAGCGGCGCGAAGACCGCGATGAGCGCGGCGCACGTGGCGAGCACCAGCCCGAGCTGCCCGGCGGTGGCCGTGCCGTGCATGAGGCCGCGGGCGGCCGTGGTGGCGTGGCTGACCGGGTTGACCGAGACGACGGCCTGCATCCAGCCCGGCATGGTGGCCGTCTGCACGAAGACGTTGCTGGTGAAGATCAGCGGGAACATCACGATCATGCTGGTGCCGGAGACCGACTCCGGCGAGCGAACCACGACGCCGAGCGCGGCGAAGATCCAGCCGACGCTGAAGCCGAACAGGATGAGCAGCAGCATGGTGAGCAGGACGCCGGTGACGCCGGCGGCCGGCCGGAAGCCGAGCAGCAGGCCCAGCCCGGTGGTGATCGTGAGGGCGATGGTGTAGCGGACCACGTCGCCGAGCAGGTTGCCGACGATGGTGGCCGGCTGCCAGAACGGCAGGGTGCGGAACCGGTCGAAGATGCCCTTGGTGATGTCGGTGTTGAGCGCGGTCCCGGTGTACACCGTCATGAGCACCACGGTCATGACGAGGATGCCGGGCAGGAAGAACTGCAGGTACTCGCGGGTCGATCCGGCGAACGCGCCGCCGAACAGGTAGGTGAACATCAGCAGGAACACGACCGGCATGAGCACGATGTCGATCAGCTGCGCGGGGCTGTTCCGGAACTTGGTGAGCGTGCGCCAGCCGTGGGTGAGGGAGGCCGACAGCGCGTTGGGGCGGCGCGGCCGCGCGCGGACGGCCAGCGCCGAGCGGAGGGTCTCGTCCGCCGGGGGACGCGGTGTCGGGACGGGTGCGGTGGTCATGCGGCCTCCTCCGTGGCGGCGGTGTCGGTGTTCTCCGCGGGCCGGCCGGTCAGCGCGAGGAAGACCTCGTCGAGGCTCGGCTGGCTGAGGGAGAAGTCGGTGACCGCGATGCCGGTCCGGGACAGTTCGACGAGCGCGTGCGCGACGCGCTCGGGGTCGGAGACGCGGGCGGACAGCGCCACCGGGTCGGACTCCAGGTGGACCGCGGCGTCGAGGGTCTTGGCGAGCACCTGCTCGGCATCGGGGCGGCGGGCGGCGTCGGCGAGCCGGACGTGTACGGCGCCGGAGCCGACGGAGGACTTGAGCTCGCCGCTGGTGCCCTCGGCGATGACCTTGCCGTGGTCGACCACCGCGATGCGGTCGGCGAGCTGGTCGGCCTCGTCGAGGTACTGGGTGGTGAGCAGCACGGTGGTGCCGGCGGCCACCAGCGCGCGGACGATCTCCCACACCTGGTTGCGGCTGCGCGGGTCGAGTCCGGTGGTGGGCTCGTCCAGGAAGACCAGGTCCGGCGTGACGACGATGCTGGCCGCGATGTCGAGCCGGCGCCGCATGCCGCCGGAGAACGTGCGGGTCTGGCGGTTGGCGGCCTCGGTGAGGCCGAACGCCTCCAGTAGCTCGGCGGCCCGGCTGCGGGACCGCCCCCAGGAGTGTCCGAGCAGGCGGGCCAGCAGCACCAGGTTCTCGGCGCCGGTCAGATTCTCGTCCACGGAGGCGAACTGGCCGGTCAGGCTGACGCGGCTGCGCACCGCGTCAGGTTCGCGGACGACGTCGTGCCCGAAGACGCGGGCCGTGCCGGAGTCGGGCCGCAGCAGGGTGGCGAGCATGCGGATGGTGGTGGTCTTGCCGGCGCCGTTCGGCCCGAGGAGGCCGTAGACCATGCCGGCCGGCACCCGGAGGTCGACGCCGTCCACGGCGCGGGTCCCACCGAAGACCTTGACCAGTCCGGACGTCTCGATCGCGGCGGAGGAAGGCGAATCCAATGCAGACTCCTCGATGATGGGTTCTGGGGCCACGTCTCAGAGGCGCGGTCGGGTGGTCCAGCCTGTGCGGTTGCGGAGCGGGGTCCAGCCTGAGCGGCTGCGGAGCGGGAAAAGGGCCGAGCGGCTGCGGAGTGGAAGAAGACCCGGGCCGCTTCGGACCGGAAGAAGCCTGTCCCGGACGGCGACCCGCCCATGGCTGTACTCAAATTTGGGCACCCGACAAGAATAGGCGAGATCGGACCCGTTGCACAAGTTTGAGTATAGGCCTGGCGGCGGGAACCGCTCGGGGTTTCCGGCGCCAGCCGCGGCTCCGGAGCTGACGAGGGGCCGCCGCTCCCGGAGGCGGGAGCGGCGGCCCCGGCGGTGCGGCCGGCTAGCGCGCGGCGCGCCCGCCGTAGGTGAGCCGGCGCAGCAGTGCCTCGGCCGGTCCGCGCCGGCCCGCGCGGCGCATGAGGTCGGCCATGGCGACGCCGGCCAGCCAGGTGGCGGCGCCCACGGCGACCGAGCCGGCCACGCCCATGTGCGCGCCGAGGTCCAGGGTGTAGGGCGCGAACAGCGCCATCCACACCACGGACTGCCACACGTAGCACGTCATCGACCGCTCGCCGCAGGCCGCGACGGCCCGCACGACCGGGCCCCGGCGGGCTCCGATGCGCACCGCGAGCAGCGCGATCGCCGCCGCGTACCCGATCCCGCCCGCGTAGCCGGTCAGCGTGTGCACGGTCACGAAGGCCAGCGCCAGGCCGGCCGGCGGGTCCGGCCAGAGCTGGGTGGTGACCAGCGTCAGCGGCAGCCCGCCCGCCACGGCGAGCCCGATGCCGAGCCCGGCGGTGCGCCGCAGCAGCCGCAGGTGGCGCTCCGGCTCCTCCAGCAGCCGGCGGCGCGCCGCCCAGACCCCGATCATGAACGGGCAGAGCGAGGCCGTGACCAGCTGGATGCTGCTGACCGGCCAGGTCGACACCCGGTAGACGGCGTCCAGGAGCGGGGCGTCGGAGTTGACCAGCGCCGCCCCCGACCCCGATCCGCCCGCGGCGATCGAGAACCACAGCGCGGCGTAGATGACCGCCCCGACGACGTACCACCCGGCGGCGTAGGCCAGCAGCCGCCGGTCGGGCATCCGCAGCGTCATCACGAACAGCAGCGCGATGAGGCCGTAGGTCCCCAGGATGTCGCCGGAGAACAGCAGCAGCGCGTGCGCGAACCCGAACAGCAGCAGGAACCATCCCCGCCGCCGCAGCAGCCGGCGGGTCGCCGGCCACACCTGGCCGCGCGCCCGCTGCCGGGCGAGGATCTGCGCCATGCCGTAGCCGAACAGCGCGGCGAACATCGGGTAGCCGCGCCCGTCGGCGAACACCGTGAGCCCGGCCGCGGCCACCATGTCCAGCACGGACTGCTCGGTGGGATACCCCCGGATCACGCCGATGCTGCCGCGTAGGAACATGTGGGCGTGAACCAGGGCGATGACCAGGAGCATCGCGCCCCTGGCCAGGTCGGGGGTGAGGTAGCGCCCCCTCGCCTCCTCCCCCGCCCGGGGGGCGGGCGCCGACCGCGGCTCCGCCCTCCCCGACGCCTGCGACACCGTCTCGCTCATCCGATCCCCCCGTGGTCGGCCGGTGTGCCGGTGCCCTTCCTCGCCTCGACGACGACGGTCGTCAAACGTCCTCCCGATCGCTCTGCCGTGGCGCGCCGGACCCTCTTCCGGCGCTCGCTCTCAGCCACGCACCCTCCTCGCCCCGAGCCCTGATACTCAAATTTGGGCACCCGACGAGGATAGGCGATCGGGGGCTTCGTGCACAAGTTTGAGTATGACGGTGAGCGTACCCCTCCGGCGTGCGGGAATCACGTTCCGGCCCGGGGCGGGCCGGAACG
>NZ_QEIO01000205.1 GCF_003336425.1 Marinitenerispora sediminis | reverse complement strand
TCCCCGCTCTCCCCGCCGCCCGACCCTCCGCACGCCGCGCGGCCGCCGGGAGCATCCCCGACGCCTCCGCGCCCGCCGCCGGGCGCGTTCCCACGCCGCACGCCGGCCGTCCCATCCGCCAGGAGTCCGCATGACCACCGAGACCCCCGTGTCCGCCTCCGACGATCCCTACCGGTTGACCCGCGCCGACATCCAGGACCCGCCGGTCGGGGTGGTGCGCAGCCTGCGCTACCTCGGCCCGGGCATGCTGATGAGCGCCGCCGTGGTCGGCTCCGGTGAGCTGATCGCCACCACCGCTCTCGGCGCGAAGGTCGGCTTCGCCCTGCTGTGGCTGGTCGTCTTCAGCACGCTGGTCAAGGTCGTCGTGCAGATGGAGCTCGCCCGCTGGACGATCCTCACCGGCATGCCGGCGCTGTCCGGCTACAACACCGTGCCGCCGCGGATCGGGCGGATCGGCTGGATCAACGTGCTGTGGATGGTCATGGCGTGCGCCAAGATCCTGCAGCTCGGCGGCATCGTCGGCGGGGTCGCCGCCGCGTGCAGCCTGCTGTGGCCGATCGCGGGTGAGCCGCTGAGCTTCACCTCGACCGCGGTGTGGACCGTGCTCCTGGTGGCCGTCACCATCGTGTGCCTCTACACCAACCGCTACAGCCGGATCGAGCGCGTCGGCTTCGTCATGGTCGTCACGTTCACCGTGAGCATCGTCGTCATCGCCCTGGGCCTGCCGCTCACCCCGTTCGCCTACGACACCGGCGACATCGCCTCGGGCCTGTCCCTGGCGATCCCGGTGGGCGCGATCGGCGCGGCCGTCGCGATGTTCGGGCTCACCGGTGTCGGCGCCGACGAGATGACCACCTACACCTACTGGTGCCTGGAGAAGGGGTACGCCCGGTGGGCCGGTCCGGCCGACGGCACCCCGGAGTGGCGGGAGCGCGCCAAGGGGTGGATCAAGGTCATGCAGAAGGACGCCATGATGTCCTGGATCATCTACACGTGCAGCACCATGTCGTTCTACGTCATGGGCGCCGCCATCCTGCACCCGCAGGGCCTGGTCCCCGAGGGCAACGACATGATCGTCACCCTGTCGCGGGTCTACACCGACGTCCTCGGCGAGTGGGCGAGCGTGCTGTTCCTCGTCGGCGCGATCGCGGTGCTCGGGTCGACGATGTGGGCCTCCACCGCCAGCAACCCGCGGCTCTACACCAACATGCTCAGCCTGCTCGGCGTGCTCGACTGGCAGGACCCGCGCGCCCGCCAGCGCTCCATCCGGGTGCTGACCGTGCTGCTGCCCACCGTCTGGGGCGCCTCCTACCTGTTCATCCAGTCGCCGGTCCTGATGGTGCAGATCGGCGGGATCATGGGCGGCTGCTTCCTCGTCGCCGTCGTCGTGGCCGTCTGGCACCTGCGCCGCCGCGACATCGAGCCGGACCTGCGCGGCGGGCCGTGGCTGGCCACGGCCCTGACGGTGAGCAGCGTCGCGATCTGCGCGCTCGGCGTCTACACCGTCGCGCAGACCCTCGGCTTCGGGGTCGGCTGACCCGCACCGCCGCCGAGCCGGCGGACCAGCAGCTACCAGCCAGCAGATCAGCAGACCAGCAAGGAGACAGGAGCCACCGTGCCGGCCACCGTCCTCATCACCACCCCCAGCTTCGGCCGCTTCTCCCCCGAGCCCCGCGCCCTCCTGGAGGGCGCCGGCTGCGAGGTGCGCACACCCGAGCACCCGCACCCGCTGAGCGTCGGGCAGCTGCGCGACGCCGTGCGGGACGCCGACGCGCTGATCGTCGGCCTCGACCCGGTCACCGACGAGGTCCTGGCGGCCGCGCCGCGGCTGCGGGTGGTGGCCAAGCACGGGGTCGGCGTGGACAACATCGACGTCGCGGCGGCGGCCCGGCGCGGGATCCGGGTGGTCAACGCCCCGGCCACCAACACCCGCGCCGTCGCCGACCTGGCGTTCGCGCTCATCCTGGCCTGCGCCCGGCAGGTGGTCCCCGGGCACGCCGCGGTCACCGGCGGCTCCTGGGGGCCGCTGTTCGGTCCGGAACTCGTCGGCAAGACCCTCGGCATCCTCGGCTACGGCCGCATCGGGCGGGAGGTGGCGCGGCGCGCCGCCGGCTTCGACATGCGGATCATCGCCCACGATCCGTTCGTCCCCGACGCCGACATCGCCGCGGCCGGTGCGGTGCCCGCCGGGCTGGACGAGTGCGTCGCCAAGGCCGACGTCCTCTCGCTGCACCTGCCGGCCGCCCCGGGCGCGGCGCCGGTGCTGACGCGGGCCCGGCTGGCCGCCATGCGGCCGCACGCCATCCTGGTCAACACCGCCCGCGGCGGGCTCGTCGACGAGACGGCGCTCGCGGAGCAGCTGCACGCCGGCCGGCTCGGCGCGGCCGGCCTGGACGTGTACGGGACCGAGCCGCCCAGCGCGAGTCCGCTGCTGGACGCGCCCCGAACCGTGCTCACCCCGCACATCGGGGCGTGCACGCACGAGGCGAACCGGGCAATGGGCGCCGCGGTCGCCGCCGACATCGTCCGCGTCCTGGAGGGGCGCGAGCCGGAGCACCCGGTGGCCGGCTGAGCCCCGCGGGTGCGGGGGCGGCCCCCGCACCCGCGCGGCCCGCGCCGCGACACTCCGCTGTCCGTAACGCCGCTGTCACCCTGCGCGGCGGATTTCGCGGCATCCTGGTAGGTGTCCAGACCGCCCCGGCCCCACCCGGGACGCGGGCGGCACCCACGACCGGACAGGGGTGCGGCGATGACGGGGACCACGGGACAGGGCGCCGCCGCTCCGGCGGGACACCCCGAGCTCAGGCGGGCGATCGGCCCGGGACTGCTGCTGCTGTTCGTCGTCGGCGACATGCTCGGCACCGGGATCTACGCGCTGTCCGGCCAGGTCGCCGCCGAGGTCGGCGGAGCGGTGTGGCTGCCGTTCCTCGTCGCCTTCCTCGTGGCGTTCCTGACGGCCTGCGCCTACCTGGAGCTCGTCACCAAGTACCCGCGCGCGGCCGGCGCGGCCCTGTACACCCACAAGGCGTTCGGGCTGCACTACCTCACGTTCATCGTGGCCTTCGCCGTCATGTGCTCGGGGCTGACGTCCTCGGCGAGCGCCGCCCGGGCGTTCGCCGGCAACCTCGACCAGGCGGCCGGCCTCGGCCTGGGCGACTCCGGCGCGCTCCTCCCGGCCGTCGCGGCGGGGCTGCTGCTGCTCATCGCCGCCGTCAACATCCGCGGCGTCGCCGAGGGCGTCCGGCTGAACGTCGTGCTCACCTGCGTCGAACTGACCGGCCTCGTCATCATCCTCGGGGCCGGGGCCCTGGCGCTCGCCCGGGGCATGGGCGACTACAGCCAGCTCACCGCCTTCGGCCCGCCCGACGGCGGGAGCGCCTTCACCGGCGTGACGGCCGCCGCGGCCCTCGCCTTCTTCGCGCTCGTCGGCTTCGAGGACTCGGTCAACATGGCGGAGGAGGTCCGCGACCCCCACCGCACCTTCCCCCGGATGCTGCTGCTGGGGATCACGCTGACCGCCGTGCTCTACATCGCGGTCGCCACGGTCTCGACCCTGGTGGTGCCGCTGGACCGGCTCTCCGAGGGCACCACCCCGCTGCTCCAGGTGCTCACCACCGTCGCCCCGGCCTTCCCCGTGAGCGTGTTCGCGGTCATCACGATGGCCGCGGTCAGCAACACCGCGCTGCTCAACATGCTCATGGCGAGCCGGCTGCTCTACGGGCTGGCCAACGAGCGCGTGCTGCCGGGCTTCCTCGGCGCGGTGCTGCGCCGCTGGCGCACCCCGTGGGCGGCCGTGCTGGTCAGCACGGGCATCGCCCTGGTGCTGATGGCGTCGGTCGACCTGGCCGCGCTGGCCGGGACCACGTCGCTGCTGCTGCTGTGCGTCTTCACGGTGGTCAACGTCGCGGTGCTGGTGCTGCGCCGGGACCGGGTCGGCCACCCGCACTTCCGGGTGCCGGCGGCCGTGCCCGTCCTGGGCGCGGTGGCGTGCGCGTTCCTCGCCAGCCCGCTGTCCGGCCGCGACCCGGCCGTCTACCCGGTCGCGGGGCTGCTCTTCGCGGCCGGCACGCTGCTGTGGCTGCCCATGTGGCTGCTGCGCCGCCGCGCCGCCCGGAGCGCGACCGCGGGCGGCACCGCCGCCGACGCGGTCGGGACCGGACCGGCCGGCACCGCCGGGCCGGAGCGCCCGTGACGGGCGGCGGCAGGGCACCCGGGCTGCGGGCGGCCGGTCCCGTCGCGGCCGCGGAGCGCGCGGGCCGCCGCCATGGCGGCGGCCCGACGGCCACCGGCCGGTGCGCCGGCCCCGGCCAGCGTTCTAGAGCCCGAGCCGCTCCGCCGCCAGCGCGTAGCCCTCGCTGTAGGTCGGGAACTGCGCGATCCCGCTGTCGAGGTGGTCCACGGTGAGGCCGGCGCGCACGGCCAGCGCCGCCGTGTGGATCCACTCGCCGGCGAGCGGCGCGACCGCCCACGCGCCCACGACGGTGCGGCGCCGCCGGTCGGCGACGAGGCCGAGCACCCCGCGCGGCTCGGTCTCATAGGTCCAGGGGCGGGCCAGGTTCTCGGCCAGGTCGACCTCGGCCGTCACCGTCTCGATCCCGGCCGCGGCGGCCTGTTCCGCGGTCAGTCCGACGGCGGCGATCTCCGGCTCGGCGAAGACCACGCGCGGCACCCCGGTGTAGTCGGCGCGGCGGTCGCGGCCGAGGATGCCGTCGGCCACGACGCGGCCCTGGTACTTGGCGACGTGCGTGAACAGCGCCACCCCCGTGACGTCGCCGGCCGCCCACAGGCCGTCGGCGACCCGGCAGCGCTCGTCCACCGCGAGGCCGCGTGCGCCGACCTCGACGCCGACCTCCTCCAGGCCGAGGCCGTCGGTGCGCGGACGCCGGCCGGTGCCGAGGACCACGACGTCGGTCGGCTCGTGCGTGCCGTTGTCGAAGTCCACGACGGTGGCCGCGCCCTCGCGGCGGACGCGGCGCACCTGGGTGCCGGTGCGCACGGTGACGCCGGCCCGGCCGAGGAGGTCGGCCGCCAGCTCGCCGACCCGCGGTTCCTCGCGGGTGAGCAGCCGGTCGCCGCGCTGGGCGAGCGTCACCCGCGTGCCCATGCCGGCGAGGAAGTAGGCCAGCTCCACTCCGACCGCGCCGCCGCCGACGAGGACGGCGCGCTCCGGGATCTCGGTGAGCGCGGTGGCCTCCCGGTTGGTCCACACCTCCGCCGCGTCCAGGCCCTCGATGGGCGGGCGGACGGCGGCCGATCCCGTCGCGACCACCACGTGGTCGGCGGTGAGGAGCTGCCCGGCGGCCTCGACCCGCCACGGGTCGCGCCCGACCACGCGGGCCGTGCCCCGCAGCACGGTGGCGCCGCGCTCGCGGTAGCCGTCCACCTGCCGGGTGTCGTCGAGGTGGCGGACCATCGTGTCGCGGTAGGCGCGCAGGGCCGGCCAGTCGAGGTCGGGGGTGCGCAGCCCGGCGGCGCCCCGCGCCTCGGCGCGGGCCTCGGGCGGGCGCAGCAGCGTCTTGGACGGGATGCACGCCCAGTAGGCGCACTCGCCGCCGACCAGTTCGCGTTCGACCACCGCCACCCGCAGGCCGGCGTCCAGCAGCCGGGACGCGGCCACCTCCCCACCGGGCCCCATCCCGATCACCACGACGTCGAACCGTGCCGAGTCCACCATGGGCCCTCCTCCTGCGACGCAGCTCCGTGGGCTGCCTACCCGCACACGCCGCCGCCACTCCGGGGCCGGAAACGGGCGGGCTCCGGGATCACCCGGGTGTGGTCCCGGGGTCGTCCCCTAACCCGGGGGGCGTAGGCCCCGCCGCGCGCACTCCCGAGAGGGTAGCCGACAAGCCGTCCGGCGGACGACGCGGCGCGGCGGGCGTCCCGGCCACCATCGAGGGGACCCGCCTGCCACGCCCGAGGAGACCTCCGGTGCTCGACACCGCCACCGACGCCCTGCTGTTCGCCCGCGCCCAGTTCGCGCTGACCGCGGGCACGCACTACCTGTTCGTCGCCTTCACCCTGGGCATGGCGCCGCTCGTCCTGCTGGGCCAGCTCAGCGCGACCCTGCGGGGGGACCCCGCCCGCATGCGCGCGGTGCGGTTCTGGGGCGGGCTCTACGCGGTCAACTACGGCATGGGGGTGCTGTCCGGGCTGGTGATGGAGCTGCAGCTCGGGCTGAACTGGAGCGGGCTGAACGACATGTTCGGCTACGCGTTCAGCGCGCCGCTGGCCGTCGAGACCATGGTGGCGTTCTTCATCGAGTCCACCTTCCTCGGGCTGTGGATCTTCGGCTGGGACCGGATGAACCGGTGGGCGCACCTGGGCTGCTTCGCCGTGGTCACGGCGACGGCGTACGCCTCGGCGTACTGGGTGCTCGTGGCCAACGGCTTCCTGAAGCGCCCGGTCGGGTTCGAGATGCGCGACGGCGTCGCCGTCCTCGTGGACCCGGTGGCGCTGATGACCAACCCCTCGACGCTGCTGGCGTTCGGGCACATCGTGGCGAGCACGCTGCTCGTCGGCGGCCTGGTCACGGCGGCGGTGAGCGCCTACCACCTGAGCCGCGGCCACGACCCCGACGGCATGTTCCACCGCGGTATCCGGCGCGGCACGCTCGTCACGGCGCTCGCGGTGATGCCGACCCCGATGGCCGGCGGCATGCAGTACGCGCTGCTCGGCCAGGCCCCGCCGACCAGCGGGCTGACGCTCGACGCGGCGGAGATCGAGCGGGTCGAGGAGTCGGGCGGCGGCGCGGCCGGCGCGCTGGCGCTGGCCGGCGAGGTCGTGATGACGCTGAGCTGGCTCGGCATCCTGATGGTGAGCGGATGCCTGCTGCTGGTCTGGCTGGTGCGCCGGCTGGACCGGTGGCGCTGGGCGCACCGGCTGGTGATCGGCGCCGTCGTACTCCCCTACGCGGCGAGTGTCGGCGGGTGGTTCTTCCGCGAGCTCGGCCGGCAGCCGTGGGCGGTCACCCACCACCTGAGCACCGCCGACGCCGTGACGGACATGACGCCGGCCATGGCTGCCACGTCGTTCGCCCTGTTCACCTGCGCGTTCGCGGTACTGGCCTCGGTGACCGCCTGGCTGCTGGTCCGCTACGCGCGCCGCGGCCCGGAGGGCGGACCGCTCGCCCCGGTCCCCGCCCCCGAGGCCAGTACCGCGAACGCGCAGGTGAAC
>NZ_QEIO01000204.1 GCF_003336425.1 Marinitenerispora sediminis | reverse complement strand
GGTAGCCACGCGCTTTGACAAGCTCGCCTTGAGGTTCGAGGCCACCGTCCTGGTCGCGGCCATCGGGGAATGGCTCTGAACTTTCCAAACACGTCCTAGAGCACACGCGAAGCGCGCTGGAGGAACCACCGGACCCCGGCTCCCCACCTCGTCTCCATTGCCGTCATCGGGAGCCGGTACCGGATGGCGCACGCGCCGGTCCACGAGGTCCGCTGGGCGGACGAGGGCCGAGCTCGCCGACTGGGCACCGCACTCCAGCAGTCCCGCCCCGTGCTCCCGCCCACCAGCGACCCCGGCGACATGAGCCGGCTGGTGGAGGGGCCGGAGCGTCCCCAGCCGCGGCGGATCGCCGTCGCCCGCGTCTGACCGGCGCCGCGGGCTCCGCACCAGCCGCCCGGCGATGGCCCCTCGGTGGACCGTGGACCGCCGCCGTTCCCGTCCTCTACGATCCCGGCATGACCGAAGAGGTCCGCCCCTTCTCGACCGCCCGCGGGGATCGCGCTCCCTGGCTCGGCGGGTTCAACGGAATCGGCATCCTCCTGATGCCCGTCAGCCGCGAGGACGCCCAGGGGCGGCACTTCGCGGTGCGCTGGCTGTGGCTGCTGTTCGTCCCGGTGCTGCCGCTGGGCCGCTACTACGTGACCGAGGGCCCCCAGAGGCTCTGGGGGAACTCCGAGGCCGGCGGGGTCGAGACACGGTACGACTTCCACGGCGTGACCCGGATGAAGGCCGCGGAGATCGTGCGGACCTACGCCTGGTTCTGGCTGCTCCTGCTGCCGGCCATGTTCCTGCCCTCGGTCGGGTTCGCCCTGGCGATCGAGTGGATCGCCACCAACCCGCTGGACCGCTCCCCCGTGAACCCCTGGTGGTGGGCGCCGTTATTCGCTTCCCTGGCCGCCATGGCGTTGTGGCCGGTCCTCGCCTTCGCGGGGCTCATGGGTGCCAGGAGCCGGTACTGGACGGCGCACGCGCCGGTCCACGAGGTCCGCTGGGCGGACGGGGGCTGAGCGTCCCGCGCCACCGAGGCGGACGCCGCACCGTCGCCTCCGTGGGGACGGGCGGCCCGTCGGCCCGTCGGCACGCCGTCAGCCGAGCCCGCGCCCCTCTCGCGTGTCGCGCCGCCCGGTGCTGCGCCGGGCCGGCTGGTCGTCCCCGCGCCGCGCCGAGCGCCGTCGCAGCGCCCCGAGTACGCCGCCGCGAGCCGGTGCGTCGGGTTCGTCGGCGAGGCGCCGGACGGCGATCCCGTTCTCCGGAATGGCCGTGGCTACCCGGTGCGGCGCGAGCATCCGGGCGAGGGCCTCGCCGGGGATGTCGGCATGCCGGAACGTGTTCGGCTCCCGCGCGAAGGGGCCGGCCAACTCCGCGGTGAAGACCCTGGTCGCTTCGGCGAGGCGCGGGTCGGCCATGAGACGGCGCGCGTCCTCGGCGACGAGGGCGAGGTCGATCGCCTCCGGGGCGGAGGCGCGGCGCTGCCGGGGAGCGCGCCAGCCGCGGACGGTCCGCGCCTGCTCGGCCCGCAGGTCCGCAGCCAGGTCCTCGTACAGCCGGGGGTGCTCCTCCCGTCGGTAGCCGAGGCGGTCGAGCGCGGCGGCTCTGGCTTCGGCCCCGGCATGGTTCATCGTCAGCCGGTGGCGCAGCCGCAGCCGCGGATCAGGGTGGAACTCGATGGCCCGGGGCACCTGCCAGCCCTGCGGCACGCTGAACGACAGCCGACCCGGCCGCAGTCCCAGGGCGGTGCCCGCGACCGTGTAGCCGACCATGCCCGCGACCGTGACCTCGATGCCGTGCGCATCCGGGAGCTGGTAGAGCGCGGTGAGTTCCTTCGAGCCGCTCATGGCGCCTTCTCCTCCTCGTCGACCGGTCCGCAGGGGGTCCGGGCTCCCCGCACACGGGGACGCCGCCCGGCGGCGGCGCTCGGGCATCCCGTACGGTACCCCCAGACGGTGGCGACCGGGAGAGCTGGGAAGGGCGGGGCCTGAGTGAACACCTCGGGGGTGGACGGTGTGGAACTGCGCGAGCGGGCGCGGGCATGGCTGGCCCAGGACCCCGACCCGGGGACACGGGCGGAGCTGGCGGCGCTGCTGGAGGCCGGCGACGACGCGGAGCTGGCCGACCGGTTCGGCACGCGCCTGGAGTTCGGCACGGCCGGGCTGCGCGGCCGGCTCGGCGCCGGTCCGAACCGGATGAACCGCGTGACCGTCATGCGCGCCGCCGCGGGCGTCGCACGGTGGCTCGGCCCGGGGCGCACGGTCGTGATCGGCTACGACGCGCGGCACAACTCCGAGGTCTTCGCCCGGGACACCGCGGCCGTGCTCGGCGGCGCGGGCTGCACGGCGCTGCTGCTGCCGCGGGCGCTGCCGACGCCGGTCCTCGCCCACGCGGTGCGCGACCTCGGCGCCGACGCGGGCGTCATGGTCACGGCCAGCCACAACCCGCCGCAGGACAACGGTTACAAGGTCTACGTCGGCGGCCGCGACGCCGACGGCGGCAGCCAGATCGTGCCGCCGATGGACACCGCGATCTCCGCCGCCATCGACCTCGTGGGGCCGATCGACACCCTCCCGCTGGGCGGCGAACCGGTCGTGCTCGGCGAGGAGGTGGTGGAGCGCTACCTCGCGGCCGTCACGGCGCTTGCGCTGGGACCCGACCGCGACGTCGCGGTCTCCTACACCCCGCTGCACGGCGTGGGGGCCGGCACGCTGCTGGCCGCGTTCGAGCGGGCCGGGTTCCCCGCGCCCTCGGTGGTCGCCGAGCAGGCGGAGCCTGACCCCGACTTCCCGACCGTGGCGTTCCCCAACCCGGAGGAGCCGGGCGCCATGGACCTCGCGCTGGCGGCGGGCGGGCGCGACGGCAGCGACCTGGTGCTAGCCAACGACCCCGACGCCGACCGGCTCGCCGTCGCGGTACCCGGGCACGGGCTGCTCACCGGCGACGAGGTCGGCGGACTGCTGGCCGAGCACGTGCTGCGGCACACCTCGGGGGACGGCCGGATCGTGGCCAGCACGATCGTCTCGGCCGGGCTGCTGCCCAAGATCGCCGCCGCGCACGGGGTCCGGCACGTGGAGACACTGACCGGCTTCAAGTGGCTGGTGCGGGCCGGCGGCGCGGCCGGGCGCAACGTGTTCAGCTACGAGGAGGCGCTGGGGTACTGCATCGGCGGGGACGGCGGGCGGCCGGTCGCCGACAAGGACGGCATCAGCGCCGCGCTGGCCGTCGCGGCGCTGGCCGCCGGGGCCAGGCGGGAGGGCCGTACCCTGGTCGACCTCCTGGACGACCAGGCCCACCGGTACGGCCTGCACGCCACCCGGCAGCTCTCGGTGCGGGTCGCCGACCTGTCCCGCATCGGAGCGGTCATGCGCCGCTTGCGGGCCGAGCCGCCGGCGGCGTTCGGCGAGCTCGCGGTGGACTCCGTGGAGGACTTCGCCGGCGGCCTGCGGGAGCTGCCGCCCACCGACGCGCTGCGGTTCCACCTGCGCGGTCCGGTCGAGGCGCGGGTGACGCTGCGCCCTTCGGGGACCGAGCCCAAGCTGAAGAGCTACCTGGAGGTGGTGCTGCCCGCCGGGTCGGACGTCGCGGCGGCCCGCCGGAGCGCCGCCGGATACCTGGACGACCTGCGTGCCGCGGTGTCGGACGTGATCGCGGCCGACTGAGCGGTGGGGCGTGCTCCGCCGCGCGCCGGTCGGGGCGCGCCCGGCCCGGGCGCCGCGCCCGGGCCGGTCAGGCCACGAGCTCCCAGCCGAGCAGTCCGCGCACCCCGTCGGCGAGCAGTTCGTCCAGCGAGTACACGACGGACAGCTGGTCGACGAGGTCCCGCTGGCCGATCTCCAGCCGGCCGTCGGGGCGCCGGTAGATGACCGCTCGCGCACCGGCGTGCATGAGAGCCAGCCGCAGGTGGGGCGGTATGTGGGCGGACATGATGACCTTTCACGGTGTCGTTCGGGCGGATGGCCGGCATCCCGCGCCGCGACTCCGTCGTCAGGCGATGGCGGGCCGGGTGGGGCGCGGTCGGTCGCACCGGAAGAGGCGTCGCGGGCCGTGTTCCGCCGAACGGGATTGATCCCACGATTGTAGGGCGGATTCCCGGAATTGCCAGTGCATATTGCCGATCGACGTGATCATAGTCGAATGACGATCGTTCCGCGATTCGGATATCTGGCTCCTGTGTTTCGGATCACCGGAATTCAATTTCACGGCATCCGGAAACCGCCATTTCTCCCCCCGGTCAGCAGCACCGCATTTCAGCCACCACCTGGCTGAAATCGCCCTTGGCCAGCGCTTCCTCGGAGATCAGGAAGTAGAGGGTCCCGGCGTCGCCCCAGCTCCAGTTCCCGTCCTCGGCCAGCTGGAGCAGGTGCACCCGGCGCTCGCCGCGGTATTCCGCGGCGCTGACGCCCGAGGCGTGCGACAGCCCGGGCCAGCCGAACGCCTGGTGGTTGCCGGAGCTGTTCCCGTCGAGATCGCCGAACCGGTCCAGGACGAAGGAGGTGGCACCCCAGTGCTCGCCGTCGTCGTAGGGGAGGTCGTCGTCCTCGACGTCCCACGAGTCCGGGAGCATGGCCACCGCGGCGGCGTGCACGAGCTCCGGCGGGTAGCTGCGCGCCGTGCTCGGGGCCGGCCGCACCACCGCCCGGTCCGGGTCGGCCGGGACGACCCGGCACGCCTCCGGAGAGAACCCGTCCAGGTGCCGGAACCGCTCGTAGGGCAGGGCCGGGTCGAGGTAGAAGAAGTTCAGCAGGCCCGGCCGGCACGGGAGTTCGTCGCCGAGCCACGGTGCGAGCGCGTCGGTGTCGAGGACCGCGTGCAGGGAGAGCGGGAAGCCGTCCAACTCGGGCCAGGGCGTGCCCGGTTCCAGCAGCGCGGGACCACCCGTCCGGCAGCGCCCGGTCGGCTCCGAGCCAGCCCCGGCCGGCTCCAGCCGGAAGCCGCGCCTGGCCAGCGCCGCGAACCGGCGGCCGGCGGTCTCGCCCAGCCGCTCGGCGCACACCCGATGCAGGTCCTCAGACGTCGCGAACTCCATGCGCAGCATGCTCCCAGACCGGTGTGACAGCCGCGCCGCCGGCCGGACCGGGCGGCGGCGCCTCAGAGGCGGGCCGCGATGCCCGCGAGCAGCGTTCCGACGTCGGAGGCGGCCTCCCGGCCGGCCTCCAGGACCTCGTGGTGGTCCAGCGGCCGATCGCTCAGTCCGGCGGCGACGTTGGTGACGAGGGACAGGCCGAGCACCCGCGCGCCGAGTTCCCGGGCGGCGATGGCCTCCAGCACCGTCGACATGCCGACCAGGTCCGCGCCCAGGGAGCGCAGCATCCGGATCTCCGCGGGCGTCTCGAAGTGCGGGCCGGGCAGCGCGGCGTAGACGCCCTCGGCGAGGCCGGGCTCGACCTCGCGCGCCAGCGCGCGGAGCTCGGGGGCGTAGGCGTGGGTCAGGTCCACGAACCGGGGACCGGTCAGCGGCGACCGGGCCGTCAGGTTGAGGTGGTCGCTGATCAGCACCGGCTGGCCGACGGCGAGGTCGCCCCGCAGGGCGCCGGCGGCGTTGGTGAGGACCACGGTCCGCGCCCCAGCGGTCACGGCGGTCCGCACGTTGTGCACGACGGGGTCGACCCCGCGCCCCTCGTACAGGTGCGTGCGGCCGAGGAACACCAGGATGTCGCGGTCGGCGTGCC
Organism: Marinitenerispora sediminis; assembly: GCF_003336425.1. Taxonomy (GTDB): domain Bacteria; phylum Actinomycetota; class Actinomycetes; order Streptosporangiales; family Streptosporangiaceae; genus Marinitenerispora; species Marinitenerispora sediminis. Next base: position 1,557 of record NZ_QEIO01000204.1, on the reverse strand, counting down.
GGACGGCGCGCAGCCGGCCGCTGTGCCCGGCGACGCTCGGCGGGAGGAACCCCGGGAGGTCGCCGATCGCGACCTCGGCGACGACCTTGTCGAAGGCGTCGGCGGCCGGAGCCCATCCGGACCCCATGACCAGCGCGGCGTCGAAGGAGTCGACACCGCTGCGCGCGCGCAGCTCCGCCGCGGCCTCCTGGGCTGTCTGGTAGGGGTCGATGGTCACGGCCGGCGCTCCTTGGCTCTGTCTGGCTCTGTCGTCAGTACACCCGCGTGCTCCAGGCCGGGGAGGGTGCCGTCCCCGGCCCGTCAGTGTCCGGGGTCGATCCTCTCCCGCGCCACGGTGCCACCGCAACGTTTCGGACCCGGAGACCGGGCGGTCCGCGCTGCGGCACGCGTGAAGGCGCCATGAACCGCACCACGGGTCGTTGGCGTGCGTGCTGACACTTCCTCGGTGCTTCCCGCTGAGGGCGCGCGTGGACGCTGGCTGCGCCACCCCCTGCTGGCAGGGGTCGGCTCGCCATCTGGGCGCATCATCCCCGCGCATGCGGAGCGCATTGAGGTGTACCGCACCACGCCGGCGGGCGTGGGCCGATCCCCGCGTGGGCGGGGCGGGCTAGGGCAGGCGGTTCACGGGCCGGTACTCTCGCGGGCCACCCCCATGTGGGCGGGGCGCGGTCTTGCTGAGCTGTGACGTTATCAGCGTGGCCCCCAGCTTCCGACCACTTTCCCGACTGTTCAAGGCCGGAGTTCCGTCCTCGGCGACGTCGACGGGACGCAGCAGGACCTCACCCCGGCGACGCGGTCGGACCGTCGTCCACGGCCACAGCCGCACCCCCCGGACACCCCGTCCGGCCCCGTCTCAGTGCACCACTCGCCGCAGCACCATCTGGGGGCGGGCCTCGATGCCGAGGTAGCGGCGGCCGGTGTACTCGAAGCCGCCGGCGAGGTAGGCGCGCAGCGCCCGGGGGTTCGGGTCGTTCACGGTGAGCAGCACCTGCCGAGCCGCGGGCGCGATGTCACGGACCAGGGGGTCCAGGGCCCGGCACGCGGCACGGCCGAGGCCCTTGCCCTGCCAGCCCGTGTCGATGTAGAAGGCCCGCAGCAGCACCGCGTGCTCCGGGTCGTCGGTGATCTCGGCCAGGCAGCCGACCAGGTCGATGATCCCGAAGCCGACCGCGGTCCCCCGCCAGAGCACGGCGAACGGGAAGCGGTTGGGATCGACGTCCGCGCGCGGCAGCGTGGTGGTGGCCTCGCCGCTGAAGCGCTGCTGGCCCGGGGCCAGCCGCAGCTTCAGGACGGCCGACCGCAGGTCGGCGACCCGGGCCGACGGGCGGTCCAGGCGCACCAGTTCGACCTCGGCCGGAACCGCCGCCGCGTTCGCGCCGGCGGCACCGCTGTCCGCCATCCCCACCTCCGCAGCCCTCCGCAGCCGTGCCGCTCGCCGCACGTCCCCGGCGCCGGTACCGCCGCGGCCGGCGCCCGGAACCGGCAGATCTCACGAATTGGTCTAATCCACTCCCCCGGAAAACACAAGGCGAGCCTGTCCCCGCCCCCGTCCCGCAC
>NZ_QEIO01000203.1 GCF_003336425.1 Marinitenerispora sediminis | reverse complement strand
GACCCACACCGGCCACGGCTACTGCTTTCTGGGTATCCCGTGCTCCGGCCGTGTCACCAGGGGCGACGGCACCGCCGACGCGGGACCTACGTCCCGCCCCGGTCCCCGGGCCTGCCTCCCGGCCCCGGCGTAGGCGGTATCCGGGAGCCCGAACGCGGCCCCGACCGGTTCTCCGGCCGGGGCCTGAACGTTCTCCGCTCCAGGATGGGCGGGGGCGCGGCGCCCGTTCGCGGGCCCCCGTGCCGGGGTGCGGGTCGGGTCGGCTTGACCTCCATTTAACTGGAGGTTGTCCACTGGTCTCCGAGAAACCACAGGAGTCAGTACTTCCCCCCGGAGGGTCACCCTTGTCTGTTCAGCCGTCCACCGAGAACGCCGCGCCGCCGTCCGCCCGCCCGGGATCGCCATGGTGGCGGGCCGGCGCGGTAGGCGTCGCCGCCGCCGTCGCCGCCAACCTGCTCCTGCTGGGCGCCGGGCACCTGCTCGGTGCCTCCATGACGCACCCGGATCCCTCCGGCGCGACCGTCGGGGTCACCGCGGGGGGCGTCGCGTTAGCCTCGGCGCTTCCGCTGGCCCTCGGCTTCGCGGCCGCGGTGGCGCTGTCCCTGCTCTGGAAGGGCTTCCTGCGGACCGCGCAGATCGTGGGCACAGCCCTGGCGCTGCTGTCCGCCGTGAGCCCGCTGCTCCTCGACACCGACACACCGACGCGGGTCGTGCTGGCGCTCATGCACGTGGTCCTGGCACCGGCCGTGTGGCTGAGCATCGCCGCGGTGCGCCGCCGGGCGCTGTCCTGACAGCCGTGTGCACGGGGCCGCGGCCCCGTGCACACGCTGCCGGCCTGTACGGGCGCGCCGCGTTCGCGGGCGCGCCGCGCGGCGTCACCCGGGGCGGTCGACCTTGCCGCGCCAGGCGCCGGTGGGGACGCGCCGCGCCTCGATGAACTCCTTGAACCGCTTGAGGTCGGACTTCGCGCGCCGCTGCACCAGGCCGAGCTTGTCCCCCAGCTGCTCGACCAGGCCCTCGGGCACGGTGGTCAGCTGGAGGGTCACCCGCGACCGCTCGTCATCGATCCGGTGGAAGGTCACCACACCGGCGTGCGTGGTTCCGTCGATGGTCCGCCACGCGACCCGCTCGTCCGGGAGCTGCTCGGTGATGACGGTGTCGAACTCCCGGCGCTGCCCCGCGATCTCGATCGTCCAGGCCAGGTGGGTGTCGTCGCGCTGGACGACGTGGACCACTCCCTCCATGAAGTGCGGGAAGTCCTCGAACTGGGTCCACTGGTTGTACGCCACGTGCACGGGGACGTGGACCTCGATGCTCTCGGTGACGTCGGACATGTTCACTCCCCTCCTACGTCGCGCCGGACGGCCGGCGCCGTCCGTACTCCGCGGCGTAGCAACCGGCTACCCACCTCTCCCGGCCTCATTCCTCCGTATCCGCCGGGCTTTTCGTTCCGGGCCGCCGGGGGCGGGCCCCGCCGGGCCGCGGCCGGACGGCCTCGGGGAGACTGGGCGCGAGGCCAGTGCCCGGTGCCGCGCCCGCCGCCGGCCGAAAGCGCCGCGCGGCGGCCGGACCGCACAGCGACCAGGACAGCGGCCGCCCGGGGCCGGGACGCGGAACGTCCGCGGCCCGGTGCGCCCGCGCGGCGACGAGCCGAGAAGGGTGTAGGGGTAGTCGGTATGAGTGAGCATTACAACGTGCTGGTGCTGGGCGCCGGCCCGGGCGGGTACGTCGCCGCGATCCGCGCCGCCCAGCTGGGGCTGACCACGGCGGTCGTCGAGGAGCGCTACTGGGGCGGGGTCTGCCTCAACGTGGGCTGCATCCCGTCCAAGGCGCTGCTGCGCAACGCCGAACTCGCCTACACCCTGTCCCACGAGGCGGACGCGTTCGGCATCGGGGGCGCCGACGGGCTGACGTTCGACTACGGGGCGGCCTACCGCCGCAGCCGCAAGGTGGCCGACGGCCGGGTCAAGGGCGTGCACTTCCTGATGAAGAAGAACGGGATCACCGAGTACACGGGGCGCGGGACCTTCGTCGACGACTACACCCTCTCGGTGCGGACCGCCTCCGGCGAGACAAGGACGGTCACCTTCGACAACGCGATCATCGCCACCGGCGCCTCGGCCAACCTGCTGCCCGGCACCGCGCTCTCCGAGCGGGTGGTCACCTACGAGGAGCAGATCCTCGCCGACCGGCTGCCGGGCAGCGTCATCATCGTGGGGGCCGGCGCGATCGGGATCGAGTTCGGCTACGTCCTGCGGAACTACGGCGTGGACGTCACCATCGTGGAGTTCCTCGACCGGGTGGCGCCCACGGAGGACGAGGAGGTCTCGGCCGAGCTCGCCAAGCAGTACCGCAGGCTGGGCATCAAGGTGCTCACGTCGACCCGGGTGGAGTCGATCGACGACTCCGGCGACCGGGTCCGCGCGGTGGTCGCCTCCAGCGGCGGCGAGACCCGGACGCTGGAGGCCGACACGGTGCTGCAGGCCATCGGATTCGCGCCGAACGTCACCGGCTACGGGCTGGAGAACACCGGCGTGAAGCTGACGGAGCGCCGCGCGATCGACGCCGACTCCCGGGGCCGCACCAGCGTGCCGCACATCTACGCCATCGGCGACGTCACGGCCAAGCTGATGCTGGCGCATGCCGCCGAGGCGATGGGGATCATCGCCGCCGAGACGATCGCCAGCGCCGAGACCCAGGAAGTGGACGTCCGGATGATCCCGCGCGCCACCTACTGCCAGCCGCAGATCGCCAGCTTCGGTTACACGGAGGCGCAGGCGCGCGAGGCCGGCTTCGACGTCCGGGTCGCCAAGTTCCCGTTCACCGCGAACGGCAAGTCGCACGGCCTGGGCGACACCCGCGGGTTCGTCAAGATCCTGTCCGACGCCCGCTACGGCGAACTTCTCGGCGCGCACATGATCGGCCCCGAGGTCACGGAGCTGCTGCCGGAACTCACCCTGGCGCAGCAGTGGGACCTGACCGTCCACGAGGTCGCCCGCAACGTGCACGCCCACCCGTCGCTGAGCGAGGCGGTGAAGGAGGCCGTGCACGGCCTCGCGGGCCACATGATCAACTTCTGAGGGCACCGGCGGCCGGGCGCGGCGGCGCGTGGGCGGTCCACGGCGCTGCGGCCCGGTCCGCCGGAGACCGCGGGGTCAGCGCGCCTGGTCGGCGGAACGCGGGCGGGTGGCGCCGAGCTCCGGCGCGTCCGGTGTGTTGAGCGTTGTGTGCACGGTACGGGCGACCGCCTGTACGGTGTCGATTCCGTAGCGCATCCCGGCGTTGCCGTCGGTCAGCACCACGAGCCGGTACGGGCCGGCGGGGGTGCCGTCGAAGGCGCCGACGCTGTTCACCCGCCAGACGTCGGTGTCGCCGTGCGGCAGCCAGCCGTTCTTCACGTACACGCGGGCACCGGGCGGTGCTCCGGCCGGCACGCCCCAGCGCTGGTCCTCGGCCACGCTCGCCATGAGCCGGCGGGCGTAGCCCCGCTGCGGGGCGCCGAGCACACCGTCGCCCTCGGTGAGGGTCCGCAGCAACCGCAGCTGGTCGAGGGCGGTGATCCGCATGAGGCCGACGGCGTCTCCGGGGTCCAGCCGGGTGCGGGTCAGGCCCGCGCGGTCCAGGAAACGCTGGATCCGGGCGCGGCCGAGCTCGTCGCGCAGCCGCACCGTGGCGTCGTTGTCGGAGACGGTGATCATGGCGGTGGCGAGCCGGTGCTCCTCGCGGGTCAGCGGGCGGCCCTGGTCCATGGTCGTCCGCAGCAGGGCGCCCAGCACGACGACCTTCCCGACGCTCGCGGCGTCGAACTCACGGGTGGCGCGGTAGCCGCAGAGCAGGTCGCCGCCGAACGCCGAGACCCCGACGGCGACGGCGCCGTCGCGCGAGCCGACCACGGAGGCGATCCGGGCGCCGAGCCGCTTGGCGAGCGCCGGGTGCAGCTCCGAGCCGCAGACGACGGTGTCGGCGCGCGCCGGGTCCCCCGCGGCCTCGGCGGCAGGCCGGGCCGGCACCGCGTGGGCGGGCGCGGCCGGCCCGACGGCGAGGGCCAGCCCCAGCGCGAGTGCGAGAGCGCGGACGAGCCGGGAGGGTGTTCTCCGGCGGCCGGGCGGCCCGGTCAAGCATCTACCAGTGTGCGGCATGTATCAGGTTCCGGGTAGACGGCGCGGACGGCGGTCCTCTCGGCGGCGGGCAAGGCCGACCTCCCGCACCGGCATCGGCTCGGGAAAAGGACCGCCTCAACACTGTAAACGGATCACCCGGAACAAACCAGCAGGTCAACGGCCGATTCCGCGCGTGCCGTCCGTCGGCGCGCCACACTCCGCCGCCGGCGCGGACGGGGCGCCGGGTCAGAACTTGTCGATCCGCCGCGCCTCGCGGGCCGCGGCGACGACGGCGGCCAGGTCCACCCCCGCGGCCGCCGCCACGGCGGCCGCCACCGCCCCCTCCACGAACGGTGCGTCGACGAGCACCACGTCCGGCCGGTCGAGGTCCTCCAGGACGGTCCGCGCGGTGAGCACCGCGCTGCCGAGGTCGGGGATGACGGCGACTCCGGCGCCGCGGTCGGCCGCGCGGACGGCGGCCGCGACCAGGTCGTAACTGGTGCCGAGCCCGCCCTCCTCCGTACCGCCGGCGGTGGCCAGCGGCACGGAAGCGGGGGCGAGCTGGCCGAGCAGGTCGGCCAGCCCCTCGACGAGCCGGCCGCTGTGGGAGACGAGGACGATACCGACGGGAGCGCTCATGCCCACCGAGGGTAGTGCCGCCCGCGCCCCGTCCGCGGGAGGGCGCGGGGGTGCGGCCGGTCGCCCGCCCGCGCCGCGCGGCCGGCATGGCCGGGGGCCCGCGCCGCGACCCCCGCACGCTTGACAGTGATCCAGCACACACCTAGCGTCCCTCTCAGCGTCCACCGCCGGCACGCCCGGGAGGCCCCAGGGCCGCGCGGTTCGCGTCCGTCCGCCGAGCCGCCGTGGGAGTGCCGCGTGAAGAAGTTCCTCAACAGCGCCGAGTCCTTCCTCCCGGAGGTGCTCGCCGGGCTGGCCGCCGCGCATCCGGACCTGCGGGTCGACCCGGCCGCCCGCATCGTGGCCCGGGCGGCGGGAGCGGTGGCCGGGAAGGTCGGGGTGGTCTCGGGGGGCGGCTCGGGGCACGAACCGCTGCACGCCGGCTTCGTCGGCGAGGGCATGCTGGACGCGGCCTGCCCCGGGGAGGTCTTCACCTCGCCGGTGCCCGACCAGATCGTCTCCGCGGCCGCCGCGGCCGACGGCGGGGCCGGGGTGGTCTTCGTGGTGAAGAACTACACCGGCGACGTCATGAACTTCGAGATGGCCGCCGAGCTCGCCGCCGACGAGGGCATCGCCGTGGAGACCGTCCTGGTGGACGACGACGTCGCGGTGCGGGACTCCACCTACACCGCGGGACGGCGCGGCACCGGCGCCACGGTGTTCGTGGAGAAGATCGCGGGAGCCGCGGCGGCCGGCGGCGCCGACCTCACCGCCGTCGCGGATCTGGGGCGCCGCGTCAACGCCGCGTCGCGGTCGTTCGCGGTCGCGCTGACCGCGTGCACCACACCGGCGTCCGGCCGGCCGGGCTTCGACCTGCCCGACGACGAGATCGAGGTCGGCGTCGGCATCCACGGCGAACCGGGGCGGCGCCGGGAGAAACTGCGTCCGGCGCGCGAGATCGCGGCCGACATGGTGCACGCGGTCATGGACGACCGCCCGCTCCCGCCCGGGACCGAGGCGATCGTCATGGTCAACGGCCTCGGCGGCACGCCGCTCAGCGAGCTCTACCTCGTCTACGGCGAGGTCGCCGCGGCGCTGGCCGACCGCGGGATCACGATCGTCCGCAACCTCGTCGGCGACTACGTCACCAGCCTGGACATGGCGGGGTGCTCGGTGACGGTCTGCGCGGTGGAGGAGCCGTTCCTCGCCCTGTGGGACGCGCCGGTGCGGACGCCCGCCCTACGCTGGGGTTGCTAGCGGACCACCTGGGCGCGGGCGGGCCCGGCGCACGGTCGTCCGCACCGCACGCCCCGACGGAAGGAGGACCGGTGGAGACCGATCTCGCCCGTGCCTGGCTGCGGGCGGCGGCCGCGGCGATCGAGGTGAACCGCGACCACCTGACCCGGCTCGACTCCGCGATCGGCGACGCCGACCACGGCACGAACATGCACCGCGGCTTCACCGCCGTACTCCAGGCCCTGGACGGCTACCCGGCGGCCACCGCCGGCGACGTGCTCATCCGGGCGGGCGGCACGCTCATCTCCCGGGTGGGAGGCGCGTCCGGTCCGCTGTACGGGACGGCGCTGCGCACCGCGGGCAAGCGGCTCACCGGGGAGCGCCCCGACCCCGCCGGGCTGGCCGCGGCGCTCGCGGACGGGCTGGCGGCGGTGTGCCGACTGGGCTCGGCCCAGGTGGGCGACAAGACGATGGTGGACGCCTTCGCCCCGGCGGTCGACGCCCTGCGCGCGTCGGCCGATGCGGGCGAGGACCTCGGCACGGCCGCGCGGGCGGCGGCGGAGGCCGCCGAGGCGGGCCTGCGCGCGACCGCGCCGCTCCAGGCCCGCCGGGGCCGCGCCTCCTACCTGGGCGAGCGCAGTATCGGCCACGAGGACCCCGGCGCCGCCTCCACCGCCCTGCTGTTCCGCGCACTGGCCGACGCCGCGGCCCGCCCCGCCGGCTGAGAGCGGGCGCGGGCCCCCGCTCCGGCGCGCCCGCCGTGGGACCCGGCTGGGCCGGCCTTTCACCGTGTCGATGGCCGCTTCGGTCCACTGGCGTAGGAGAGCCGGACGGCCGTGCCGGGGTTCCTCGTGCGCGCGGACGGGCCTGATGAGGTGCGCCCCGCGCCGAGCGGTGCCGAACGCCTCGAACCGCTAGCGAACCTGCCCCTGGTCGGGGCTGGATCGGCATCCGCCCCTCCCGGCCGCGCCGGCCGCGCGGAGTGTTTCCTGGTCTCGCGGGAGGCCGCGCACGGTGGCGGAGTGGAGACGGTCAGCCGCAGGCCGTCGGTCCAAGGCGACCCGACGGGCCAGGGCCTGGATGAGGGAGCTGGTCAGCTACCCCGCGTCGTCGAGCCGCCGTACCCGGACCGCTGTGCCAGGTGGCAGAACAGGTGCCCCGGGCGGGGATCCGGCGGAACCGGTCCGGTGGCGGGTGGAGGGTCGGAGCCGGGAACCGGTGGGCCGTGGCCAGGCGCGGCAGTCCGGCGCCGCCGGGCCCGGGCGGGGCTCGGGCTCTGC
>NZ_QEIO01000202.1 GCF_003336425.1 Marinitenerispora sediminis | reverse complement strand
CCCCGGTGTTCTCCCGCCACCGGGGCGGGTCCCTACCGGAGGCGCGCCGTTACCATCATCTGACCGGTGGACGGGACGGGCCGGGGCGCCCCGCCGGGGGCCGCGAGGCCGACGTCCCGGGAGACCCCCTCGGGAGGACCGCGGTGACGGGTGGCATGGCCGGGGACAGCGCCGAGGGTCAGCTGGTCGCGGTCACGAGCAACAACTACGTCAACTACTTCCGTGTCAAGGACCGCTCCTCCGCGGGCCCCTCTCGCACGTGGCGGTTCCGGGCGCGGCGCCGGCGGCCGCAGTTCGACGTCACCGTCTTCTCCACCGGGGTGATCGCCTCGGCCGCCCAGGAACTGTCGGTGGCGGTGCCGGGACGGATGGACGCGCTGGGGCGGTGGTGGGAGCAGGTCGGCGGCGCGCTGCCCACGCTGGAGCGCGCACTGACCTGGACGGAGGCGCGCGACTCGCTGGCGGAGATCCACGGGCAGCTCTCCTCGGTGGGGTGCCACGCGCTGCCGAAGCACAACCGGCCGCCGCTGCGCGGCGCCGAGGGGCAGCGGATCCCGCCGCGGCCCGGGCAGGACGGTTGCGACTCGGTCGCGGCGATCCAGGCGCAGGTCATGACCACCGAGCGGGCGGCGGCGCACCTCGGGCAGCGGTATCCGGGGCTGCTCGCCGACCTCGGGTGCGCCACCGAGGAGGTGCTGCGCGGCGTCTGGCGCGACGTCGCACGGCTGCCCGTCCGCCCCACCGGGCTGACCCACCAGAACCTGCACCGCAACCACCTGCACCTCGGCGCCGCCGGGACCCTCGACGAGCCGCGGCTGCGGGCGTCGGGCTGGGAGTACGCGCGCTGCGCCGACCCGGTGAGCGACGCCGCCCGGACCGTCTACTTCTGGATGCGCGACGGCCGTGAGCCGCTGGTGGACGACCAGGGGCGGGCGACGTACCGCGCGCGCGTGCGCCACCTGCTCGCCCGCGGCCCGGTTGACCCCGCCGCGGTCCTGGACGAGGAGCTCGACATCCTGCTGCGCCAGCAGGTGGTGCACACGGCCTATGTGGACATCCTGCGCACCGCCGACAGCATCGCGACCGGGCGGTTCCTGGCCGGGCAGACGGCCGAGAGCATGCTGCGCGACCTCACCCGGCGGCTGGCCCAGCTCGGCCGCATGACGGGCCGGCCGGCGCTCCCCCCGCGGTCGGTGACCGCGCGGGTGCGGCGCGCGGTCGACGCCCGGCGCGGCGCCGCCGCGCGCGACGGCGGCGACCTGCGTGACGTCGACGACACGGCCCCCGCGGTGGACCTCGTCGGCCTGGCGCGCTACGTTCCCGACCCCGACGATCCCGAGTTCCAGCCCGCCCCCACCTGGTTCCGCTTCCCCGGGGCGGCCGCCGCGGTGCCGCCGCCCGCGGGCGCGGAGACCGACGCCGCCGTGCGCTCGGGGGACCAGCTCCTCCTGGACAGCCGGCACGTCCCCGCGGAGACGGCACCCGCTGCCGGGCTGCTCGTGGTCGTCCCCGACGACGCGCTGGCGCGCGCCGACCCGGCCATCCGCGAGCGGGCCCTGGTCGCGGCGGGCCGCCGGCTGCGGCGCGACACCGCCGGCGACCCCGACGCCTTCCCCGTCCTCGTGCCCCCGGCGGCGCGCGGCCCCGACGCGGCCGCCGCGGCGCTGCGGGACGCGGTGGACCGGGCCGGCTGCCTCCCCCGGTTCGCCGGCGCGGACCTGCCCGTCATGGCGGTGCGGGTCGGGCTGCCCGCCGCCGGCACGGTGACCCGGAGCTCGGCACTGGAGCGGGTGCCCCCGGCGGCCCTGCTCGACGTCACCGACGCGCTGTCCGACGGCGGACCCGCCGCCGGCCGGACGCCGGAGGAGCGGCTGCGCGCCCTGGCGCGCCTGACGCGGGCCGCGCAGCGCCTGCACCGGGTCGACGCGGCCATCGCCGAGCGCGTCCCCATCGACGGCGGCGGCCCGCTCGGCGCGCTGCGCGCCTCGCTGCCCCGCGGCCGGGCGATGACCGTCGCGTGCGAACGCGACGGGGACAGCTGGCAGGAGGCGGTGCTGTACCTGCCGCCCGCGGCCTCCTTCACCACCCGGCCGGCCCGGGTCCGCGTCGCCCATGTCCGCGACCAGCCCGCCGCCCCGCACCTCCTCGCCCCTCCGGACGGCGAACCGGTGCTCTTCCTGCGCCGGGACGCCAGCGCCGCGGCCACGCGCACGGTGACGATCCACGCCGCGGCGGCCATCGACGGCGCGCTGCACCGGGCCTTCCCGGACGCGATGCCGGGCAGCGTCGCCCTGGTGGGCGACGGAGGCGCCCGGAAGCCTGGCGACCACCTGCTGAGGCGCCCCAGCTGGTACCGCGGCAAGCCCTACACCCGTGTCGCGCAGCCGGGCGAGCGCGTGGTCGTGCACCAGCAGCTGCTCAACACCGTCGGCGGCCGGCCGGCCGCCGACGCGCAGGGCGGCTTCAACAAGGTGTACTTCCTGGACCTCCCGTGGCGGGACGTGGTGGTGAGCGTGCCCCGGCGCACGGCCAAGCACCGCGGCTCGGTCCTGGACCCGCGGATCTTCGTCAGTATCGACGACGTCCACGAGGCCGCGTGGTCGCAGGGTGTTCCGACCCCGCCGCTGACCGCCTACGACCAGGAGACCGACAGCTTCACCGTCGGGCGGGTGCACGGCCGTCCGCTCAACGCGCTGCTGCGGGCGAACCCGGGCCGCCAGCCCACGCGGGAGCAGGTCCGCGACGTCGTGGCCCTCGCGGCGCGCATCGGCGAGGTCGTCCTCGACCCCTCGCTGGAGACCGTTCCCGGCTACCCCGGCGCGGACGCGCCGGCGCTGCGCGAGCACGCCGGGCGGGAGCTGCTCGCCATCCACGCGACCGTGGCGGAGGAGCTGGGCCGCTGCGCCGAGGAGGGCGTCGCGGAGCCCTTCCGCCTCTACACGTCGCTGTTCCCGGCCGAGGCCCTGCACCGCTACGTCCGCTCGCTGTGGGGAGCCAACCGGCCCGCGCCCGTCGGGCTTCGCCACGGGGACCTGCACGGCGAGAACATGCTGGTGCCGGCCGACCCGGCCGCCTACGACGGCGCGCCGCTCGTCGCCATCGACTGGGGGCTGGCGCGTCCGCAGACCCTCGCGTTCGAGATCGGCCGCGCCTGCCACGTGCTGAGCGCCGACGCCGGCACGCGCCGCCTCTTCGAGCACGCCGTGGCCGGCGCCTACCCGCCGCGTTCACCGCAGGGCCGCCATATCGCCTCCGGGGAGTTCTCCGAGGAGCTGGGCCGCTGGACCGGCTACTTCGCCATGCGGACGGCGCTGGGCGAGATCCTGTACAGCGCGCAGGAGCTCGCCCGCACGCCGGCGGCCCAGTACGCCCTGCGCGCCCCCCGCATCGAGGAGGCGCTGCGGGTCCGGATGCTGCGCGGCGCCCGCCTGCTGGATCCCGGCCTGCCGGACTCCGGGGTGCGCCGCAGGCTGGCGCGGGCGCTGCGGGAGATGGCGGAGCGGTACCGGACGCTCGTCCCGCTGGACTCGGAGGTGACGTGGCCGTCCAGTGCCGCGCTCCCCAGCATCCATCCGTTCGGCGACTCCCCCGGCCTGCGGCGCTCGCCGCGCGGGCCGTATCCGGGCCCGCGTTCCGGACTTCCGCCGGGCCCCCGGCCCGGCTTCCCACCGCGGTCCCGGCCGTCGCGCTGACCCGCGCGTCCGGGGCACCGCACCGCCGCCGTGCCGCCACGAACGGCGACTCCCCGGTAGCCGTCCGTGACAAGTCCCACAGCGTGCCTTCGGTTGATCACCCCGCACGCGCTCCGCGCAGCCAATTGAATCCGTAGGACCACGCACCGAAGGCGAAGGAGACCGGCGCCATGGACCACGGGCCGATGCGCGAACCACACTTCCGGGACGAGCCCACCGAGGACCCGCGGAGAGCCCCCGGCTCCCCGGTAGCCCCGACGACCGTCCCGGGACTGAAACGCGTCCTCTTCGGCCCAACGGCGGAGTACGACCGGGAGCACCGCCCCTGGCGCGCCCTCCTCGCGACCGAGCCGTTCCGCGCACGGGCGGTCCCGGACGGCGCCGACCGCGTGGCGCTGTCCTACCAGCGCCTCCACCTGCTCAACGACGACCTGGACTCGGCGCTGGAGCTCGCCGCCGACCCCGCCCGGCTGGCGAGCCTGCACGAGTGGACGGCGCCGGTGGACAGCGGCCTCACCACGATCGCCGGTATCCACTACAACCTGTTCCTGGGCAGCCTGCTCGACCATGACCGCCAGCCCGGGCGCGAGCTGGGCGACTACCTGGCGCTGCGGCGCGTCGGCACGTTCCTGTGCACGGAACTCGACCACGGCAACGACGCCGGCGCGCTGCGGACGACCGCGACCTACGACCCGGCGGCCGACGGCTTCGTCCTGCACACCCCCGACCCCGGCGCGCGCAAGTTCATGCCCAACACGGGCGGGTACGGCGGCCCGAAGACGGGGCTCGTGGCGGCGCGGCTGGTCGTCGACGGCGACGACCACGGGGTGTTCCTCTTCCTGACCCCGCTGACCGACGCCTCCGGTCCGCTGCCCGGCGTCACCGTGCGGCCCCTGACGGAGAAGTACGGCAGTCCGGTCGACCACTGCCTCACGTCCTTCGAGCACGTCCGGCTGCCGCGGCACGCCATGCTGGCCGGCGAGCACGGGCGGCTGGGAGCGGACGGCGTCCTCACCAGCGCGGTCGGCAACCGGCGCCGGCGGTTCCTCCGCTCCATCGACCGCGTCACCACGGGCAAGCTCTGCATGAGCGCCGCCACGCTGGGCGCCGTGCGCGCGGCGCTCGCCATCGCGGTCCGCTACTCCCACCACCGCGGTATCAGCGGGGCGCGCGGCGGTACGCGGGTGCCGGTCTTCGCGCACCGCAGCCACCACGGGCCGCTGGTGAGCGCACTGGCCGCCAGCTACGCGATGACGCTGCTGCACCGCGAGACCGTGCGGATGTTCCGGGTCCGCCCCGCCGACGCCCGGGGGCGGGAGCGGGCCGAGCGCATGGCGGCCGTGGCCAAGGGCTGGGTCACCTGGAACGGGCGGCGCATCCTGATCGAGTGCCGGGAGCGCTGCGGGGCGCGGGCGCTGTTCCCCGCCAACCGGCTCGCGACGCTGTGCGCCGACTCCGAGGGACCGATCACCGCCGAGGGCGACAACCTCGCCGTCTGGGTGAAGGCCGGCGCCGAGATGCTCCTCGACCACGACAGCGCACCGCCCTCGGACGCCCCCGCCGGCCGGCCGCTCACCGACCCCGGCTTCCTGGGCGACCTCCTCGCCTCGGTCGAGCGCGTCCACCTGCACCGGGCGCGGCGGCGCCTGCGGCAGGCACCGCCCGGGGATCCCCTGGGGCGCTGGAACGCCGCCGCCCCGCACGCGCTGCGGGCGGTGGCGGCCTTCGCCCAGCGCCGCGCCGGCGAGGCCCTGCTGGGCGCCGCCCGCACCGCGGAGCCGGACACCGGGCCCCTGCTCCTCGACCTGTACCGGCTGTTCGCGCTGGAGCGGATCGGCGAGCACGCCGGCGACCTGCTCGCCGAGGGCCGCCTGACCGGCGACCAGACCACCGCGCTCCCCGACGCCGTGGAGGAGCTCATCGCGTCCCTGGCCGGGCAGGCGCTGACCCTGGTCGAGGCGTTCGACCTCCCGGAGGAGGTTCTGGCCGACGTTCCCATCGCCGGTCCCCGGATCCACGCGGGGCTGGTCGCCTCCGACACCCGCCCGCCGCGCCGGTTCCCGCTCGACGTCCCGCGCGCCGAACGCCCGGCCGCGCTGACGCGCTAGCGGCCGCGGGCCGCCGCACGCCGGCGGCGCCGCGGCCCCCTCCAGGGGTAAGGGACCGGCGGCCTCCCCGGCCGTCCGCGGCGTCAAGCGGCCCCGGGAGTCCACCGGCTCCGGGGAGGTCGCCGAGGAGGGGTACACCCGCTCTGGACCCGCGGCCGCGCCGGCCTCGTGGCGGGCCGCCGGCATGGAGACGGGGCCCGGCTTCCCCGCCCCCGGGGCGGTTCAACGCCCCGGGTGCCGGCGGGTCCGGCCGGCCGCGCCGCCCGCTCGCGCGGGGCCCCCGGCCGGTCAGCGGCCGAACACCAGCGCGTTGTAGATGACCGGATGCATCACCGCGACGACGCTGACGCAGGCGTGCAGCAGGAAGTTCAGCCACAGGTTGCGGTAGCGCGTCCAGAGGTAGCCGAACAGCACGCCGGCCGTGCCCTGGACCGCGATCGCCATGGCCAGGTCCACCACCAGGCTGTGGTAGGCGTCGGTGCCCACGAGGCTGGCCACCGCGTACACCCCTGCCGACACGACGATGCCCGGCCACCGGCCCAGCAGGTACTCCAGGCGGGTCTGCAGCAGCGCGCGGAAGAAGACCTCCTCCAGCAGCGCCGCCGTCACCAGGGCGAGCGCCAGCCGGGCGAACAGCGTGTAGGAGTTGGGCAGCGTCCCCGGAGAGGGCGCCGGCGTGGTCCAGGGGATCAGGACCGCGATGTAGACGTAGCCGACGACCGCCAGGACGCCCGCCCAGCGCCAGCCCCACGGCACCCGGGTCCCGCGCTGGAGGACGTCGGGCTGGCTGGAGGCGCCCATCACCCCGGAGCGGCCGGTCAGCATGATCGGCAGCAGGAGCAGGAACAGCACCTTGGACGTGTGGTAGGCGAGCGCCCGCAGCTGCGGATCGACGAGGTCGTAGGCGCCGTAGAGGACCAGGTCGCCGACGAAGAACGCGGCGACGCAGCCGAGCAGCGCCCATACCTCGCGCCTGGCCCGCCGGCCGCGCAGCATGTCGGCCGGGGCGGTGCCGTCCGGCGTGCGCCACGGCGCCACGCGGATGAGCAGCAGTCCCAGCAGGACCGGCAACCAGAACGACCAGAGCTGCCCCGACGCGTAGTCCTCGCTGCGCTGGATGAGGACGTGACCCGTGGCGAAGAGGAATGCCACCGCCGCGAGAAACACCAGTAGTCCCGCGACGAGCAGCCTCCGCCCGACCGTGGCCCGCACCATCGGCTTCCTCCCGTGGAGTCCCGGCCCACCGCCCCCGACCAGCGGAGGAACCCCCATTCGTGTAACGGCGGCGGGGCCCGCAATGATCCGTGCCGGGCCGGCCGGTCTACCGCGCGGACGCGGAGGCCGGCCCGGCTGCGGGCCACCGCCGGTCCGGGACGGCCGCCACCGCCCGGACCCGCCGTACTGGGGGTGCACGTGGAGGTGGGTGAAGTCGGGGTGAGACATCGGCGACCTCGGGCCCGTGGTGCTGGGGCCGTGTCCGGCGGGT
>NZ_QEIO01000201.1 GCF_003336425.1 Marinitenerispora sediminis | reverse complement strand
GGTGCCGCCTCCGGAGTGAGCTACACGGGCGATACAGGGGCCGGGCCGCCGCACGCCGCCGCCTCGGGAACGGCCTGGCGCAGGGCCGGGGGCGGCCGGACCGGCCCCGCCGTTCCACCCACCGGATAGGGGACCCACGCTAGGGGACCCAGAACGGGCCGGGACCGCGCCCGGAATTTGGGCCTACTCACGGCGTTGACCGTTCGCTACGTTCGGTCACGCCCGATATCCCCATCAATCGTGAGGAACGAGCACATGCGTATCCCCCGAATCCGCGCGGCTGCCCGGTCGCTCGGAGCCCTGGTCGGCTCCGCCGCCCTCATCGCGGTCCTGATGCCCACCGGCGCGGCGCACGCGGCGGCCGGCACCGAGGCCGAGCTGGCGGCGCTCAACCTGCGCACCCCGTTCGACTGCGGCCAGGTGTGGAACGCGAACACCCGCACCAACCACAACCCGCAGAACTCGGTGGACTTCCAGCGCGCCGCCGGCGACGCGCTGAACAAGAACGTCCGCTCCAGTGCGCCGGGCACCGTCACGACGGTGCGCAACCTGGGCAACGAGAGCTACGGGCGCTACGTCGTCATCGACCACGGCGGCGGCATCACGACGCTGTACGCGCACCTGAACTCGTTCAACGTCTCGGTCGGCCAGCGGGTGAGCACCGGCACCGTCATCGGCCGGGTGGGCAGCAGCGGCGGCTCCACCGGGCCGCACCTGCACTACGAGCAGCGCTCCGGCGGCGCCCCGCAGCGGGTCGTACTCAACGGGGTGGCGATCCGGTACTTCGGCAACACCACGATCACCAGCAGCACCGGCTGCTGACCCGCCCGGCACGCGGAAGGGCGGGCGCGCCACTCCGGCGCGCCCGCCCCGTCAGCCCGTCCGGCTAGCCGGCCACCGACACCGAGGGCTCGCCGGACTCGACGCCGGCGTCCTTCATGTTCTCGGCCAGCCGCATGGCCTCCTCGATGAGGGTCTCCACGATCTTGGACTCCGGAACCGTCTTGACGACCTCGCCCTTGACGAAGATCTGGCCCTTGCCGTTGCCGGAGGCCACGCCGAGGTCGGCGTCGCGTGCCTCGCCCGGACCGTTGACCACGCAGCCCATGACCGCGACCCGCAGCGGGACGTCCATGCCCTCCAGGCCGGCGGTGACCTCCTCGGCGAGCGTGTAGACGTCGACCTGCGCCCGCCCGCAGCTCGGGCAGGAGACGATCTCCAGCCCGCGCTCCCGCAGGCCCAGGGACTCCAGGATCTGGATACCGACCTTGACCTCCTCGGCCGGCGGGGCCGACAGCGACACCCGGATGGTGTCGCCGATGCCCTCGGCCAGCAGCGCGCCGAACGCCACCGAGGACTTCACGGTGCCCTGGAAGGCCGGGCCGGCCTCGGTCACCCCGAGGTGCAGCGGGTAGTCGCACTTCTCGGACAGCAGGCGGTAGGCCTGGATCATCACGACCGGGTCGTGGTGCTTGACCGAGATCTTGATGTCGCGGAACCCGTGCTCCTCGAACAGCGAGCACTCCCACAGCGCCGACTCCACCAGCGCCTCGGGGGTGGCCCGTCCGTACTTCTCCATCAGCCGCTTGTCCAGCGACCCGGCGTTGACGCCGATCCGGATCGGGACGCCGGCGTTGGCCGCCTCCTTGGCGATCTCGCCGACCTTGTCGTCGAACTTCTTGATGTTGCCCGGGTTGACGCGCACCGCGGCGCAGCCCGCGTCGATCGCGGCGAACACGTACTTGGGCTGGAAGTGGATGTCGGCGATCACCGGGATCTGCGACTTCTTCGCGATGATCGGCAGCGCCTCGGCGTCGTCGGCGCTGGGCACCGCGACGCGCACGATCTGGCAGCCGGAGGCGGTGAGCTGCGCGATCTGCTGGAGCGTGGAGTTGATGTCCGCGGTCACGGTGGTCGTCATCGACTGCACCGACACGGGGGCGTCCCCGCCGACGGGAACGTTGCCGACCATGATCTGCCGCGTCTTGCGCCGGGGCGCGAGGGGGCGCGGGCGGGCAGCGGGCATTCCAAGATCGACGCTCACTCGGTCTCACCTCACCGGCCACCGGCTCGACCGGCGGCGTGTTCTGGAAGTCGGAAAATCGGGCGTCGCCGCGATGCACAGGCGCCGCCGCACCACGGAACGCGGGGACGTCCCCTCGGCATTCCGTGCCCTGCCAGGCTACCGGCATCGGCCCGCCTCCAGGGCCGCGCGGTACGCCGCGGCCCCGTGCCGGGCATCGTGGGACGCCCGGCACGGGGCCGACGGCCGAGCGGCTACTGGACCAGCCGGACCGGGTTGACGATGTCGGCGACCAGCAGCATGAGGCTGAAGCAGAGGAAGCAGGCGACCACCACGTAGGCCACGGGCATGAGCTGGGCGACGTCGAACGGGCCCGGGTCCGGGCGCTTGGTGAGCCGGGCCCAGCCGCGCCGGATCCACTCCCACACCGCCCCGAGGATGTGCCCGCCGTCCAGCGGCAGCAGCGGCACCATGTTGAACGCGAACAGGAACAGGTTGACGCTGGCCAGCATGTTGAGCATGACCACGGTGCGGTCGAGCACCGGGATCGGCTGGGACAGGATCTCGCCGCCGATGCGGGAGGCACCGACGATCCCCACCGGGGAGTCGGGCTGGCGCTCCTCGCCGAGGAAGGCGGCGCGGAACACGTCGGGCACCTTGGCGGGCAGCGTCACCACGGCCTTGCCGACGTCGAGCACGGTGCCGCCGAGGTAGCCGGCGGTCTCGGCGACGCCGAGCGGCTGGCGCTCCTCGGCCGCCACGATGCCGAGGAAGCCGGCCGACACGGTCTCGGGGACCTGCCGGCCCTGCTCGTCGAGGACCGGATCACCGTTGGCGTCGCGCCGGATGACCGGGTTGCCGTCGGCGTCGCGGGCGACCACCTGGTTCTCGATCAGCTCGGTGTCCACCGTGAGGGTCTCGCCGCCGCGCTGCACCGTGATGGTGGCCGGGCCGATGGTCTCGCGGATCGCGGCGTTGACGGCGTTCCAGTCGGGGGTGTCGCGGCCGTCGATCGCCACGATGCGGTCGCCGGGCCGCAGCCCGGCCTCGGCGGCGGGGGTGGGCTCGGCGTCGGCGGGGCAGGTGTCGCTGGGGGCCTCGGCGGAGACCACGCACTCCGTGACCTCGGCGATGGTGTTCGTGGGTCGGGGCAGGCCGATCCCCATGAGCACGATGCAGAAGATGACGACCGCGAGGATGAGGTTCATCACCGGGCCGGCCGCCATGACGATGATCCGCTTCCACGGCGCGCGCTGGTAGAACTGGCGGTCCTCGTCGCCCGGTTCCAGCTCCACGTAGGACGCCTCGCGGGCGTCCTCGACCATGGCGCGCCACCGCGACATCGGCCTGCCGGACGCGGCCGCCCCGTCGCCCTCCGCCCGCTCACGCGCGGGCGGCATCATGCCCACCATGCGCACGAAGCCGCCGAGCGGCACCAGCTTGATGCCGTACTCGGTGTCGCCGCGCTTCGTCGACCACAGCGTCTTGCCGAAGCCCACCATGAACTGGGTGCAGCGGATGCCGAACATCTTGGCGGTGGCCAGGTGCCCGAGCTCGTGCCAGGCGATGGACAGCAGCAGTCCGATGGCGAAGAGGATGATCCCGAGCGTGGTCAGTAACGCGACCATGTAGGTCCCCCAAGCGTCTGTCTGGAAGGTCTCGCGACGGGCCACGGCGGGGTCGGGTGGCGGGCGTCGTCAGGAAGGGTGGTGGGGCCGTGCGGGAGTGTCAGCCGGTGCCGGTGCGGCACGTCCACTGCGGCGACTCCCTCACACCGGCCTGGGGGTGATCAGTTCCCTGGCGCGCGTCCGGGCCCACCCGTCGGCGGCGTAGACGTCAGCCAGCGTCAACGCGGAGCCGGTGTCCGCATCGCGATGCTCTGAGACTACCTGGGCGACGGTGTCCACGATCGCGGGAAATGCGAGTCGACCGGCGAGGAACGCGGCGACGGCCTCCTCGTTGGCGGCGTTGTAGACGGCGGGCGCAGTCCCCCCCGCCTCGCCGACCTCGCAGGCGAGGCGCACCGCGGGGAAGGCGGTGTGGTCCAGCGGCTCGAAGGTCCAGGTGTGGGCCCGGGTCCAGTCCACCGGCGGCGCGGCGGCGGTGACCCGATGCGGCCACGCGATGCCGTTGGCGATCGGGATGCGCATGTCGGGCGGGCTCGCCTGCGCCAGGGTGCTGCCGTCCACGAACTCCACCATGGAGTGGACGACCGACTGCGGATGGACCACGACCTCGACGCGGTCGAAGGGGACGTCGAAGAGCAGGTGCGCCTCGATGACCTCCAGGCCCTTGTTGACCAGCGTGGCGGAGTTCACCGTGATCACCGGGCCCATGGCCCAGGTCGGGTGGGCGAGGGCGTCGGCCGGGGTCACGTCGGCGAGTTGCGCGCGGGTGCGCCCGCGGAACGGACCGCCGCTGGCGGTGATGACGAGGCGGCGCACCTCGGCCGTGCGCGCCGCCACCTGCCCCTGCGCCAGGGAGGTCAGCTCCGCCTCGGGCACCCGGGGGAAGCAGGACGCGACCGCGAAGTGCTCGGAGTCCACCGGCACGATCTGGCCGGGCCGGGCGGCGGCGCGCACCAGCGGCCCGCCGATGATGAGCGACTCCTTGTTGGCGAGCGCGAGCAGCCGGCCGGCCCGCAGCGCGGCCAGGGTGGACTCCAGGCCGAGCGCGCCGGTGATGCCGTTCAGCACCACGTCGCACGGCCAGCCGGCCAGCTCGGCCACACCCTCGGGGCCGGTGAGCAGCTTGGCGCCGCTGCCCCGCTCGTCGAGGCGGCGGGCGACGTCGGAGGCCGCCGAGGCGTCCGCCACGGCCACGGCCACGGCCCCGAGCGCGGCGGCCTGGTCGGCGAGCAGGTCCGGGCGGCCGCCGCCCGCGGCGATCCCCACGACCCGGAAGCGGCCGGGGTTGCGGGTGATGACGTCGACGGCCTGCGTGCCGATGGAACCGGTGGAGCCGAGGATGACGACCTCGCGCGGTTCGGCGGTGGACGGGCCGTCGGAGAGGTGTTCGGCGATACGCACGCCCCCATTGTCGCGCACACCGGCCGCGGCGACTGCCGGCGGCGGGACGCCGCGCGGGCGGGGCCCCGGGCGGGCGGGCCCCGGGCGCCGCACCCCCGGGGCCGCGTGGGCCGGGGTTTCGGCCGAAGGCGCCCGCCACGCGGTATGGACCGAAAGTAACTACATGGACACGGTGAGTGTGGCATGATCGCGAGCCATGACTCCGTCCTTCGTGCGCAAACTCGTGGGTCCGCTCGCCGCCGCCGCGATCGCCGTCGGCCTGCCGTCCGGCGCCACGGCGGGCGAACCCCCCGTGGCCGGGCACGACCGGCCTCCCGCGGCCTCCGCCACTCCCACACCCGCGGGCGGCACCGGAGCGTCCGTACCGCCCGGGGAGGGAGTGTTCGGCGGCGTGCTGATGCCGCTGCCGGCCGCCCTGACCGGGGTGGTCCGCCAGTCCGCCGCCACCGGCGACGCCGAGCAGCGCGAAGTGCTGGCCTACTGGACGCCGCAGCGGATGGCCGCCGCCGTTCCGCTGGGCCGGATGCTCGACGGCACGCTGGCCCGCCTGCCGCTCCCCGGCCCGGTCGCGGGCGACTCCTCCTCCCGGGAGCCCGGCACCGAGGCGCAGTCCGCACCGCACGGAGCGAGCAGGGGCGAACCCTGGACCGCCGGCGGCAAGGTCGCCCGGACCACCGGCCGGGTCTTCCTCACCGTCAACGGCCGCGACTTCACCTGCTCGGCGTCGGTGATCCGCGCCGACAACCGCGACACCGTCCTCACCGCGGGCCACTGCCTCAAGGACGGCGCCGGGGCCTGGGTGAAGAACTGGACCTTCGTGCCCGGCTACGACGACGGCGAGCGGCCGTACGGCAGCTTCGTCGCCCGCGAGATGCTCGTGCCCCAGGAGTGGTCCCGCGACGCCGACGACAGCTTCGACTTCGGGATGGCCGTCCTGCACACCGGCTCCGAGGGCGGCCACGTCGCGGACCACACCGGCAGCCAGCCGATCGCCTTCCAGTCCGCCGGCGACCGCCGCCTGTACGCCTTCGGCTACCCGTCCGCCGGCTCCTTCGACGGCCGGCGGCTGCACTACTGCTCCGGGACCACCCGCCCCGACCGCAGCGGCACGACCGCCGCGGGCATGCGCTGCCAGATGACCGAGGGCTCCAGCGGCGGCCCGTGGTTCGCGGACTTCAACCCGCGGACCGGCACCGGCACCATCATGTCGGTGATCAGCTTCAAGTACGCCAACGACGCCGGCACCCAGTACGGGCCGAACCTCGGCGACGCCGCCCGGCGGGTCTACGACCGGGCGCGCGCCCTCTAGACCGCTGGCGGGGGTTACTGGACCGTGTGCCGCCCACGGCGGAGGGCGCCCAGGACCGGTGGGGGAGGCCGGCCCCGGCGCCCTTCGCGGCCCGCCGCACGCGCAACGGAGAACGAGGCCCCGCCATCGGCGCGGCACGGCGTGATCGCGGCCACGGCCGCTCGGCTGCGCCGGACGGGTCGGCGCCGCCCCAGGCCAGGGGCTCTGGGCCCGGTGACGAGCGCGGACGGCTACGACCAGCCTCCCGACCAGCGTCCCCGCTTCTGTCGGCGATCCGGGTGTGGTGCCCGGGGAGGTTGGTGACAGGCCACCCGTTTCGAGAGCTTCGTCAACCGGCCAGGGGCCGTCTGCGTCCGGTGCCGGACCGCGGCAGCATCCACCGGCATCCAGCCCGGGAGGCGGAACCGGCCGGTGCTACCGCTGTCGGCGCGGGCTGGCCCCGGCGGACGACCGTCCGGTTCCCCCCCCCCCGCGGCAGCAGCATCGAAAGGGGCCCCACCAGCGACGCCCGGCCGCACCCCAGGACGCCGCCCCGCCACCGCGGCGGGCTTTCGTCCACGCCGATCGGACACGGCGGACGTATACGTCGGGTCCGGCCAGGAGAGCGCCGGTGGGCGGCCGGGCCGGTGGACCCGCCGTCGCGGCATCGCGCACGGTGCCCGCGCGAACACACCGGGGGCCGCAAATACTCCTGAACTCCCGCCTGGGCGGCGAAGATGGGATACCAGCCCGCGAGAACGCTCGCGGATCGCGAAATGAGAGAGACGGCCATGACGGTTCCCCCGGTCTCCGCTCATCCCCGCCGCCGTCCCGCCCGGTCCGTGCGCGCCGTCGCGCTCGGAACCGTGACGGCGCTCGCCCTCCTCCTGCCCGGCACGCCCGCGGCGGCCGCCGACGCCACCGCCCCCGCCCGGCCCGCCCCCGGCGTGGCCGACC
>NZ_QEIO01000021.1 GCF_003336425.1 Marinitenerispora sediminis | reverse complement strand
ACACGGGCCGCAGGACGGCCTCCCGCCCGCGGCCCGGACTCCCGGGTTCCGCACCGGCCCGCCGGGGAGCGCGCGAGCCCGCCGCACGGTCCTTCCGAAGGGGGATATGCCCCCGCCCCCGCGGCGGATGAGCGCCGCCCCGCGGCCCGCCGCGGCGCGCACCGCCCGCCTCCGGGCGGCCGGCGCGCAGCCGTGCGGGTCGGGAACCGGGACGGGGGAGTGGTCACAGCTCCAGGTCCACCAGCACCGGGCGGTGGTCGCTGGCGGCCGTGACGTCGGCCGCGGCCAGCAGGTCCACCGGGACGCCGGCGCGCCGTACGGTGAGCTCTGGGGCGGTGAGCACCGCGTCGATGCGGAGGCGCGGCCGGCGGGCGGTGAACGTCGCGGCGGCGTACCGGCTGCTCTGCGCGCCGGGGTCGTCCAGCCGGGAGGCCAGCAACCGCCACGCCGGACCGTCCGGGCCCTCGTTGAGGTCCCCGGCCAGCACCGGTGCGGCTCCCCGCTCGGCGGCGACGCGCTCCAGGACACCGAGCGCCTCGCGCGCGTGCCGCAGCCGGGCGCCGGCCGCCAGGTCCAGATGGGTGCAGGCCACCGCCAGCCGGCGGCCGTGCGCCTCCAGGACCGCGACGCTCACCGCCCGGAGGTGCGGGCCGGGGACGCGCCGCAGGACGCGGTGCTCCCGGTGCAGGACCTCGACCCCAGGCCGGACCAGCACGGCGAGGCCCCCCGCCCGCCGGTTCACCGCCGGAGTCAGGCTGGTCCAGCGGGCCAGCCGCCGCCGTGCGCGGCGCCAGCCCAGCAGCCGGGGAGCCTCCTGCAGGCACACGACGTCCGGGCGGCAGGACCGGATCACCCGCGCGACCGCCCGGGGGTCGTCGCGCAGCGAGCGGATGTTGTACGTGAGGACGCGCAGGACGGGCACCCGGGGGTGATACCCCGCGGCGGCCGCCGCCCACCATCGGGGTTCTCGCTCTCGGCGCCAGCGGAGGGCGGGGCCGGGCGCCTCAGAGCACCGCGCCGTCGTCCGGGCCGCTGTCGCGCGGCGGGTGGTCGCCCATCCGGACGACCAGCACCACGAAGCCCGCGATGAAGGCGGCCACCGCGCAGAACGCCAGCCAGCCCGGGATGTCGAGGCTGAGCATGGTGGAGGCGAGCAGCAGGACCGGTCCGCCGAACAGTCCCGCCCATGAGAGCCGGCTGACGAGGTCGCCGCGGGGCAGCGGCGGTGGCGGCGGTGGGACGAAGTGGTCGTGGTCGTCGCCCGGTCTGTCCTCGCCGGCCGCCCGCGCGGCGCGCGCCGCCGGGTCCGCCGGGGCGGGGTCGGGATCGGGGTCGGCGAGCCCGTCGACGGCAGCCAGCTCGTCGAGGTCCACGCGGTCGGCCAGCGGGGCCGACTCGCCGGCGGACAGGTTCTCCGCGTCCGGCCAGCTCGGGGCGTCGCGTCCGGACCCGCCGGGCTCGTAGAACCGCGACACCAGGTCCGCCCACACGTCGTCGTCGCCGGCCGCGCCGGCCGGAGCGACGTCCTGGACGGCCTCGGCGGGCGGGCGCCCGGACCCGGTGTCGCCGGGCTCGCGCTGCTCCCCGGGGTCGCCGCCGGGCTCCAGCGTGCGCGCCTCCAGGTCGGGGAGCTCGGTGCGCAGGATCTCCTCGGCCGCGTGCCGCTCGTTGGCGTCGACGTAGAGGTGGTCGGTCGGCGGCTCCTCCAGCGCGGCGTCGCCGGGCTCCAGCACGTCCTCGTCGAGCGGGATGGCGTAGGCGGCGATCCCGGCGCGGCGGAGCGCGTCCAGCATGACGTCGGCCAGCGCGGGGGGCAGCAGGATCAGCGGGACATATGCGTCCGCGAGCAGGCCGTTGCCGCGGCGGTGCGTCATGCGTCTAGTCCTTCCCCGCTCCGGCTGTTGTCGCGTACGAAGGCGAGGCTGCCGCCGAAAATGGTGGCCGCGTCATTGTCGAGGGTGGCGACATGGTAGCTGTCGTCACAGGACCGGACGGTCACCGGTGCGTTGACCGCCCTACTTGTGAGGATACGCAGACTCGCCGGACCGATCACATGATCCTCGGGACTGCGGTAGACCAAAATCGGGGCGGTGATCCGTCCGAGACCGCGGCGCGTCGTCCGCCACAGCCGGGGCAGCGTCGCCGCGGCCGCCGTGGGCACCCGCTCGTAGCCGACCTCGTGGGCGCCGGGCTTCTTGATGTCGTCGACCACCCCGCGGGTGGACGGCAGCACGCCGCGCAGGGCGGAGGCCACCAGCAGCAGCGGGTTCTCCAGCGCGAGCGAGGGGTTGACGACCACCACCCCCGACACCGCCCCCGGGTGCGCCGCGGCCAGCCGCAGCGCCAGGCAGCCGCCGACCGACAGCCCCATGACGAACACCTCGGCGCAGCGCTCCCGCAACTCCGCGAACGCCGCCTCCGTGGCGCCGGCCCAGTCGTCGGCGGTGGTGGCGTTCATGTCCTGCCACCTGGTGCCGTGGCCGGGCAGCAGCGGCAGGTCGACCGTCAGCCCCGCGGCGGCCAGGTGCTGCGCCCACGGCCGCAGCGACTGGGGGCTGCCGGTGAAGCCGTGGCACAGCAGGACGCCCACGGGTCCGCCGTCGTGCCGGAAGGGGGCGGCCCCGGGTAGTAGCGGCATCGCTGTCTCCGTATGTCGATAGGGGGCCCGGCGCCGCCGCGCGCGGGAGGCCGCGGCAGTGGCGCTACCGAAACTAGCCGAGTGCGGGGGTCCCCGGAAGACCCGCCCCGCGGGGCCTCCCGCGCCCCGGACCGCGTTCTTACTGGCTGGTAACCCGACGCGCCATTGGTAGTAGTGCTCCGGCGATGCGAAGATAACGGCGATTGTTCGTGGCAGCGGGGTGGCGGAGAGACGGCACGCCGGGGTCGGCCCAGGTCGGCCCTCCCCGCGCGGGCGGGGGTGAGACTGGGTGTTCTACTGGGTGGTCAAGGCGATCCTCGGCCCGGTGCTCGCGGTGCTGTGGCAACCGCGGGCCGAAGGCGTCGAGAACGTGCCCCGGCACGGGCCAGCGATCATGGTCAGCAACCACCTGTCCTTCTCGGACCACTTCTTCGGGCCGCTCCCGCTGCCGCGCAAGATCACCTTCCTCGCCAAGGCGGAGTACTTCACCGGCAAGGGGGTCAAGGGGCTGGCCAGCCGGCTCTTCTTCACCGGTGTGGGGCAGATCCCCATCGACCGCTCCGGCGGCAAGGCCAGCGAGGCGGCGCTGCGGACCGGCCTGAAGGTCCTCCGGCAGGGCAAGCTGCTCGGCATCTACCCGGAGGGCACCCGCTCGCCCGACGGGAAGCTGTACCGCGGGCGCACCGGGGTCGCCCGGCTGGCGCTGGAGTCCGGGGCGCCCGTGGTGCCCATGGCGATGATCAACGTCGACAAGATCATGCCGCCCGGGCGCACCGTCCCCAAGCTCGGCATCCGGCCCAAGGTGGTGTTCGGCAAGCCGCTGGACTTCTCCCGCTACGAGGGCATGGAGAAGGACCCCCGGGTCCTGCGCGCCATCACCGACGAGATCATGTACGCCCTGATGGAGCTGTCCGGTCAGGAGTACGTCGACCGCTACGCGCAGTCGGTCAAGGCGGAACTGGAGGCCGCGGCCCGTGAGGGACGCAAGGAGCAGCACGCCGACCGCCGAGAGCGCCGCCGGGCGGCGCGCGAGACCCGCAAGGCGGAACGGGCCAAGCGGCGGGCCGAGCGCCGGGCCGTTCGGGCGGAGGGCCGGAAGGACTCCGCGGACTGAGCCCGGGTTGGGCGCCGCGGCCGTGGGCTTCGAGGTGCCCCTGTGGCGCGGTATCGCGGTCTTCCGCGCGGCGGCGCTGGTGCACGCCGTCGCGCTCATGCTGCAGCACCTCGGGCGCATGGAGCACCCCGCGCTCGCGTGGGGGGTCACCGCGGTCATGGCGGTGTGGACCGCCGCCGCCGGCTACGCCTACGCCCGTCCGGAGTGGCGCTGCCGGCCGCTCATGGTGGCCGACCTCGCCATCGCCTTCGCCTGCATGCTGAGCACCCGCCTCGTCGGCGGGGCCGGCTACCTCGACGCCGCCCCGCCCCTCACCGCCACCTGGTTCGCGGCGGCGCCGCTCGCGGCGGCCGTGCTGGGCGGTCGGCGCTGGGCGGTCGGTGCCGCCCTGGGCTACGGCGCCGCCGACGTGCTGCTGCGCGGCGCCTTCGGCGCGCCCGTCCTCAACGGCGTCGTGCTGCTGCTGCTCGCCGGCTACGCCGTCGGCTACATGGCGCACATCGCCGCCGAGGCCGAGCACCGGTTCGCCCGCGCGGTGGAGCTGGAGGCGCGCACCCGCGAGCGCGAGCGGCTGGCGCGGTCCATCCACGACTCCGTGCTCCAGGTCCTCGCGATGGTGCAGCGGCGCGGGACCGCGCTCGGCGGCGAGGCCGCGGAACTCGGCCGGCTCGCCGGAGAGCAGGAGGCCGCGCTGCGCGGCCTCATCGGGCGGGAGCCCTCGGCCGCCCCGGGGCGGCCCGAGGCGGTGGACCTGTGCGGCCGGCTGGAGGCGCTCGCCTCGGCGGCGGTGACCGTGTCCACCCCCGCCACGGAGGTGTCGCTGCCGGAGCGGTGCGCGGCCGAGGTCGAGGCGGCGGTGCGGGCCGCGCTCGCCAACGTCGACCGGCACTGCCCGCCCGGAACCCGGGTCTGGCTGCTGGTCGAGGACGAGGGCGGGACCGTGACGGTGACCGTCCGCGACGACGGGCCCGGCATGCCGGCCGGCCGCGCCGAGCGGGCCGCGGCCGACGGGCGGCTGGGGATCGCCCAGTCGATCAGGGGCCGGATCCGCGACCTCGGCGGCGAGGTGGCGATCACGACCGCCCCCGGCGAGGGGACCGAGATCGAGATGCGCGTGCCACGATGAGGTCGGACCGCCGGCGCGCCCGCGCCCCGGCGCCGAGCAGGAGGGACGACGGATGGAGCACGGTGGGATCCGGGTGATGGTGGTGGACGACCACCCGATGTGGCGGGACGCCGTCGCCCGCGACCTCGGCGAGGCCGGCCTGGAGGTGGTCGCCACCGCGGGCGACGGGCGGACCGCAGTCCGCGTCGCGCCCGCCGCGCGGCCGACCGTGGCCGTGCTGGACCTCCAGCTCCCCGACATGTCCGGAGTGGCGGTCACCCGCGAGCTGCTGGCGCAGGATCCGGCGCCGCGCGTGCTCATCCTGTCGGCCAGCGGCGAGCACCAGGACGTGCTGGACGCCGTGAAGGCGGGTGCCACGGGCTACCTGGTGAAGTCGGCGAGCAGCGACGAGCTCATCGCCGCCGTCCGGCGCGTGCACGTCGGCGACGCCGTCTTCACCCCGGGACTGGCCGGCCTGGTGCTGGGGGAGTACCGCCGGCTGGCTGCCGCGCCCCGCCCGGCCGAGCGCACCGAGGCCCCCCGGCTGACCGACCGCGAGACCGAGGTGCTGCGGCTGGTCGCCAAGGGGCTCACCTACAAGCAGATCGCCACGCGGCTGATCCTGTCGCACCGCACCGTGCAGAACCACGTGCAGAACACGCTGAACAAGCTCCAGCTGCACAACCGGGTGCAGCTGGTGCGCTACGCGATCGACCAGGGGATCGACCAGGGGACCGACGCGGAGGAGTGAGGCCGTCCCCGCCCGGGGAGCGGGGACGGCCGCCTCCGGCGATCAGCCGGCGCGCCGCCCGCGCTAGTCCAGCTCGGCCCAGCCCTTCGACCGCTCCACCGCGGTGCGCCAGCGGCGGTAGGCGCGCTCGTCGCGGTCCCCCGGCTCGAAGCGCCGGTCGAGCTGCCAGGTGTGCATGAGCTCCTCCGTGGACGCCCACACCCCGGTGCCCAGCCCGGCGAGGAAGGCGGCGCCGAGCGCGGTGGTCTCCTGGATCCGGGGGCGGGCCACGCTCACGCCGAGCTGGTCGGCCTGCAGCTGGCAGAGCAGGTCGTTGGCCGCCGCGCCGCCGTCCACCCGCAGTTCCGGCAGCTCGGTGCCCGAGGCCGCCGCCATGGCGTCGACCACGTCGCGCACCTCGAAGGCGATGGCCTCCAGCGTCGCCCGGGCCAGGTGCGCCCGCCCGGTCCCCCGGGTGATGCCGAAGATCGCGCCGCGGGCGTGCGGGTCCCAGTCCGGCGCGCCGAGGCCGGTCAGGGCGGGGACGAACACCACGCCGCCGGAGTCCTGCACGCTCGCGGCGAGGGCCTCGGACTGCGGCGCGGTGTCGATGAGGCCGAGGCCGTCGCGGAGCCACTGCACCGCGGCCCCGGTCACGAAGATGGAGCCCTCCAGGGCGTAGTCGAGCCGGCCGTCGGGGTGCTGCCACAGCACCGTGCTGAGCAGGCCGTGCTTGGGGTCGATCGCCTCGCCGCCGGTGTTCACGAGCACGAACGACCCGGTTCCGTAGGTGCACTTGGAGGATCCGGGGAGGTAGCAGTTCTGCCCGAACATGGCGGCCTGCTGGTCGCCGGCGATCCCGGCGATCGGGATGCGCAGGTCGAAGAACTCCTCGGGGTCGGTGTCGCCCACGGGTCCGTACGAGGGCACGACCTCCGGCAGCGCCGACAGCGGCACCCCGAACAGCTCGCAGAGCTCCGGGGACCACTCCCCGGCGCGGATGTCGTACAGCAGCGTGCGGGAGGCGTTGGAGGCGTCGGTCACGTGCCGCCTACCGCCGGTCAGCCGCCAGACGATGTAGGAGTCGACCGTGCCCACGGCGACGTCGCCCGCCAGCACCCCGCTCCACGCGCGGGTGTCGTGCCGCGAGATCCAGGTCAGCTTGGAGGCGGTGAAGTAGGGGTCCAGGCGCAGCCCGGTCAGCTCCGTGACCCGGTCCTCGTGCCCGGCGTCGCGCAGCTCGGCGCAGATGCCCGCCGTGCGGCGATCCTGCCAGACGATGGCCCGCCGGGGCGCGGTGGCGCGTCTGCGGTCCCACAGGACGGCCGTCTCCCGCTGGTTGGTGATGCCCAGGCACGTGGGGGCGTCCTCCGTGCCGTCCAGGGCGGTCCGGCAGGCGGCGAGAGTGGCCTGCCAGATCTCCTCGGCGTTGTGCTCGACCCATCCGGAATCGGGGTAGTGCTGGGCGAACTCCTGATAGCCCCGCGCGAGGACGGCGCCGTTCTCGCCGACGATCAGCGCGGTGACTCCGGTGGTGCCGGCGTCGATGGTGAGCACGGACATGGGGTTGGCCTCCAGTAGCTCTGGCGACTATGGTCTAGACCATGTGAGACATGCGGCACGGCACCGTGCTCCCGTGTCGGTCGTCTTCCACCCGGATTTACCCCGGTTTGTGGAATTCGCAACGCTACGTGATCCGGTGGCCGTGACGGCGGTCACAGCGTCCTCGCCAGGGTGGCGGGGACGCGCCACGAGGTCAAGGGTCCGCGGCGGCGCTCGCGCGCCCGCGGCGCCCACCGCGGATTCCGGCGCTCCGGCGCTTCGGTGTCTCTGGCGTCCCGGATTCCTGGTTTCCTGTGGTTGCTGGTTCATCGACAATTCGAGGAGTACACGCAATGCGAGTCGGGGTGCTGACCGGTGGCGGCGACTGCCCGGGTCTGAACGCGGTCATCCGCGCGGTGGTGCGCAAGGGCATCAAGGACTACGGGTACGAGTTCGTCGGCTTCCGGGACGGCTGGCGCGGCCCGCTGGAGGGCGACACCATGCCGCTGGACCGCGCCGCGGTCAGCGGCATCCTGCCGCGCGGCGGCACCATCCTGGGGTCCTCGCGGACCAACCCGATCAAGATCGAGGGCGGCGTCGAGCGGATCAAGGACAACCTGGCCGGGCTCGGCCTCGACGCGCTCGTCGCCATCGGCGGTGAGGACACCCTCGGTGTCGCGCGGCAGCTCTCCGACGCCGACGTCCACGTCGTGGGCGTCCCCAAGACCATCGACAACGACCTCAACGCCACCGACTACACCTTCGGCTTCGACACCGCCGTCAACATCGCCACCGAGGCGATCGACCGCCTGCACACGACCGCCGAGTCGCACCACCGCGCGCTGATCGTCGAGGTCATGGGCCGCCACGCCGGCTGGATCGCGCTGCACTCCGGCATGGCGGCGGGCGCCAACGTCATCCTCATCCCCGAGCGGCCGTTCGACATCGACGAGGTCGTGGCGCACGTCGAGAGCCGGTTCAAGACCCGCTACGCGCCGATCATCGTGGTCGCCGAGGGCGCGCACCCCAAGGCCGGCCAGATGGAGCTGGCCACCGGTGAGCGCGACGCCTTCGGGCACGTCCGGCTCGGCGGCATCGGCCAGCGCCTCGCCGAGGAGATCGAGTCGCGCACCGGCAAGGAGGCGCGCTCGGTCGTGCTGGGCCACGTCCAGCGCGGCGGCACACCGTCCGCCTTCGACCGCGTGCTCGCGACCCGCCTGGGCGTGCACGCCATCGACGCCGTCCACGACAAGGACTTCGGCAAGATGGTCGCGCTGCAGGGCACCGACATCGTCCGGGTCGAGCTGTCGGCCGCCACCGACAAGCTCAAGACCGTCCCGGTCGAGCGCTACCAGGAGGCCGAGGTCTTCTTCGGCTAGTCCGCCCCCGTGCCGCCGCGCCCCCGCCCGGGCCCACCGGGCGGGGGCGCGCCGTTCCCGCGGCCCGGCATGGCGAAACCGGTTGCGCGGGTGTTCGATACTGGAAGCGAGCGCAGTTCGTGGTCTCGCGCGAGACCCCCGTACCGAATCTCCCCGGAGGTGCCGTCATGTCCGCGTCACTCGACTCAGCGGCGACCGAGGTCCGCGAGCACGGCGGCGTCGCGCGGCCCGGCGGCGAGGCCGGACTCGGCGAGCTGTGCGTCCTGATGAAGCTCGGCGAGATCGTGCTCAAGGGCAGCAACCGGCAGCTGTTCGAGCGCCGGCTGCACAACAACATCCGGGCGGCGGCGCGCGGGCTCGGCGAGATCCGGCTCTCCCAGCGCAAGGGTGTGATCGTCATCCGCATGCCCGGCGGCTCCGACCTCCAGGTCGCCGAGCTCGCCGAGCGCATGCGCAACGTCATGGGCATCGTCTGGATCCACCTGGTGCGCCGGGTCGCCAAGGACCTCGACGCCGTCACCGACATCGCGGTGCGGTCGATGGCCGAGCGCACCGGGACCTTCGCCGTGCGGGCCCGCCGCCGCGACAAGCGGTTCCCGATGACCTCCTCCGAGCTCGCCGGCCACGTCGGAGCGAAGATCCAGGAGGCGCACCACCTCCCGGTGAAGCTCAAGCACCCCGACAACACGGTGTTCATCGAGGTGGACAAGGACGAGGTCTTCGTCTTCACCGACGGCATCCCCGGCCAGGGCGGGCTGCCGGTCGGCATGAGCGGCCGCGCGCTGGTGCTGATGTCCGGCGGCATCGACTCGCCGGTGGCCGCGCACCGCATGATGCGGCGCGGGCTCAAGGTCGACTTCCTGCACTTCTCCGGGATGCCGTTCACCGGTCCGGAGTCCATCTACAAGGCCTACAGCCTGGTCCGCCAGCTCGACCGGTTCCAGGTCGGCTCCCGGCTCTTCGTCGTCCCGTTCGGCAAGGCCCAGCAGCAGCTGAAGAACTCCGGCGTGGAGCGGCTGCAGATCGTCGCCCAGCGCCGGTTGATGCTGAAGACGGCCGAGGCGCTCGCCGAGCGCCTCGGCGGCGCCGCCCTCGTCACCGGCGACGCGCTCGGCCAGGTCTCCAGCCAGACCCTGACCAACATCACCGCGCTGGACGACGCCGTCGACCTGCCGATCCTGCGCCCGCTCATCGGCATGGACAAGACCGAGATCATGGCGGAGGCCCGCCGGATCGGCACCCTGCACATCTCCGAGCTGCCCGACGAGGACTGCTGCACGCTGCTCACGCCGCGCCAGGTCGAGACCGCCGCCAAGATCGAGGACCTGCGCCAGATCGAGAAGCGCCTGGACGTCGAGGAGCTCGCCGAGCACCTGGCCGGCAGCGCCCAGCTGCACAAGCCGAGCTTCCTCGGCGACAGCGCTCCGGCGGCCTGATCCCGCCGGAGCGCGACCGGGACGTCACACCCCGTGACGAGTGCGGGCGCCGGCCGTCCGCGGCACCCCGCTTCCGGAGCGCCCCTGCCCCGCCCGTGGCCAGATCCGCGCGGCGGCGGGACCGGATCCGCGCGGCAGGAACTACGTCACACCCCGGCCACCGCCGGCTCCGGGGCCGAGGCGAGCGTGCGTCCCACCAGGGCGGGCAGCGTGCGGACCGCGTCGGCGAGCTCGGCCAGGTCCTCGCCGACCAGGGCCTGCGGGCCGTCGCACAGCGCGGTCTCCGGCGTCGGGTGCACGTCGACGATGATGCCGTCCGCGCCCACCGCGATCGCCGCGCGCGACAGCGGCAGCACCAGGTCGCGCTTGCCCCCGGAGTGCGACGGGTCGACGATCACCGGCAGGTGCGACAGCTGCTGGGCGACCGGCACCGCGCTGAGGTCCAGCGTGTTGCGGGTGGCCTTCTCGAAGGTCCGGATGCCGCGCTCGCACAGCACGATGTCGAGGTTGCCGCGCTGCGCGATGTACTCGGCGGCCATGAGCCACTCCTCGATCGTGGCGCTCATGCCGCGCTTGAGCATCACCGGCTTGCCGGCCTCGCCGGCCGCCTGCAGCAGCGCGAAGTTCTGCATGTTGCGGGTGCCGATCTGCAGCATGTCGGCGTAGCCGGCCACCAGCTCGACGTCGCCGGCGTCCACTACCTCGGTGACGATCGGCAGCCCGGTCTCGGCGCGCACGTCGGCGAGGATCCGCAGCCCGGCCTCCCCGAGCCCCTGGAAGGCGTACGGCGAGGTGCGCGGCTTGTAGGCGCCGCCGCGGAGCAGCGCCGCGCCGGCCGAGCGCGCCATCCGGGCGGCCGCCAGCGTCTGCTCGGGCGTCTCCACCGCGCACGGGCCGGCGATCAGGGTCATGTGCTCCCCGCCGATCGGCACGCCGCCCACGCGCACCACCGAGCGGCTCACGTGGTTCTCGCGGCTGACCAGCTTGTAGGGCACGGAGATGCGCAGCACGTCGCTCACTCCCGGCATCGCACGCAGGTCCAGCGTCTCGAACTGCTGGACGTCGCCCACCAGCCCGATGATCGTCCGGCTGACACCTCGGGTCACATACGCCGTCCCACCCGCGGTGGTGACCACGTCGACGATGCCGTCGATGTGATCGGGCGTTGCTTCGGAATCCATCACGATGACCATGTACGTCGTCCTTCACGCGTCTGGAGAAGATCGGAGCCTTGGGCCGGACAAACGAAGGAGCCCCGGGCCGTGTGGCCCGGGGCTCCTGGAGTCGTCCGTGTCAGCGCAGCGCTCGACAGGCGACCGTCCTACCCGTGGGCCGGTAGCCATAAAAGCGCCAGAAGTTCCGCTGCATGATGCGACTATAGCGCACCACCCCTCGTCAGCGGGAGGCTCCGGGGTCGGATACGGACGGTCACCGCGGCCTGGCAAGATGGCGGTACCGCCACGAAGGAGCAGGATTGCCGGAGCATCGACTACCGCCAGGGCAGCACGTTCCGCGCGGCTGGCCGGCGGTGCACTACGGTCCGGTGCCCCGGTTCCGGCCGGAGCGCTGGGACCTCCGCGTCTACGGGATGACCGCGTCGCTGGGGGAGTACCGGTGGACGTGGCCGGACTTCGCGGCCCTGCCCAGGACCGACCTCACCGCCGACTTCCACTGTGTGACGCGGTTCACACGACTGGGTGTGTGCTGGTCGGGGGTCCCGACGAGCGAGCTCGCCGCGCTCGCGCCGCCCGCCGACTCGGCCACGCACGTGATGGTGTGGGCGGAGTACGGCTACAGCGCGAACCTGCCCGTCGCGGACTTCCTCGCCTCCGACGTCCTGCTCGCCACGCACCGTGACGGCGCCCCCCTGGCGGCCGAGCACGGCCATCCCGTCCGGCTGGTCGTGCCGCGGCGCTACGGCTGGAAGAGCGTGAAGTGGGTGCGGGCGATCGAGTACCTCGACGCCGACCGCCGCGGCTTCTGGGAGGAGCGCGGGTACCACAACCGCGGCGACCCCTGGCGGGAGGAGCGCTACTCCTACCAGGAGGAGCCCGGGGACGGGCCGCCGCTCGCCTAGGGCGCCGGGCCCCCGATCCCCTAACTTGAGCGCATGCTCTACCTCGCCATCGGCAGCCTCCTGGTCGCGCTGGCCAGCGTGGGCGAGCTCGTCCGCCGGGCTGTGCGGGACCGGCGGCGGGAGCGGCTCCCGGCCGCCGCCGCGACGTGCGCGGCCCTGCACACCGCGGCGCTCGCCGCGCCCGCACTGCGCCAGGGGCTGGGCCGGGACTCCGCCCGCCGCGCCGTACGGCACCTGCGGTCGCTGCTGGGTACCCCCGCGGCGGCGATCGTCGGCACCGACGGACTGCTCGCGTGGAGCGGCAGCGGCACCGCGCACTCCGCCGCGGCGGTCCGGCTGGCCCACCCGGTGCTCGCCGGCGGCCGGCCGCACGTGCACGACCGGCTGGACTGCGGCGACCCGGCGTGCGGCCTGCGCGCCGCCGTCGCGGCGCCCCTGGTCGTGGACGGCCAGACGGTCGGGGCGCTGCTCGCGTTCGCCGCCTCCGAGACCGCGCTGCCGGCCCGGGCCGCCTCCGACGTGGCCGGCTGGGTCTCGGGGCAGCTGGAGCTCGCGGAGCTCGACCGCTACCGCGTGCGCCTCGCCGACGCCGAGATCCGGGCGCTGCGGCTCCAGATCTCGCCGCACTTCGTGTACAACTGCCTGACCACGATCGCGTCCTTCGTGCGGACCGATCCGGAGCGCGCCCGCGGGCTGCTGCTCGACTTCGCCGACTTCGCGCGCTACTCGTTCCGCAGCTCGCGCAACCTCACCACGCTCGACGAGGAGCTGCGCTCGATCGACCGCTACCTGGCACTGGAGCGGGCCCGCTTCGGCGAGCGGCTGCGGCTCACCGTGCGCGTCGCGCCGGAGGTGCTGCCGGTGAAGGTCCCCTTCCTCTGCCTGCAGCCCCTCGTGGAGAACGCGATCCGGCACGGTATCGAGGGCAAGCCGGGGGTCGGGCAGGTCAGCGTCACCGCGCGGGACGCCGGCGCCGAGGCGCACATCAGCGTCGAGGACGACGGGATCGGGATGGACCCGGACCGGCTGCGGGCGATCCTGTCCGGCCAGGCCGACGGCTCTAGCGGTATCGGGCTCGCCAACGTGGACGAGCGGCTGCGCAACATGTTCGGGGACGCCTACGGCCTGGTGATCGAGACCGGCCCCGGCGCCGGCACGAAGGTCAACCTCCGGTTCCCCAAGTTCCTGCCGAAGGGCGAATAAGGCCGGGTCCTGGCGGCCGGAGACTGCCGAAACGACCGCCTGCCCGGGGCGTCCCGGCACCGGATGACCCCCTAACCAGGGTGATAACGGGGCATCCGTTCACCACGACCGCCGTTCCCGCCGCATTGTGCCAAAACGGTTGCGGGCCGCAGGGGGGTCGGCCATCCTCGGTGGCATGCTTCGAGTCCTCGCGGTGGACGACGAGGTCCCGGCTCTCGAAGAGATGGCGTACCTGCTCCAGCGGGATCCCCGGATCGCGGAGGTGGTGACCGCCGGCGACGCCACCTCGGCGATGCGCCTGATCAGCGACCGGGTCGCGGCCGAGGACCACTTGGACGCGCTGTTCCTCGACATCCACATGCCCGGACCGAGCGGCATCGACCTCGCGAGGTTCATCTCGGCGCTGGCGCTCCCGCCGGCCGTCGTGTTCGTCACCGCCCATGAGGACTTCGCCCTCACCGCCTTCGAACTGCGCGCCGTCGACTACCTGCTCAAGCCGCTGCGCGAGGAGCGGCTGGCCGACACCGTGGAGCGGCTGACGCGGCTGCGGCCCGGGCGGCCCGACCGCAACCGCGTCCCGGTGGAGCTCGGCGGCCGCGTCCGGTTCATCGAGCGCTCGGAGATCTGGTACGTCGAGGCGCGCGGGGACTACGTGCGGCTGCGCACCGCCGAGGGCAGCTTCCTGATCCGCAGCACGCTGGGCGCGCTGGAGCGCGACTGGGCCGGCGACGGCTTCGTGCGGATCCACCGGAGCGTCCTCGTGGCGGCGCGGCACGTGTCGGAGCTGCACCTGGACGGCGCGCGGGCCAAGGTCAAGGTGGGGGAGGAGCTGCTGCTGGTCAGCCGCCGGCAGACCCGCGACGTCCGGGACCAGCTCATGCGGAGGCTGGCGGGCGAGGGGGGCGGCCGGTGACCGGTCGGCCGGGCGGCCCCGGCCCCGCCGAGCCGCCGCGCCGGACCGTCGTCACCTCGCCCGCCACCCGGCGGGCCCTCGCCGCGCGCGGCGCGCGGCCGCTGCCGCCGGAGCGCGCGCCGGCCCCGCCCGACGTCGCGCCGCTGCTGCGCCGCCAGCTGGTCCCGGTCGGCGCGTGCGCCCTGTTCGCGCTCGTCACCGCGGTGCTGCTGCCCGCCCTGTTCACCCTCGTCCCGCGGCTCGACGACCTGGTGGTCGCCGGCACCCCGCTGGCCTGGATCGCCGTGACCCTCGGGGTGCCGCCGCTGATGGTGTGCGTCCTCGTCCTCCACGTGAGCCGCGCCGAGCACCTGGAGCACCGGGCGGCGGCCCCGCCGCCCGGCGGAGCGCCGGCCCGGCCGCCGGGGCCGCGGCGCCGGCTCGTCGTGGCGCGGCTCCGGCCGCGGACCCCGCCCGCCCGCGAGGGGGACGCGCGGTGATCCCCCTCGTCGGCGGCGCGATCGTGGTCACCGCGCTCCTGATGACCCTGCTCGCCGTCGCCGGCTACTTCAGCCGCGCGGGCGGCACCTCGGACTTCACCGCCGCCACCCGCCCGGCCCCGTTGCTCTCCTCGGCCGCGGCGGCGGGCGGCGAGTACACCTCCGCCGCGACGTTCCTCGGGTTCGCCGGCCTGCTGCTGGCGCAGGGCTTCCAGGCCGTCTGGATGTTCGTGGCGCTGAGCGCGGGCTACGTGCTGCTCGCCGCGTTCGTCGCCGCCCCGCTGCGCCGCTCCGGCGTGTACAGCCCGTCCGACTTCGCCGAGTGGCGGCTGCGCAACCGCAGGGTCCGCCGCATGGTCAGCGCGTGCGTGGTGTTCACCGGCTGGGTCTACCTGCTGGCCCAGTACGCGGCGGCCGGCGCGCTGGTCGACCGCTACGTCGGCCTGCCGGCGTGGGCCGGCTGGGGCGGTGTCGCGGCCGTGACCCTCGTCATCGTCCTGCACGCGTCGAACGGGTCGGACACCGGCTTCCAGGCGGTGTTCTTCTGGGTGAAGCTGGCGGCCATCGGGGTGCCGGCGGTGGTGCTGCTCGTGCTCTGGCAGGTCGAGGACGGCCGCATGGTCGAGCACACCGGCGTCCCCGCGTTCGCCGAGCCGACCACGGTGCACGTCGCCGAGGACCAGCGGCTGACACTGCCGGAGGAGACGGTGCTGACCGTGGCGGGCCGGGTGAACGGCCGCCACCTGGACGGCACCGCCGTCCGGCTCGCGGCCGGCGCCCACCACTTCGCGGCCGGCAGCGAGCTCACCTTCCGGGAGGGAGCGGCGGTCCCGCACGCCGACGGGGCGCGGCCCCTCGAAGGCGAGCAGTGGCTGGAGATGGAGGTGGACGCGCCGCTGCTCGGCGCGCACTCCGTGCAGCTGGCGCTCGTGCTCGGCGTCGTCGGACTGCCCCAGTTCGTCGCGCGGTTCTACGGGGCCGCGAGCCCGCGGGCGGCCCGGCGGACGGTCGTGGTGGCGCTGGTGCTCGTCATGGTGTTCTCGATCTTCCCGCTGATCTACGCCGGGCTCGGCCGGCTGTACGCGAGCGACCTGCTGGCGACCGGCGACACCGACATCGTGGTCCTGGCCCTGCCGGAGCGGGTCGCTCCGGGCGCACTCGGACTGGCACTGGCCACGATGGTGGCGGTGGGCGCCGCGGCGGCGGTCATCACCGTGTCGGCCGGACTGGCCACCGCGCTGGGCGGCACGATCTCGCAGTGCGTGCTGGGCGGCGGCACCCGGATGTTCCGCCTCGGCGTGCTGATGGCGATCGGGGTGCCGCTGGCCGCCCTCCTCATGCTGCCGGGCCTGGCCGACGTGAGCCTGGTACCGCTGGTGCTGCTCGCCTTCCGGATCAGCGCGGTGACGGTGGCGCCGGTGCTGCTGCTCGGGGTGTGGTGGCGCCGGCTCACTGACGTCGGCGCCGCCGCCGGTCTGCTGGTCGGCATGGCCGGGGTCGCCGCCGGGGTCGTGGTCCCGCTGACCGGTCTCGACCCGGCGACGGAGCCCGGCCGGCTGCTGGCGATGCCGACCCTGCTGCTCGCCCCGCTCGTCTTCGCCGTGATGGTGGTCGTCTCCCGGCTCAGTGCGCGCCGGGTGCCCGAGGACGCGGACGCGATGCTGGGCCGGATGCACCTGCCCCGCCGGGACCTGTGACGCCTGTGGGCGCGGCTGCCCCGGAGAGCGGCTAGAACTCGGCGACGACGCTGCGGACGCACTCCCGGAACGGGGTGGGCGGCGGCCCGCCGAGGTGGATCGGGACGATCAGGCAGACGGGGATGTTGGTGTTCATGTCCTCGACCAGGTCCAGGTCGTTGAGGAGGGCCAGCCCCCTGACCTCGTCGACCGCCTCGGCCGGGCCGGCTCCGGCGAGCAGCGCCCCCGCCGCCGTCGCGGCGGCCACCAGCGCCCGTGTCCCGAACATGTGCGTCCTCGCCTTCTGCGCGCGCCCGCGTGTCATTGCGGACGGTGATCAGTGACTACATTACGTGACCCAAATCTCGTTGCGGGGAAGCGACACCGCGCGGCGCGGGGGCGGGATGGCGGACACGCGGTCCGGACGCGGAACGGTCGGCGTGCCACCGCCGCCGATCGACCGTTCGTCGTGCCAGGGCGACCGCTGATCCGTCGCCCCGCCCCGCGTGGCGACCGCTCCGTGCCGCCCGCCGATCGGCCGTGCCGGAGGGGGTTCCGGACCTCTCTGCAGACCCTAGGGTTGTGCTCAGCGGCCAGCCGACAAGCCTGCGAGCCTGTCGGTGGAAGCGATCGGTGCCGGCCCTGGCCGGGACCGATGGGGGGAGGACCCCGGCGCCGTGCACGCCACCCGGATCGGGAAGCCGTTGTGGCGGGGAGGGGAGCGGCGTCGGAGTGATGCCGCCCGGGCGCCATCCCTCGGGATGGCGCCCGGGCGGCACTGTCGTGTGTCGTGTGCGCACCCGCTGGCCGGCGCGGCGGCCGCCTTCGCGGGCCCCCCGTTCGCGGGCCGGCACGCGTCCAGGACCACCGCGGTGGTCCGGCGGCGCCGCGGCCGCGCGAGGACGCGAGGCGCCGCCGTCCGGGTGGATGTGGAGCGCGTCCGAAGGGCGCCAGAAGCGGCGCCCCCCACCGGCCGCTGGGCCGCCCTCCGCTACGGGCGCTCGGTTCGGTGGACCTCCACCGGCGACCTAGTCGTCGTCGCGGTTGCCGCGGTCGTTCCCCCGCCCGGGCCCGCCGTTGCCGAACGGGGTCGCCCACAGCTCGACGGTGGCGCCCTCCTCGGCGCGGCCCGTGGGGCTGTAGGCCGCGACCCGGTCGCCCATGAACTCGTGGACCTCGACCCGGAAGCCGAGCTCCTCCAGCTCCTTGCGGGCGTCGTCGACCTTCCAGCCCGTGACGTCGGGGATCTCGATCTGCTCGGGCCCGGACGACACCGTGATCGTCACCGAGTCGCCGCTGCCGACGGTGGAACCGGCCTCCGGGTCCTGCGAGATGACCTGCCCCCGCGGCACACTGTCGCTGGCCTGGTCGGTGACGGACACACTCAGGCCGCTGCCCTCCAGGCTGGCGCGAGCGTCGTCCTGGCTGAGACCCGTGACGTCGGGCATGTCGAAGCCGGCGCTGACGGTCAGGGTCACCCCGGCCGCCCGGTCGGCGTCCGCACCGGCCTCGGGGTCGGACGACAGCACCGTCCCGGCCGGCTGGTCGCGGGACGACGCCTCCTCCTCGGTGACGTCCTCGATGCCGAGGTCCTCCAGCTGCCCGCGGGCGTCGGACACCGGCAGGCCCACCACGTTGGGCATCTCCACCGTCTGCGGTCCGAGGGAGAGCGCCACCGTCACCGTGTCTCCGGGCAGCGCGCGGGCGGAGGCGGCGGGATCGCTCTCCGCGATCGTGCCCTCCTCGGCCTCGTCGCTGTACACGCCCTCGTCGGCCACCGAGATGCGCAGGCCCTGCGCGGACAGCTGCTGCTCCGCCTGCTCCCGGCTCATCCCCACCAGCTCCGGCACGCTCTCGTAGCGTCCGAACGCCATCCACCAGCCGAACCCCGCCAGGAGCACCACGAGCAGGCCGGCGACCGCGATCAGCGGGTAGCGCAGGCCGCGGCTCCGCTCGCGCCGGTCGTCGCCGTAGTCCTCGTAGTCGTCGTCGGGGACGTCCGGCAGCTCGACCACGAGCGTGTTGTTGGAGTCGTCGTCGGCGCTGCCGGCGGCGGCCGCGGCGCCGGCGGGCGGCAGGGCGGCGGCCGGGGCGTAGCCCGCCGGCGGCTGCGGTGCGGCGCCCGCGAGGTGCGGGTACACGTCGAACACCGCGGCGAGGAACTGGCCGGCGTCGCCCGGCCGGTAGCGGGGGTCGCGCTCGGTGGCCTGGGTGACCAGCGCGTCGATCTCCGGCGCGATGCCGTCGACCACGCGCGACGGGCGCGGCACGTCCTGGTTGACGTGCTGGTAGGCGACCGCGATGGCGGAGTCGCCGGTGTGCGGCTGCGCACCGGTGAGCAGCTCGTACAGCATGATGCCGCACGCGTAGACGTCGGTACGGGCGTCGGAGACGCTCTGGGAGATCTGCTCCGGCGCCAGGTAGGCGGCCGTGCCCATGAGCGTGCCCGTCTTGGTCAGCCCCTCCTGGGCCGCCTCGACCACCCGCGCCAGGCCGAAGTCCACGACCTTGACCTGGCCGTCCCGGGTCAGCAGCACGTTCTCGGGCTTGATGTCGCGGTGCACCATGCCGGCCTGGTGCGCGGCGCCGAGGCCGGCCAGCACCGGCACCATGATCTGCAGCGCGTCCTGCGGGGCCAGCCGGCCCCGCAGCTTCAGCAGGTCGCGCAGGGTGCGGCCCGGGACGTACTCCATCGCGAGGTAGACGTGCCCCTGGTCGGTCCCCTGGTCGTACACCTGCACGACGTTGGGGTGCGACAGCTTGGCCACGGCGTGCGCCTCGTTGATGAAGCGGCGCACGAACTGGGGGTCCTGGGCCAGGGTGGAGTGCATGACCTTGAGGGCCACACGCCGGTCGAGCCGGAGGTCGTGGGCGACGTAGACGGTCGCCATGCCGCCGCCGGCGACACGGGACTCGACGTAATAGCGCTGATCGAGTGTCGCGCCTACAAGCGGGTCCGCAGTCGTCATGTCCACGGAGGCGAGTTTACGGGTAGAAGGGCAAAGTACGGCGGGCCAATGGTTTTCCCTTTACTGGAATGGGGTAAAGACCTTCGCTCAACGTCACAACCACCTGACGCTCCGGTACGGCCCGCCGCGTCCCGGGGCCGGACCGCCCGGCGCGAGCGCCTGCGCCGGGCGGTCCGGGGCGTCAGCACGGGGGCCGGTCCGGGTCGGGGGAGGACGCCTGCGCGTAGCGGCGGACCGGGATCCGGCCGGCGCGCCGCGCCATGCGGCCGGCGGCGACCGCGTCGCGCATCGCCGCCGCCATCAGGGCGGGCTCCCGGGCGCGGGTGACGGCGGTGGCGAGCAGCACGGCGTCGCAGCCCAGCTCCATGGCCAGCGCGGCCTCGCTCGCCGTGCCGATGCCGGCGTCCAGGATCACCGGGACCCCGGCCTGCTCCACGATCAGCTCGATGTTGTGCGGATTGCGGATCCCGAGGCCGGAGCCGATGGGCGCGCCGAGCGGCATCACCGCGGCGCACCCCACCTGCTCCAGGCGGCGGGCGAGCACCGGGTCGTCGTTGGTGTAGGGCAGCACCACGAAGCCCTCGTCCACCAGGCGCTCGGCCGCGTCCAGCAGCTCCACCGGGTCGGGTAGCAGCGTCCGCTCGTCGGCCACCACCTCCAGCTTGATCCACTCCGTCCCCAGCGCCTCGCGGGCCAGGCGGGCGGTGCGCAGCGCGTCGGTGGCGGTGAAGCAGCCGGCGGTGTTGGGCAGCGGCCGGATCCCGTTGCGATGCAGCACGTCCCACACCGACCCGCGCGCCGCCGGGTCCACCCGGCGCATCGCGACGGTGGTCAGCTCGGTGCCCGACGCGATCAGCGCCTCCTCCAGGACACGGAGCGAGGGCGCGCCGCCGGTCCCCATGATCAGCCGGGTACCGAACTCCCGTCCGGCGATGACGAGCGGGTCGGCCGTGGCCCGCGGGCCGCTGCCGGGGGCGGCGGTCGTCGGTTCGGCGGTCATCTGATCAGCCTCCCTGCACGGCGGTGAGCACGTCCACCCGGTCGTCCGGGCCGATCGCGGTGTCGGCCCAGCCGGTGCGCGGCACCACCTGGTCGTTGACCGCCACGGCGACGCCGTTGGCCGCGCTCGTCAGCGAGCGGACCACGTCCGCCACGGTGGTGGCCGGCGGGACGTCGCGCGCCTCACCGTTGATGATCACCTGCACGGGTTCTCTCACCTTCCTTCCCGGAGAACGCCCCGGCCTCCGGGGCGGGCGGGCCGCGTGGGACGCGGTCCGTTCAGGTGGCGGCGCCGGCCGCCACCGCGCGCGTGGCGGCGAAGCGGCGGGCGAAGTCGGGCAGCCGGCCGTCGGCGAGCGCCGCCGCCATCGCGTCGCCGGTGGCCGGTGTGAACAGCACGCCGTGCCGGAAGTGGCCGACGGCGAGATGCAGCCCCGGGACCCGGGTCGGACCGAGCAGCGGTTCGTTGTCCGGGGATCCCGGGCGCAGACCGACACAGGTCTCCGCGATCTCCAGCTCGCTGACGCCCGGCACCAGTTCGCGGGCGTCGCGCAGCAGCTCCCAGACGCCGCCGACCGTGAGCCGGGTGTCGTGGCCGGCCTCCTCCTGGGTGGCGCCCAGGACCACCTC
Source organism: Marinitenerispora sediminis (assembly GCF_003336425.1). Classification (GTDB taxonomy): domain Bacteria; phylum Actinomycetota; class Actinomycetes; order Streptosporangiales; family Streptosporangiaceae; genus Marinitenerispora; species Marinitenerispora sediminis. The sequence continues at coordinate 30,714 of NZ_QEIO01000021.1, read as the reverse complement.
GCCGTCGTCGCGGGGCACCAGGTAGACGGGGGCGCCGCGGACCAGGCCGCGGACCGTGCGGGAGACGGGCGGCGCCTCGCCGGGGGGCGTGCGCAGCCGCAGCAGCTGGCCCTTGACCGGGCGCAGCTCGGGCAGCACGCCGTCGGGCACCCCGGCGAGGCCGCCGGTCCACGCCCCGGCGGCGAGCACGACCTGCGGGGCGCGGAGCTCTGGGGGCGCGTCCGGCGCGCTGGTGGAGCGCTCCAGCCGGACGCCGCGCACCGCGCCGCCGGCGAGCTCGACCGCGGTGGCCCGGACAGGGAGCAGCGCGACCCCGCGTCCGCGAGCCGCCGCCCGCAGCGCCGCCAGCAGCCGGCGCGGGTCCACGGAGTGGTCGTCGGGCGCCAGGAACCCGCCGCGCACGGACGGGGCGAGCATCGGTTCCAGCCGGCGGCACTCCCGGCCGGTGAGGCGCCGGGTGGCGATGCCGAGGCGGGCGCGGAGGTCGCCGAGTTCGGCGAGCCGGGCGAGGTCGTCGGTGTCGAAGGCGACCTGGAGCGTGCCGCCGGTGCGGTACCCGGGCTCCGTCGCGCCGTCGGCGGCCAGTTCGGCCAGGAACCCCGGGTAGCGGTCCCGGGAGACGAGCCCGAAGCGGGTCAGCGCCTCCTCGCCGTAGGCGGCCTCGGTGGCGGGTGTGAGCATGCCGGCCGCGACCACGGAGGCGGCGTGCCGGCTCTGTGGGGCGACCACGCTCACGCGCAGACCGCGGCGGGCGGCCCGCCATGCGGTGACCATGCCGATCAGGCCGGCACCGACGACGATCACGTCGGAATCCGCTACCTTCGGCGGCGCGGCGTGGTTGGATGGGGACGACACGATGCCAGCTCCACTCCCTTCGCCGGTATGACCCGGATCAGGTTCGTGCGGTCGGAGGCTGGCAGCCTCCCTCTCAGCCGGGTCCCTACCCGGCTCCCGCGGGGACGTCGCTCTCGGGCCATAGTAGATCCCGCCCCGCCAGGCGGGCCAGGGCGGGGTGTGACGGGCCGCGCGCTACGCCGACAGCGATAACGGGGCAGATAGCGTTTGGAATCCACCGGTTTGTGGGACATTGGCTGACGTGACACAGATCGACCGTGACACCGACGCCCTCGTCGGCGACTGGCTGACCATCCGCGAGGCGGCCCGGGCGCTGGGAGTCAGTCCCAACCGGATCAAGCAGCTCATCCGCGACCACAAGCTCCTAGGCGCCACCCGCTCCGGGGAGTTGTCGATCCCGGCGGCGTTCATCTCCGGCGGCGACGTCGTCAAGGGCCTGCCGGGCACGCTGACGGTGCTCGCCGACTGCGGTTTCTCGACCGACGAGGCGCTGCGCTGGCTGTTCACGGCGGACGACACTCTGCCCGGCGCGCCGATCGAGGCGATCACGGCCAACCGCGGCACCGAGGTGCGGCGCCGCGCGCAGGCCATGGCGCTCTAGCCGTACCCGGCGCTCCGCCCGTTCCCGGGCGGAGCGCGACCGCGCACCGGTGCCCGGCGGGTGCCGGACGGCGGTCAGGGGCTGGCGCGGCGCTCCGTGAGGAGCAGGGCCAGCGCGACGAGCAGCACCAGCGCGGCCGGGTACCCGAGCAGTGCGGCGTCGAGCCCACTCAGCAGGGCGCCGCCCATGAGGCCGCCCAGCGAGGTGCCGGCGTAGAGAGCGGAGCTGTTCAGGCTGAGCAGCACCGGAGCCGCCGCGGGGTCGAGCGCGACCACGCGCTGCTGCTGCGGCACGGCGACCATCCAGCCGAAGAGGCCGTACACCGCCATCCAGACCGCGGCCGCGGCGATGCCGGTGCTCGCCGCCTGCACCGTGAGCATCAGGGCCAGCAGGACCGGGAACGTCACCAGGAGCACGAAGCGCGGGCCGCGCGTGTCGGCGAGCCGGCCGGACAGCACGCTGCCGACCACCGACAGTACCCCCCACACCCAGAGCAGCACCGTCATCCCGCCGGTGCCGCCGGCGGCCGGGCCGAACACCGCGCCGACGTAGCTGAACACGGTGAAGCAGGCCCACAGCGGCAGCAGGGTCAGCGCGGCGACCCGCAGCAGCCGGGGGTCGCCCAGCGCGCGCAGCCGGGCGGCCAGCCCCACCGCGGGCTGCCGCCCGCCGCGCGGCAGCCGGAGCAGCCCCGCCACCGCGACCGCCGCGAGGCCGGCCACCAGCCACAGCGAGGCCCGCCAGCCGAGGGTTCCGCCGAGCCAGCTGCCCAGCGGCACGCCGAGGGCCGTGGAGGCGGTCATGCCGCCGATGACCACCGCCATGGCGCGTCCCTGGTGGCGGGCCGGGCTGAGGGCCGCGGCCATGGCACTGGCGTTCGGCGTGTACATGGCCGCGCCGGCGGCCGCGACGACGCGGGACAGCAGCAGGACGGCGTAGTCGGGGGTGAGGGCGGAGAGCGCGTTGCCGGCCAGGAAGAGCGCCATGGCGGCCGGCAGGAGGACGCGGCGCTCCACCCGGCCGGTGAACGCCGCCAGGACCGGGGCCAGCACGGCGTAGGCCAGGGCGAACACGGTGACCATCTGCCCGGCGGCGGCGACGCCGACCCCGAGGTCCGCTGCGATGTCGGGCAGCACGCCGGAGGTGACGAACATACCGGTGCCGACGGCGAAGGTGCCGACGGCGAGGGGGAGCAGCCGGACGACGGAGTACTGCGGGGCCGGTTCGGGGCCGGCCGTCGCCGGAGACGGCGGTGCGACGGTCGAGGAGGCGGTCACGGCACGTCCTTGTGGTTTGGCTACTATCAAACAGTCGGAGCGTCGCACCTTAGTTTGATGTTTGTCAAACGATCTGGCGAAGGATGTCCTGGTGTCATGACTCACCTCTTCCATCCCGCGCGGGACGACATGCGCATCTCCCGCGTCCTGGCGGCACTCGCCGACCCCGTGCGGCTGCACCTGGTCGCCCAGGTCGCGGACGGCTCCGAGCGGAGCTGCGCGGCGGAGGAGTGGGGGGTCCAGGTGCACAAGTCGACGCTGTCCCACCACTTCCGGGTCCTGCGCGAGGCCGGCGTCACCATGACCCGCGTGGACGGACGCAACCGGTGGATCCGCCTCCGGCGCGCGGACCTGGACGCCCGGTTCCCCGGACTGCTCGCCGCCGTCCTCGCGGCGCTGCCGGAGGAGGCGGCGCACCCGCAGGACCGCGCCGCCGCGAGCTGACCGGGAGGGGCACTCCCGCCAGCACGGGCGGGGCCGTCCGGCCACCCCTCCACGGCGGGCCGGAGCTGGCAGCGGGCGGGTCGGCGCAAACGCGGCCGCGACCCGCTCAGTGGTGATGGGTGATCACGGCGCCCCGGTGGCAGGCGTGGCAGCGGGGCCCCACGATGTCCGGGGCGCTCCGCCGCCCGGGGTACCCGGACGGGTGCGCTTGCCGCGGTGTCCCGCGCCGGCAGCGTGCGGGCCGCTAACCGGACCGCCCGGCACCAGCGCCCGAACGAGGCGACTCCGCCCCTGAGCGCGGCGCCGGGAGGATACGGGCCTCGGGACGGCGGCGGACCACCTCATCCAGGCTCATTCAGGACGAGGCCCGCAGCGAAGCGTCCAGGCTCGTCATGAGTTGGGCGACGCGGCTCTTGCCAGTCGGGGCGAGTGGATAGCGGCGAAGGACGCTGATGAGGACCGGTGTGGCGCGTTCCCGGGCCTGCTCGATCATCCTGCTTCCCACGGCCGGATCGCCGCCCGCGTTCAACTCGGCCACGCGGGCCGCACATGCGGCGGCGCGCAGGATGTGGCCGACCTGGGTGGCTTTCGCGATCGGATGCAGGTACGCGGCAGCCGCGGCATCACCGGCGGCACGTGCGGCAAGCCGCGCGGCCTCGGTGGCCGCTTCCCTCGCCGCCCGGTGGGCATCCAGTGCGGTGACGCGCTGCAACGTGGTCCTGCGCGCGCCATCGACGAACTCCCAGGCGGCCGCGATGGCCGCGCGAGGCCGGGGGTCACCGGGCGCCGCGGCCTCGAAGACCGGGAGGACGCCCTGCGCGCTCTCCGCCGCGTAGCGCGCCACGACGCGCAGCTCGTCCATCGTCAACGAGAAGTCACCGGATACGGTCGTCACGGCTCGGATTCTGCCAGGCGCGCGAACCATCCCGGTCCTGAAAGGGAGACGGGCCGGACAGCGGGGAGCCGGCGGCCATGGGACGACTCCAGGGCGCACGAGGAGGCCGCTGTGCGCACCCGGCGCCCCGGCCCGCGACGCGGGTGCCCCCGATCGCGTCGGGCCGTCCGACCGGCGCGGGGGCGTGGGCCGGGCCGCGCCGCTTCCACCGCCTCCGATGGGAGCGCCCCGGGGACCGGGCCACGCCGCCGAGGGAACCGGCCGGGCAGGGGGCGGCCACCCGCGGCAGGGCCCGCGGCGCGTTGGCCCACCGCGGGGCCAGGCGTGCGGCGCCGTGCGGTCATCGGGGCCGGGACGCCCGGCCGGGCCGGCGCGGCGCTACCCTGGCCCACGTGACCGCCACGGATCTCCGGGAGCGCCTGGCCGCCGCCCGGCTCTACCTGTGCACCGACGCCCGCCGGGAGCGGGGCGACCTCGCCGAGTTCCTCGACGCGGCGCTGTCCGGCGGCGTGGACATCGTCCAGCTGCGGGACAAGGCCCTGGAGGCGCGCGAGGAACTCGACGCCCTGGAGGTCGTGCGCGCGGCCTGCCGGCGGCACGGCGCGCTGCTGGCCGTCAACGACCGCGCCGACATCGCGCGCGCCGCGCGGGCCGACGTCCTGCACCTCGGCCAGAACGACCTGCCGGTGCGCTACGCCCGCGAGATCATCGGCGACGAGCCCCTGATCGGCCGGTCGAACAACACGCCGGACCTCGCCACCGCGTCGGCGGCCCAGCCGGGGGTCGACTACTTCTGCGTCGGCCCCGCGTGGGCCACACCGACCAAGCCGGGCCGCCCCGCCGCCGGACTGCCGATCGTGGAGCACGCCGCCGCGCTGGGATCCCGGCGGCCGTGGTTCGCCATCGGCGGGATCGACCTGCGCAACCTCGACCAGGTGATCGCCGCCGGCGCCCGCCGGGTGGTCGTCGTCCGCGCCATCACCGAGGCCGGGGACCCGCACGCCGCCGCCGCGGAGTTCCGGCGCCGGCTCGCCGCGGCCGGGTAGCGCGGCGCTGCCGCGCGCGGCGTCGTTAGCCAACCGTCATTCCGGGACCGCTGTACCGGGCCGTCCGCGCCTCCTACCCTCGTGACATCGATCACAACGACCGATTCGGGTGAGGGCACATGCGCAGCACCATGCAGGACGTCCCGCTGTCCGTCGCCGACCTGGTCCGCTACGGCACCGCCGTGCACGGCGCGGCCTCCGTGGTCACCTGGACCGGCGGTGAACCGCGCCGCAGCAGCCTCGCCGAGGTCGGCCGGCGGGCCGCACGGCTGGCGCACGCCCTGCGCGAGCTGGGCGTCACCGGCGACCAGCGGGTGGCCACCTTCCAGTGGAACAACCAGGAGCACCTGGAGAGCTACCTGGCCGTACCCGCCATGGGGGCGGTCCTGCACACCCTCAACATCAGATTGCACCCGGACCAGATCCGCTACATCGCCAACCACGCCGAGGACCACGTCGTGATCGTCGACGCCTCGCTGCTGCCGGTGCTCACGCCGCTGCTGCCCGACCTGAAGACGGTGCGGCACGTCGTCGTGGCCGGCGGCGGGCCGGACGACCTGCCCGCCCCGCAGGCGGTCCCCGACGGCGTCCAGGTGCACCGCTACGACGAGCTCCTCGCCGGCAGACCGGAGGAGTTCGACTGGCCCGTCGCGGACGAACGCGACGCCGCGGCGATGTGCTACACCTCCGGGACCACCGGCGACCCCAGGGGCGTGGCCTACAGCCACCGCTCGATCTGGCTGCACTCCATGCAGGTCTGCATGTCCGACGGCCTGGAGGTGCGCCCCGAGGACCGGGTCCTCGCCGTGGTGCCGATGTTCCACGCGATGTCGTGGGGGCTGCCCTACGCGGCGCTCATGGTGGGCTGCTCCCTGGTGCTCCCCGACCGCTTCCTCCAGCCCGGCCCGCTCGCCGACATGGTCGCGGCGGAGCGGCCCACCCTCGCCGCGGCCGTGCCGACCGTCTGGCAGGGGCTGGTGCGCGAACTGGAGACCGCGCCGCGCGACGTCTCCACCCTGCGGCGGGTGGTCATCGGCGGCGCGGCCTGCCCGCCGGCGCTGATGCGGCTCTTCGAGGAGCGGTACGGGATCCCGGTGCTGCACGCGTGGGGGATGACCGAGACCTCCCCGCTGGGCAGCGTCGCGCACCCGCCGGCCGGCGCCGAGGGGGAGCGCAGGTGGTCCTACCGGCTCAGCCAGGGCCGGCTGCCCGCGAGCGTCCGGGGCCGGCTGGTCGGCGCCGACGGCCATCCGGTGCCGCACGACGGCCGCGGCGTGGGTGAACTGGAGGTGCGCGGGCCGTGGGTGACCGGCTCCTACCACCGCGGCGCCGACCCGGACCGGTTCCACGACGGGTGGCTGCGCACCGGCGACGTCGGCACCCTGACGCCCGACGGCTACCTCCGCCTGACCGACCGGTCCAAGGACGTGATCAAGTCCGGCGGCGAGTGGATCTCGTCGGTCGAGCTGGAGGGGCACCTGATGGCCCACCCGGACGTGCGGGAGGCCGCCGTGGTCGCCGTCCCGGACGAGAAGTGGGGCGAGCGCCCCCTCGCCGCGGTGGTCCTGGAACCGGGGGCGGCGGCGGGCTTCGCGGAGCTGCGGGACTTCCTCGCCGAGCACGTCGCTCGCTGGCAGCTGCCGGACTGGTGGTCGCTGGTTGCGGAGGTGCCGAAGACGTCGGTCGGGAAGTTCGACAAGAAGCTGATCCGGCAGCAGCACGCGGCGGGGGAGCTGGCGGCGGTCCGGCTCTGACGGCCCGCCGCGGAGCGGTCCCGGACAGCTCCGCCGGAGGGCGTCAGGGCGTGGCTCACCACGGGGACCACGGGCCTCTGCCGGCTGTGCTCCGGTTGGACGACCGCGGCGGTGAGGCGCGGCGGGCCGACCGGGGCAGCCCGGACCCCGATCGACCAATTGCCCGATTTGGGAATCTATGTCATAAAGAACGGAGTATGGCGGGATTCGGTCCCCCGACCACGGCTGAGGGCGGCCGCCCACGCACGCCCCCCGTCCGAAATTCCGGCGAGGGCCGAAATGTGGGCTCCTGGGCGAGCTCGCCACCGGGAGAAGTCGGGACCAACCGGTTCCTTCCGCGTGCCGATCGCGGTCTCCGCGCCACCGGTCGCCCAAGATAGGGAGTCATGGGCGACGAGCAGGACGCAGCACACATCATCGGAGTCACCGGCGCCACCGGGGCCGTGGGCGGCCGGGTGGCCAGGCGGCTGGCCCGGCGGGGTGCCAGCCAGCGACTCGTGGTGCGCGACCTCAACCGGGCGCCCGAACTGGCCGGCGCCAGCGCCGCCATGGCGGTGTACGAGGACCCCGCCGCGTTCGAACGCGCCGTGCGGGGCGCCGACACGCTGTTCCTCGTCTCGGCGGGGGAGGACCCCGAGCGGGTGCAGCACCACATCGGCGCCGTGGACGCCGCGATCGCCGCCGGGGTGACCCGCATCGTGTATCTGTCCTTCCTGGCGGCCGGCCCTGCGGCGACCTTCACCTTCGCCCGGGACCACTTCTTCACCGAGGCGCACATCCGCTCCACGGACGTCGCGCACACCTTCCTGCGGCCGAGCCTCTACCTCGACCTGGTGCCGCGCTGGGCCGACGAGTCCGGCCTGATCCGGGGGCCGGCCGGCCAGGGCCGGGTCGCCTGGGTGTCGCGCGACGACATCGCCGACGTCGCCACCACGGTGCTGCTCGGCGGCCGGGAGCACGACGGCCGGACCTACGACATCACCGGCCCGGAGGCGGTCACCCTCGGGCAGACCGTCGACCGGCTCTCCGCGCTGACCGGCAAGCCGCTCCGCTACCTGCCCGAGACGTGGGAGGAGGCGCTGGAGTCCCGGCGCCGGGTCGGCGCGCCCGAATGGGCGGTCGAGGGCTGGGCCAGCTCCTACGCCGCCATCGCCCGCGGCGAGCTGGACGTGGTGAGCCCCGCCGTCTCCGACCTCACCGGGCACCCACCGCAGTCCATCGAGGGGTTCATCCGCCGGAACCCGAGCGCCTGCGCGCACATCCACGCCTGACGTAACGCCGTCACACCGCCCGCCCGTACACCAGCCGCCGCAGCAGAGCCTCGGCGGGCCCGCGCCGCCGCGCCTGGTGCAGGGCGAGTGCGGCCGCGGCGGTCAGCAGCCACACCGCCGCCGCGACACCGGCCATGCCCGCGCTGCCGAGGTGCGCGCCGAGGCCGAGCCCCCACGCTGCCAGGAGCGGGGCGCAGAGCAGCGACTGGGCCAGGTAGCAGGACAGCGACCGGGAACCGACCGCGGTGAGCACGGTGACGGCCGCCCGCCCCATCCGCCTCGGGGCGCGGGCGTTGTAGCGGGCGGCGAACAGGGCGAACACCGCGACGTACCCGACCCCGCCGGCCGGTCCGCCCAGTGTGGCGAGACCGGCGAGCGCCGCGTACGCCGGATCGGCGACCTCCAGCAGCCCCACGTGCGCGAGCGCCTGCGGCAGCCCGGTGAGCCATCCGACGCCCACGCCCGCCACGGCCACCCGCACCAGCAGCCGCCGGTACCGGGCCGGCCGCTCCAGGACCCGGTGCCGCGCCGCCCACATCCCGACCGCGACGGCCGCCGGGATGATCAGCGAGAGCGCCTGCGCCACCGCGGCGAGCGGCCACAGCACGGCCCGGCGCGCCATCGCGGTCGCCGCGTCCGGGTCGGTGAACGTGACCTGCAGCAGCGCCTGGACGGCCGTGGGCCCCGCGTCCCCGGCGGCGGACGCGGGGTCGGCGAGGGCCATGACGGCCGCGGCGGCGGAGAACGCGAACAGCGCCGCCACGAGTGTGCCCAGGAGCCCCGCCCAGAGCCGTACCGCCGGCTCCGTCTGGCGCAGCAGCAGCCCGCCGAGCACCAGCCCGGCCAGGCCGTAGGCGCCGAGGATGTCGCCGGCGAACAGCAGCGCGGCGTGCGCGAAGCCGAAGGCGAGCAGCCACAGGTTGCGCCGCCGCACCAGCGCGGCGGCCGCCCGCTCGCCGCCGCCGGCCGCCCGCTGGCGGTCGTACAGCCGCACCATGCCGTAGCCGAACAGCAGCGCGAACATGGGGTAGGACCGCGCGTCCACCGCGACGATCATCACGAACCGCACGACGCGGTCCAGGGCCGCGCCGTCCACGGGGTGCGCGGTGGCGGGCAGGTCGTAGGACCCCAGGTACCAGGGGGTGTTCGCCAGCACGATCAGCAGCAGCATGGCCCCGCGCGCCAGGTCGGGCGCGAGCGCACGTTCGTCCGGGCGCGCGGGGCCGCGCGGCACGCTTCGAGGGGGACTCACGGCTGCGACCTCCGGCCGGGGGCTCATCGAGGGAAGGACCTGTACCGGCCCCGTCCCAGCTTCGGACCACGCGCGCCTGCCGGCCATCCCCCTCAAGGAGGATTCATGTCATGCGACCGGCGGGACGGGCTCCGGCGCGAGCTCGGCTCTCCGGCATCCACCGGAGAACGACGTGCCCGGCCTCCGCGGGGCTCCGGGCCCGCTTCAGGCGGAGGCGACGGGAAACGGACCGGTCCCGCGTGCCGACGCCGCGGACCGGCAAGGAGACGTGAGCCCCACGCAGGGCTGGAACACGCGCTGCGGCTTGATATCGTCCCAGGTCAACGAGACTGCTCCCCGCGCACGCGGGGATGGCCCCACCACCACTCTCGGTACGGCGACGCTGTCTCTCTGCTCCCCGCGCACGCGGGGATGATCCCGCCACCAGGACCGCCATGGCGGGTCGCTGCTCCCCTCGCAGGGAGACGATCCGCCTTGGACGGCGTGAGTGCGCCGACGTGGCTTCGGCTCGCCGTGCCGGGCGGTCTCCATGGCGAGGCCGGGACGGTCGGTTCGCTGCGATCATCACCGCCGGGCGGCACGGAGATCCCCGCGCTCCGGGACAGTCATCGCGGTGTCCTGGCCGTGCGGCGGCGATCAGGGTCCGGCCGCGCCGACGCGGGACCCGAGTGACTGGTTCCCGAGTCAGCCGACCAGGTGGCCGGCTGTGCACGCACCGACTGGCGGGGCGGTGCCCGCGTCTCGGGCTCGGCTGACGACGGCGACCGGCATGCGAGGGAGCGCGGGGCCAACCGGCTCGAACGCAACCGGGAGATGGCCGCCCGCTCCGGCAAGCACGCCGCACGCTTCGAGGCCACCGTCTGGACCGCGGCCATCGGGGAATGGCGCTGAACTTCCCAACATGCCCCAGCGACGCGGGGCCCGGCTCCCCGCGCACGCGGCGATGGCTCTGATGAGGCATACGGGGGGAAGCGGTCCAAGAGGCGCTGCTCCCCGCCCGTGCGCGGATGTCGCCGTCCAGCGTCGTCGCTCCGAGGGCCGGGGGCGGGACGCCGCCCCTCCCCGCAACGGGAGCCAGCACAGGGGGCTCTGCGGGCCTCCGGGCGCGGCCTCAGTGCTTGCGGGCCGTGGCCGCCACGATGAGGTCGGCCAGGGCGGAGCGGGCGTCGTCGGCGACCGCGTCCGTCTGGAGGGCGTCGGTGGCCTGTGCGACGTAGCGGTCGATACGGCGTTCGCAGGCGGCCAGGGCGCCGCTGTCGGTGATCAGGTCGCGCATCCACTCCACCGTCTCCGCGGAGAGGTCCGGATCGCCCAGGTGGCGGCGGAACTCGGCGGCGCCGGCGGCGGGGGCCCGGCGCAGTGTCTCGGCCACGAGGACGGTGCGCTTGCCCTCGCGGAGGTCGTCGCCGGCCGGCTTGCCGGTCTCGTCCGGGTCGCCGAAGACGCCGAGCACGTCGTCGCGCAGCTGGAAGGCGATGCCGAGCGGGATTCCGTAGGCGGTGTACACCGGGGCGAGCTCGTCGTGGCGGCCGGCCAGGGCGGCGCCCAGGTGGAGGGGGCGCTCGATCGTGTACTTGGCCGACTTGTAGGTCATGACGCGCAGTGCGGCGTCGACCGTGTCGGCCTCCCGCGCCTGCTCCACCAGGTCGAGGTACTGGCCCGCCATGACCTCCGAGCGCATCAGGTCGAAGGCCGGGCGGCCGGCGCGCAGCGCGGCCTCCGAGAGGCCGCTGGACTGGTACATCGCGTCGCACCACGCGAGGCACAGGTCACCGAGCAGCACCGCGGCGCCCTGTCCGAAGGCAGCGGAGTCGCCGGTCCAGCCGGAGGAGGCGTGCAGCACGGCCAGCCTCCGGTGGGTGGCCGGCAGGCCGCGGCGGGTGTCGCTGTTGTCGATGACGTCGTCGTGGATGAGGGCGCAGGCCTGGAGGAACTCCAGTGCCGCCGCGGCGACGTGGATCGCCCGGGTCTCGGGACCGCCGGCTCCCCGCCACCCCCAGTAGCAGAACGCCGGGCGGATGCGCTTGCCGCCGGCCAGCATCGCCTCCAGCGCGTCGAGGACGGGGGCCAGCTCCTCGCCGATCTCCAGCACCTCGGCGCGGCGCCGCCGGACGAAGTCCGCGAGCTCGGCGTCCACGGCCGGCCGCATAAAGGAGACAGGGGAGAAATGCGAGGAATCCATGCAGGCAGGGTATCCGCTGTCACCGCCCTGGCCGGCCCGGGCGGCGCGGCCGGCGGTTCGCGCCGGGCGCGGGAGCGCGGCCCGGCGGGAGCTGGCACGTGACGGCAGGTCCGGCCGGGGCGTGAACTGCGGTTACCGTGGCCGCGGACCGGATCCGAACGGTCTCCTACCGGGCTGGTGGACTACAGTTGGACGCATGCTTGGGTCACCGACACGTTCTGGCGCGGCGCCGGGACTCACCGCCCGCCCCCGCCGCATCAGCGACCTCCTCACCGCCGGAAAGCCCACCTTCTCCTTCGAGTTCTTCCCCCCGAAGACCCCCGAGGGGCAGCGCAAGCTGTGGCGCGTGATCCGCGAGATCGAGGCGCTGCAGCCGTCGTTCGTCTCGGTGACGTACGGGGCCGGCGGCGGAACCCGCGACCGCACGGTGGAGATCACCGAGCGCATGGCCACCGACACCACGCTGCTGCCGGTGGCGCACATGACCGCGGTGGACCACTCGGTCCGGGAGCTGCGCCACCTGATCGGGCGCTTCGCCGGGGTGGGGGTCGGCAACATGCTCGCGCTGCGCGGCGATCCGCCCGGGGACCCGCTCGGCGAGTGGGTGCGGCACCCCGAGGGCCTGGAGTACGCCGACCAGCTGGTCCGGCTGATCAAGGAGAGCGGCGACTTCTGCGTCGGGGTGGCGGCGTTCCCCTACAAGCACCCCCGCTCGGCCGACATCGACAGCGACGTCGAGTTCTTCGTGCGCAAGATCCGGGCCGGCGCCGACTACGCCATCACCCAGATGTTCTTCGAGGCCGACGAGTACCTGCGGCTGCGCGACCGCGTGGCGGCCCGCGGCTGCGACGTGCCGATCATCCCCGAGATCATGCCGGTCGTGAAGCTCGCCACGATCGAGCGCTCCGAGCAGCTCTCCGGAGCCCCGTTCCCGCGCCGGCTGGCCGCGGAGTTCGAGCGGGTGGCCGACGATCCGGAGGCGGTGCGCGAGCTCGGCATCGAGCAGGCCACCCGGTTGTGCGAGCGGCTGCTCGACGAGGGCGCGCCGGGCATCCACTTCATCACGTTCAACCAGTCGACCGCGACCCGGGAGATCTACCAGCGGATCGCCGGCTCCCGCCAGCCGGCAGCGGCAGCGGCGCGGCCATGATCGTGAAGGGCTGATCCGGGCTTCCGGGGAAGCGGAAGTCCGTGAGGACGTCGGTGAAGCCGCACGAGTGGTACAGCGCGCGGGCCCGGGTCGGTCCGCTGTGCGTCGACAGCACGGCGGTGAGCTCGGGGCGCTCGGCGGCGAGCGCCTCCAGCATCCGCCGGCCGATGCCGCGCCCCTGCCACTCCGGGCGTACGTGCACCTCGGCGATCTCGAACGAGTCGGTGAACCAGTGCCGCTCGGCGTCGGGGTCGCGGAGCCGCAGCGCGTCGCTCACGACGTCGTGCCACCACTGCCCGCGCTGCCCGTGGAAGCCGTAGGCGAAGCCGACCGCCGAGCCGTCGGCCGTCCGGACCGCGGTGAACGAACGGAACCGCGGGTGGCCGGCGTGGCGCTCCATGATGGCCCGGCGCCCGGTCAACTGGTCGCCGGGCGGGGCCATGGCCGCGCGGTAGACCTCCAGCAGCGCCGGCACGGCGCGGACGAAGGCCGGGGCGGCGAGCTCCCACAGCTCGATCTCGGTCTGCACAGCGCCACACTACGGGGCCGGGCCGGGTCCGCCGGTTACTGGCCGCGCCGCGCGTCGTCGGCGGCCGCTCCGATGCGCTCGCCGGACGCGCGCGTCGGGGGGCGACACGTGCCGGGGCGCGCCGGAGGCCCGACGGTTGACGAACGCCTGTTCGAGGGGTAAGTTCGGTGATGTATCGAACGCATGTTCGATAAGTGGTTGTGCCCTCCGGGGCGCGCTCCGGCGACCGCGTCGTCGTCCGGAGCGGAAGCGGTCGGGCGGGGGGAGGGGAAGCCTCTCGCTCGACCGTGTCCACATGTCCGGCCATCGCGCTCCCGGACCGGTGCCCCGTGTCCGGCGCGCGTCCGGCCGCGCCCCGGTCCCCCGTCCCCATCACCGCGGTGCGGCGCCGACGGGGCGTACTCCGGCCGGTGGCGGGCCCGTCCGTACGGGCATCCCCTGGGGCAGGGGGGACGCCACCGCCGTCGAAGAAGAGGCCTGGGAGCGGTCCGGTCCTAGAACGCGTCCACCGCGCGGCGGGCCTCCGGGTCCAGGACGCCCCAGTTGATCAGCTCCTCCGTGAGGTCGGCGGGCGACCGGTCGTAGATGACGGCCAGCGAGCGCAGGTCCTCCTGGCGGATGGACAGCACGCGGCCGTTGTAGTCGCCGCGCTGGCTCTGGATGGTGGCGATGTAGCGCGCGAGCGGGCCGGCCTTCTCCTGCGGCAGCTGCTGCATGCGCTCCAGGTCGATGACCAGCTTCGGCGTCGGGCCCAGCGGGGCCGGAGCGGCGCCGCCCGGCAGGAGCTCCGACATCGGCACGCCGTAGAAGTCGGCGAGCTCGGCCAGCTTCTGGACGGTGACGGCGCGGTCGCCGCGCTCGTAGGAACCCACGACGACGGCCTTCCAGCGCCCGTGGGACTTCTCCTCGACCCCGTGCAGGGACAGGCCCTGCTGGGTCCGGATGGCGCGCAGTCGCGCGCCGAGGGACTTCGCGTATTCGGATGGCATCTTCTTCGTCGCTCCCCGGCCGTGAACGGTGGTGGTGTGGGCGGAGCGGCCCCGGTTCCCGGCGGTCGCCGGATCCCCGGTTGGCGCAGCCGCCCCGGAAACCTCGTGGTCAGGTTGTCTCGCGGGAGCGGTGTGCGGCTGTCCCACCCAGATTGGTTACGGACAGTGACCGTAAGGCGGTGGCGACGCCAGGTCAAGCCGTTAGGCGAAAACGCGACTAATCAGTGGCCAAACTGTGCGTAGGTGAGGGGTCTCTCATACCGCGACCAAATAGGACACAATGTCTGGTCACGGAGCGTCGAAAACGGCCGTTGCGCAAGGACTTTGGGGATCTGGAGGCGGTTCCGGGGCGCATCGCACGAACGGGGCCCGCCATCCCGGACCGGTGAAATCAAGGAGCATTGCTGTGTCGAGAGTCACAGTCACACCCGGAACCCGCTCACTCGGCGTCGGGGCGCCGTGATCACGCTGGTAGCGTGAAAGACGTTCGACGTCCTTTAACGACCTGTTCCGTGAGGCAGGGAAGGAGGTCATCCTCATGCATGCCCGAAAGCATGCGGAAGGTGGCAGCACCAGCAGTACCGCCGCCGGGCCGCCGTCGCGCGCGGACCTCGGCGACGCGCGGGCCGTCCTGGAGGGCCCCGAGATCAACCGGGCACTGACCCGCATCGCCCACGAGGTGCTGGAGCGCACCAAGGGCGCCACCGACATCACCCTGCTGGGCATCCCCACCCGCGGGGTCCCGCTCGCCCGCCGGCTGGCCGGGCGCATCACCCAGGTGGAGGGCCGCGCCATCCCCTGGGGATCGCTGGACATCACGATGTACCGCGACGACCTGCGGCTGGCCCCGGCCCGCGCGCTCGGCCGCACGGAGATCCCGGCCGAGGGGGTCGACGGCCGCGTCGTCGTCCTGGTGGACGACGTGCTCTTCTCCGGCCGCTCCGTGCGCGCCGCCCTCGACGCGCTCAACGACATCGGCCGGCCGCGTGCCGTCCAGCTCGCCACGCTCGTCGACCGCGGCCACCGCCAGCTGCCGATCCGCGCCGACTACGTCGGCAAGAACCTGCCCACCTCGGTGCGCGAGACGGTCACCGTCCTGGTGGAGGAGCTCGACGGGCGCGACGCCGTGCTGCTCGGCCCCGCGCGGCCGCGCGCCGGCCGGGCCGGCTCCGCCGAGGAGGAGGAGAGCTGATGCGCCACCTGCTCTCCGCGGGGGACCTCTCCCGCGACGAGGCCACCCTCGTGCTCGACACCGCCCGCGAGCTGGCCCAGGTCAGCAGCCGGTCGGTGAAGAAGCTGCCCACCCTGCGGGGGCGCACCGTGGTGAACCTCTTCTACGAGGACTCCACCCGCACCCGCATCTCGTTCGAGGCCGCCGCCAAGCGGATGTCGGCCGACGTCATCAACTTCTCCGCCAAGGGGTCCAGCGTCTCCAAGGGGGAGAGCCTCAAGGACACCGCGCTGACCCTGCAGGCGATGGGCGCCGACGGCGTCGTCATCCGGCACAGCGCCTCCGGGGCCGCGCGCCGGCTGGCCGGCTGGGTCGACGGCGCGGTGCTCAACGCCGGGGACGGCACGCACGAGCACCCCACCCAGGCGCTGCTGGACGCCTACACCATGCGCGAGCGCATGGGCCGGCTGGAGGGCCTGCGGGTCGCGATCGTCGGTGACATCCGGCACAGCCGGGTGGCCCGGTCCAACGTCCTGCTGCTGCACACCCTGGGCGCCGAGGTCACCCTCGTCGCGCCGCCCACCCTGCTGCCGGTCTCGGTCGGCACCTGGCCGTGCGCCGTGAGCTACGACCTCGACGAGGTGCTCCCCAAGAGCGACGTCGTGATGATGCTGCGGGTCCAGGCCGAGCGCATGCGGGCCGCGTTCTTCCCGACCGCCCGCGAGTACAGCCGGCGCTACGGACTGGACCGCGATCGCTTCGCCCGGCTGCACGACGACGCGATCGTCATGCACCCCGGCCCGATGATCCGCGGCATGGAGATCTCCGCGGAGGTCGCCGACTCGCCGCGCTCCACCATCACCGAGCAGGTCGCCAACGGCGTGAGCGTGCGCATGGCGGTGCTCTACCTCCTGCTCGGCGGCTCGGAGTCCGCGATCGGGAACGGCAACTAGGAGACCCGCATGACCCACAACCCCACCTTCCTGATCCGCGGTGCCCGCCCCCTCGGCGGCGATCCCGCCGACATCCTCATCCGCGACGGCCGCGTCGCCGCCGTCGGCGCACCGGCCGCCGGCGACCCTGCCGCCGAGGTCGTCGAGGCGCACGGCCTCATCGCGCTGCCCGGCCTGGTGGACCTGCACACCCACCTGCGCGAGCCCGGCCGGGAGGACGCCGAGACCGTGGCCAGCGGCGCCCGTGCGGCCGCCATGGGCGGCTACACGGCCGTGCACGCCATGGCCAACACCGACCCGGTCGCCGACACCGCCGGCGTGGTGGAGCAGGTGTGGCGGCTCGGCCGCGACGCCGGCCACTGCGACGTCCAGCCGGTCGGCGCCGTCACCCAGAACCTCGACGGCGCGCACCTGGCCGAGCTGGGCGCCATGGCCGACTCCATCGCCCGCGTCCGGGTCTTCTCCGACGACGGCATGTGCGTCTCCGACGCGCTGCTCATGCGGCGCGCGCTGGAGTACGTCAAGGCCTTCGACGGCGTCGTCGCCCAGCACGCCCAGGAGCCCCGCCTCACCGAGGGCGCGCAGATGAACGAGGGCGTGGTCTCCGACCGCCTGGGGCTGGCCGGCTGGCCCGCGGTGGCCGAGGAGGCCATCATCGCCCGCGACTGCCTGCTCGCCGAGCACGTCGGCTCCCGGCTGCACATCTGCCACGTGTCGACCAAGGGGTCCGTGCAGATCCTGCGCTGGGCCAAGAGCCGCGGCTGCGACGTCACCGCCGAGGTCACGCCGCACCACCTGCTGCTCACCGACGACCTCGCCGAGAGCTACGACCCGATCTACAAGGTCAACCCGCCGCTGCGCACCGCCGAGGACGTGGCGGCGCTGCGCGAGGCCCTCGCCGACGGCACGATCGACTGCGTGGCCACCGACCACGCGCCGCACCCGATCGAGGCCAAGGAGACGGAGTGGTCCAACGCGGCCATGGGCATGATCGGCCTGGAGACCGCGCTCTCGGTGGTGCAGCACACCATGGTCGACACCGGCCTGCTCGACTGGGCCGGCGTGGCCGAGCGCATGTCGGCGACTCCGGCGCGCATCGGACGCCTGTCCGGGCACGGGCGGCCGCTGGAGGTCGGCGAACCCGCGAACGTTACGCTGTACGACGCGGCCGCGACCAGGGAGATCGACCCGGCGGCGATGGCCTCCAAGAGCGGCAACTCCCCCTACCGGGGCACGACCCTGCCCGGCCGGGTGGTCGCCACCTTCCTGCGCGGTACGCCGACGGTCCTTGATGGGAAGATCCAGTGACAGAAGTGAAGAACGTGCAGATTCCGGCCATTCTGGTCCTTGAGGACGGCCGCGTGTTCCACGGGCGCTCCTTCGGGGCTGAGGGCGAGGCGTTCGGCGAGATCGTGTTCAACACCGGTATGACCGGCTACCAGGAGACGCTCACCGACCCGTCCTACCACCGGCAGATCGTCGCGATGACCGCGCCGCACATCGGCAACACCGGCGTGAACGACGACGACCCCGAGTCCGGGCGGATCTGGGTGGCCGGCTACGTGGTGCGCGAGCCGGCCCGCATCCCGTCGAACTGGCGGGCGCGCCGCACGCTGGACGAGGAGCTGCGCCGGCAGGGCGTCGTGGGCATCGCCATGCCCGGCACCCGCGCGCTCACCCGGCACCTGCGCGACCGCGGTGCCATGCGCGCGGGCATCAGCACCACCGAGACCGACCCGGCGCGGCTGCTGGCCCGGGTCCTGGACAGCCCGCAGATGGCCGGCGCCGACCTGTCGGCCGAGGTCACCACCACCGAGCCCTACACCGTCCTCCCGCCGGAGGGGGTGCCGACCCGCTTCACGGTCGCCGCCGTGGACCTCGGCATCAAGGCGATGACCCCGCAGCGGCTGGCCGAACGCGGCTGCGAGGTGCGGGTGCTGCCGGCCACCGCCACCGCCGAGGAGATCCTCGCCCTCGACCCCGACGGCGTGTTCTTCAGCAACGGTCCCGGCGACCCGGCCACGGCCGACGGCCCGGTCGCGGCGATGCGCGGCGTCCTGGAGGCCCGCCGGCCGCTGTTCGGGATCTGCTTCGGCAACCAGATCCTCGGCCGCGCCCTGGGGCTGGGGACCTACAAGCTGCGCTTCGGGCACCGCGGGGTGAACCAGCCCGTGCGCGACGTGCACTCGGGCCGGGTGCACATCACCAGCCACAACCACGGCTTCGCCGTCGACGCGCCCACCGACGGGCCGTTCGAGACGCCCTACGGCCGCGCCGAGGTCAGCCACATCGACCTCAACGACGACGTGGTCGAGGGACTGCGCCTGCTGGACCGGCCGGCCTTCAGCGTCCAGTACCACCCCGAGGCCGCCGCCGGACCGCACGACGCCGCCGAACTGTTCGACGAGTTCTGCGCCCTGATGGCCCGTGAGAAGGGCGCGGTTCCCACCGGAGCCGCCGGGTGAGGGACGGTCTGCCGCCCCGCCACCGCGCGGCCGGGCGCGCGCCGCAGCGCGCCGCGCCCGGCCGGCCACAGCCGACCCCGACGAGCCCCGTCGGCCCCGCCGCCGTCCGCGGTGCGACGCCCAGCGTCGCGTGCCGTGCAACCGCAACTTTCCGAGGGAACAATGCCGCGCCGCAGTGATCTGTCTTCCGTACTCGTGATCGGCTCCGGGCCGATCGTCATCGGCCAGGCGTGCGAGTTCGACTACTCCGGCACCCAGGCGTGCCGGGTGCTCAAGGCCGAGGGCCTGCGCGTCATCCTGGTCAACTCCAACCCGGCCACCATCATGACCGACCCGGAGTTCGCCGACGCCACCTACGTCGAGCCGATCACGCCCGAGATGGTCGAGAAGATCATCGCCAAGGAGCGCCCGGACGCCCTGCTGCCCACGCTGGGCGGCCAGACCGCGCTGAACACCGCCGTCGCGCTGCACGAGGCCGGCGTGCTGGACAAGTACAACGTCGAGCTCATCGGCGCCAACATCGACGCCATCCAGTCCGGTGAGGACCGCGACACCTTCAAGGGCATCGTCGAGCGGATCGGCGGTGAGTCCGCCCGGTCGCGGATCTGCCACACCCTGGAGGAGTGCCTGGCCGCCGCCGACGAGCTCGGCTACCCCGTGGTCGTCCGCCCGTCCTTCACCATGGGCGGCGCCGGCTCGGGCTTCGCCCACGACGAGACCCAGCTCCGCCGCATCGCCGGCCAGGGGCTGGCGCTCTCGCCGACCACCGAAGTGCTCCTGGAGGAGTCCATCCTCGGCTGGAAGGAGTACGAGCTGGAGCTCATGCGCGACGCCCACGACAACGTGGTCGTCGTCTGCTCCATCGAGAACCTCGACCCGATGGGCGTGCACACCGGCGACTCCATCACCGTCGCGCCCGCGATGACGCTGACCGACCGCGAGTACCAGCGGCTGCGCGACATCGGCATCGCGGTCATCCGCGAGGTCGGGGTCGACACCGGCGGCTGCAACATCCAGTTCGCCGTGCACCCCGAGACCGGGCGGGTCATCGTCATCGAGATGAACCCGCGGGTGTCGCGCTCCTCGGCGCTCGCCTCCAAGGCCACGGGCTTCCCGATCGCCAAGATCGCCGCGAAGCTCGCGGTGGGCTACACCCTGGACGAGATCCCCAACGACATCACCGCGGAGACCCCGGCCAGCTTCGAGCCGAGCCTCGACTACGTGGTCGTGAAGGTGCCGCGGTTCGCGTTCGAGAAGTTCCCCGGTGCCGACCCCGGGCTCACCACCACCATGAAGTCGGTGGGCGAGGCCATGGCCATCGGCCGGTCCTTCCCCGAGGCGCTGCAGAAGGCGATGCGGTCGCTGGAGAAGAAGGGCGTGGGCCTGTCCTGGGCCGGCGCGCCCGGCGGGGAGCAGGAGAAGCGGGAGCTGCTGCGCGCCGCCGCGACGCCCACCGAGCACCGGCTGCACCAGGTGCAGCAGGCGCTGCGGGCCGGCGCCACGGTGGAGGAGCTGTACACCGCGACCCGGATCGACCCGTGGTTCCTCGACCAGCTGATGCTGCTGGAGGAGACCGCCCGCGAGCTCGCCGCCGCGCCCAAGCTGGAGGCGGAGCTGCTGCGCTCGGCCAAGCGGCTCGGGTTCTCCGACGCCCAGATCGGGGAGATCGTCGGCAAGTCCGAGGAGGTGGTGCGCGAGCTGCGGCACGCCCTCGGAGTGCACCCCGTCTACCTCACGGTGGACACCTGCGCCGCGGAGTTCGCCGCGCGCACGCCCTACCTGTACTCCAGCTACGACGAGGAGACCGAGGTGCCGCGGGGCGAGCGCCCCAAGGTGATCATCCTGGGCTCCGGGCCGAACCGCATCGGCCAGGGCGTGGAGTTCGACTACAGCTGCGTCCACGCGTCCTTCGCGCTGGCCGAGGCCGGCTACGAGACGGTCATGGTCAACTGCAACCCCGAGACCGTCTCCACCGACTACGACACCAGCGACCGGCTCTACTTCGAGCCGCTCACGCTGGAGGACGTCCTGGAGGTCGTCCGGGCCGAGCAGCTCACCGGCGAGGTGGTCGGCGTGATCGTCCAGCTCGGCGGCCAGACCCCGCTGGGCCTGGCCCGCGCGCTGAAGGCGGCCGGCGTGCCCATCGTGGGGACCAGCCCCGAGAGCATCGACCTGGCCGAGGACCGCGGCGCCTTCGGCGAGGTGCTGGAGGCCGCCGGGCTGCCCGCCCCCAAGCACGGCATGGCCCGGTCCTTCGAGGAGGCCAAGGCCATCGCCGACGAGATCGGCTACCCGGTGCTGGTCCGGCCGTCCTACGTGCTGGGCGGCCGCGGCATGGAGATCGTCTACGACGAGGACATGCTGCGCGCCTACATCGAGCGCAACGCCGAGGTGAGCGCCGAGCACCCGGTGCTGGTCGACCGGTTCCTGGACGACGCCATCGAGATCGACGTCGACGCCATCTACGACGGCACCGAGCTCTACCTCGGCGGCATCATGGAGCACATCGAGGAGGCCGGCATCCACTCCGGCGACTCGGCGTGCGCGCTGCCCGCCATCACGCTGGGCGGCGAGGACATCGAGCGGATCCGCACCTCGACCGAGGGCATCGCCCGCGGCACCGGCGTGCGCGGCCTGCTCAACGTCCAGTACGCGCTCACCTCCGGCGTGCTCTACGTCCTGGAGGCCAACCCGCGCGCCTCGCGGACCGTGCCGTTCGTCTCCAAGGCGACCGCCGTCCCGCTGGCCAAGGCCGCCGCCCGGGTCATGCTGGGCGCCACGGTCGCCGAACTGCGCGCCGAGGGGCTGCTCCCGCAGCGGGGCGACGGCGGCACGCTGCCGCTGGACGCGCCCATCGCGGTGAAGGAGGCGGTGCTGCCGTTCAACCGGTTCATCGACCGCCAGGGCGAGGGCGTGGACACCGTGCTCGGGCCGGAGATGCGCTCGACCGGCGAGGTGATGGGCCTGGACGCGCTGTTCGGGGCCGCCTACGCCAAGTCGCAGCTGGCCGCCTACGGCTCGCTGCCTACGTCGGGCCGGGTCTTCGTCTCGGTCGCCAACCGGGACAAGCGCTCGGCGATCTTCCCGGTGAAGCGGCTGGCCGACCTCGGTTTCGAGATCCTGGCCACCGAGGGCACGGCGGTGGTGCTGCGCCGCAACGGCGTGCACGCGACCGTCGTGCGCAAGCACAGCGCGGGTCCCGGCCCCGGCGGGGAACCGACTATCGTGCAACTCATCCACGACGGCGGCGTGGACCTCATCGTCAACACCCCCTTCGGCGGTGCCGGGCAGTCCGGCCCCCGGCTGGACGGCTACGAGATCCGCACCGCCGCGGTCGTGCGCGGGGTGCCGAGCGTCACCACGGTGCAGGGTCTGGCCGCCGCCGTCCAGGGAATCGAGGCCCTGGTACGCGGCGACGTCGGTGTGCGCTCCCTCCAGGAGCACGCCGAGGCGCTGCGCGGGGACGAGGGCTGACCCGGGGGCGCGGGCGCCGCCTGGTGGCGCCCGCGCCGAGAGACGCCGAGAAGAGGGGCCCACGGGTGAGTGATTTCCGACCGGTGCAGATGCGCAGCCCGGTGCTGACCGTGCGGCGGGTGGACGCCTACTACGCGGTCACCGTGGTGGCCCCGGGCATCGCCGAGCGGTTCCGCTCGGGGCAGTTCATCGCGGTGGCGGTCGGCGGGGAGCAGTCCAGCATGCTCTCCCGCCGCGCCTTCGCCATCCACGACGTCAAGCCGGACTACGGCGGCACCGTGGAGTTCCTGTTCGCGGTCCGCGGCAAGGGGACCGCCTGGCTCGCGGAGCGCCGGTCGCGGGACCTGCTCGACATCGTGGGTCCGCTGGGGCGCCCCTTCCCGCTGCCGCGCGACCCGGTCAACTGCGTGCTGGTCGGCGGGGGCGCGGGCAGCGCGCCGCTGTTCCCGCTGGCGCACACCCTGCGCCGCCGCGGCTGCCGGGTGGACTTCGTGCTCGGCGCGGCATCGGCGGACCGGGTGTTCAGCGCCATCACCGCCCGGCGGGTGGCCGAGACCGCCACCTTCACCACCGACGACGGCTCGTTCGGCGTGCGGGGGCGGGTCACCGACGCCCTGCCGCAGGTGCTGGAGGACGCGCCGTCCGACGTCGTCTACGCGTGCGGGCCGATGCCGATGCTGCGGGAGGTGACCGCGCTGGCGGCGCGCTACGACATCCCGGTGCAGGTCTCGGTGGAGGAGACGATGGCCTGCGGCACGGGCGTGTGCATGACGTGCGTGGTGCCGGTCGTCGGGGAGGACGGCATCACCCGGATGGCGCGCTCCTGCGTCGACGGACCGGTCTTCCGGGGCGAGCGGGTGCGGTTCGACGACGTCGGCACCATCCCGTTCGACGCCCTGGGTGCGCCGGGGTGGAAGGCGCGCGGGGACGACCCCGTCTCGGCGCGCGAGGCGGGCTGAGGCGTGGCGGGAAGGTCCTCCGGTCCCGCCGCGGACGCCGTACCCGGCGTCGCGTGGTGGAAGGGGCTGGACGGCCGCGCCCCCGGGCTTGCGGCGGCGGTGGGGCCGCCCCCGGCGCGGCCGCCCGCCGCCGTGCGCGGCCCGGCGGGAGCGGGAGCGGCAACAGCGAGAACGAAAGGTGCCTCGGGGATGAGCCCGGACCTGCGGACGCGGCTGGCCAACGTGGAGCTGGCCAACCCGATCCTGACGGCGGCCGGCTGCGCCGGCGCCGGACGGGAGCTGGCGCAGTTCTTCGACATCGCGCGGATCGGCGCGGTCGTCACCAAGTCGGTGATGCTCGACCCCCGGGCCGGGCTGCCGGCGCCGCGCATGGCGGAGACCCCGAGCGGGCTGCTCAGCGCCACCGGCCTGCAGGGGCCGGGGATCGAGGTCTTCCTCCAGCGCGACCTGCCGTGGCTGCTCGCGCGCGGCGGACGCGCGGTGGTGTCGATCGCGGGCGGCAGCCCGGCGGAGTACGCCGAGCTCGCCCGGCGGCTCTCCGACGCGCCCGGCGTCACGATGATCGAGGTCAACCTGTCCAGTCCCAACCTCGCCGACCAGGGCCGGCACTTCACCGACGACCCGGCCGCCGCGGCCCGCGTGGTGCACGCGGTGCGCTCGCACACCCGCTCCGACATCCCGGTGTTCGCCAAGTTGTCGCCCGACGTCCCCGACCTCGTGGAACTGGCCGTGGCGTGCGTCCAGGCGCGCGCCGACGGCCTGTCCATGATCAACACGGTGCGCGGCATGGCGATCGACACCACCACCATGCGCCCCGCGGTGGCCGGGGGCGTGGGCGGCGTCTCGGGGCCGGCCATCCGCCCGATCGCGGTGGCGTGCGTGTACGAGGTGCACGCCGCGCTGCCCGACGTCCCCATCATCGGCATGGGCGGGGTGCGCACCGGCACCGACGCGCTGGAGTTCCTGCTGGCCGGCGCGTCGGCGGTGGCCGTGGGGACCGTCATCTTCCACGACCCGTCGGCGTGCGTGCGCATCCTGCGGGAGTTCGAGGAGGAGCTGGAGGAGCGCGGGGTGCGCCGCGCGGCCGACCTGGTGGGCGCCGCGCACCGGCCCATGGGCGCGCAGCCGGCCCGCTGACCCCCGGCCCTCTGTGACGGCGGATTCACGCAACGCACTGAGAGCCCCGCTGCGGGGTCGAAGCGCCCGGAGTGCACACCGGTGGCGCACGCCGCTCATCAGGGCGGCTGCCGCCGTCTGGTGGCCGTCCAGGCGGGTCATGGCCTCGCTCCGTGGTCGCGGAGGCCGGGGCCCGGGGCGGTGCGCTGCGGGCCAGCGGTGCGGGGCCCGTACCGCCCCACCGCCCTCCGGGGCGCTCGCCAGGCATGAACCCGCGCAACCGGGGAACCGCACGAGTCGGTGCCCTGGTTGCCACGCACGACCCGCCCGCACAGCGGGCGTGTGATTCCGATCACCTGTGACCCGAAGGAGTAACGACCGTGGCCGCACCCATCGCCGTCGCCATCGACGCACCCGACATCGAGACCGCCGCCCGGTGGGCGTCGGCGGTCGCCCCCCACGTCAGCACGGTGAAGGTCGGGCTGGAGCTCTACCTGCGCTACGGCCCCGACGTGATCACGACGATCCGGGGCGGCAACCGGGTCTCGCTGTTCCTGGACCTCAAGCTGCACGACATCCCGGCCACCGTCTCCGGCGCGGCGCGCGCCGTCGCCCGGCTGCGGCCGTCGCTGCTGACCGTGCACGCGGCCGGGGGCGCGGACATGATCCGCGCCGCGGTGGACGCCGCACCCGAGACCCGGATCGCCGCCGTCACGGTCCTCACCTCGCTGGACGACGCGGCGCTGGAGCGGACCGGGGTGCGCGGCCCGGCCTCCGACGCCGTGCGCCGGCTCGCGGTGCTGGCGGTGGAGGCCGGCGCGCGGGCGCTGGTCTGCTCGCCGCACGAGGTGGCGTCGCTGCGGGCGGAGGTGGGCCCCGACATCACGATGATCACCCCCGGGGTGCGGCCGGCCGGTGCCGACCGCGGCGACCAGGCGCGGGTGGCGACCCCGGAGGAGGCGCTCGCCGCGGGGGCCGACCTGCTCGTGGTCGGCCGGCCGATCACGCGGGCGGCGGACCCCGGCGCGGCCGCCGCGTCGATCGCCGCCGCGCTCCGCCGAGCGGGTGCCGGGACGGGCACGCGCTCGGTCTGAGGCCCCGCCGATGGCGCTCAGTGGCCTTTTTCGGACACTTGCGCGTCTCGAAAAACGTACGCCCGAAATTCATCTCGCGGGCACGGGCATGGCGAACGTCACGCGGCTCGCGGTGCAGGGCGACCGCCTCTCCGGCACCTCTCGGGTCGGGCCTAAAGTCCCGAATTTGCTGCCGCTCCGCAGTCGGGCGCCTACCAAACGTAGTTAGTTGGACCAAATAGCGGTTGAAAGGCCACTTTGCGTTGCCGAAGAGGCCCGGAACCTACTAACTTGCGCAGGCGTCCGCCCTCCGAAAACGAGAGAAAACCGAGGTGACCCGGCGTGGCCCTTCCTCCCCTCACACCTGAACAGCGCGCCGCGGCTCTGGAGAAAGCCGCGAAGGCCAGAAAAGAGCGCGCGGAAGTCAAGAACCGTCTCAAGCACGGTGGCATCTCGCTGTCCGAGGTTCTCGCCGGCGGCCAGACCGACGACGTCATCGGCAAGATGAAGGTCTCCGCCCTCCTCGAGTCGCTCCCCGGCGTCGGCAAGGTCCGCGCCAAGCAGATCATGGAGCGCCTCAACATCGCCGAGTCCCGGCGTGTCCGGGGTCTGGGCGCCAACCAGCGCGCGGCGCTGGAGCGCGAGTTCGGTGGTGACGCCAAATAGCGGTGTGACCGCGCGGCGGGTCGACCGGTAGGACGGCGACCCGCCCTGCGACCCCGGCCGCCCTGCGGGGCGGCCGGTCCCATCATCACGGACGCCGCGTGCCGCGGCGCGACCGACCCGGAGCGGCCCCAGCGGTCCGCCGCCGGCCCGGGAGCGCCGCGGCACGGTGATATAAAAGACCCACAGCCTGGTCCGAGGCGGACCGGCGGAAGCCCTTCCGGGCCCGGAAGCCCCGTCCCGGCGCGCCTCGGAGGACCCGCCGCCCGGCCGGGTCGGCGCGGATCCCGCGGAACCGCCGCGCCAGGGGCGGGCGGTGGACGGAGAGCACGAGCCCTCCGCGGCGCGGGCGGAGGCCCCGTCCGCGCGCCGCACCCGGAAGTGCCCCGCACAGGCGTGCCGGAGCGACGCCGCTCCGGAGCGCGGGCGGGGGACGGGCCTCCCTAGACTGGGCGGGACCGCCACCCCCGTCGCACACCGCGGGGAGGGACCGCCGCCGTCACGAGGACGGGGCGGGCGCGCCGGCCGCATCCCCGCCGGCACCCACGGAACACCACCAGCGTCGAACCGCTCGCGCGGATGACTGAGGGTCTGAATCCATTGTTCAACGAGTCCGGCATATCCGGCGGCGCGGCAGCCGCGTCGCAACGGCTCACGGTGCTGTCCGGGCCCTCCGGGGTCGGCAAGAGCACGGTCGTCAGGGAGATCCGCCGCAAGCACCCCGAGGTGTGGCTGTCGGTGTCGGTCACGACACGGAGCCCCCGCCCCGGGGAGACCGACGGCGTGGAGTACTTCTTCGTCGACGACACCGAGTTCGACCGGCTGGTCGCCGCCGGCGAGCTCCTGGAGTGGGCGGAGTTCGCGGGCAACCGCTACGGCACCCCGCGCGGGCCGGTGGAGAGCCGCCTGCGTGCCGGGCACCCGGTGCTGCTGGAGATCGACCTCCAGGGCGCCCGCCAGGTCCGGGAGACCATGCCCGACGCCCTGCTGGTGTTCCTCGCGCCGCCGTCGTGGGAGGAGCTGGTGCGCCGCCTCACCGGGCGGGGCACCGAGCCGCCGGAGGTGGTGCAGCGCCGCCTGGACACGGCCCGGGTGGAGCTGGCCGCCGAGAAGGAGTTCGACCTGACACTGGTCAACACGTCGGTGCGCGACGTGTGCGACGAGCTGCTAGCGTTGATAGTCGCGCCAACGGTGTGATAGCGGGCGCGCCCGGCGGGTGGAGAGGCCCGACCGCGGCCGGAGGGACGACGTCCCACCCGTCCACCGGCCGGCAGGCTAACGTGGCGGCAGGCCGACGAGGCGGCCGCCCGGCCGGCCCGCCGGCACCGAGGTCGCGGCGAACCGGCCGCCGACCGAACATCCGAACCATCCCACGGTCCCGGGTCCGGGACCGGCGAACCGTCTAGGGGTACGCAACGTGGCAGGCACGCAGCCCGTCGCCGAAGGCATCACCAACCCGCCGATCGACGAGCTCCTTGAGGTCGTCGACAGCAAGTACAGCCTGGTCACCATGGCGGCCAAGCGTGCCCGGCAGATCAACGCCTACTACGCCCAGCTGGGCGAGGGCCTGCTGGAGTACGTCGGCCCGCTCGTCGAGACCCAGGTGCAGGAGAAGGCGCTGTCCATCGCCCTGCGCGAGACCAAGGAGCGCCTGCTGACCGCGGAGCCCTACGAGGGCGCCTGACCGGGCGTCCGGGTGGCCGCCGCCCGCACGGGACGCGGCGGCCGCCCCCGCGGCCGGACTCCGCGCCGCCGGGGCCCGCTCCGGGTGACCCGGAGGCGCTTCGTTAGAGTCCCACCGTGAGTACAGAGCACCCCAGGGTCGTCCTCGGAGTGGGCGCCGGCATCGCCGCCTACAAGGTCTGCGAGCTGCTGCGCCGGTTCACCGAGTCCGGCCACCGCGTCCGTGTCGTCCCGACCGACGACGCCCTGCGTTTCGTCGGCGAGCCCACATGGGCCGCGCTGTCGGGGGAACCCGTGGCCACGGGTGTCTGGAACGCGGCGCACGACGTGCCGCACGTCCGTATCGGCCGGGAGGCCGACCTCGTCTTCGTCGCCCCCGCCACGGCCGACCTGCTGGCCCGCGCCGCGCACGGGATCGCCGACGACCTGCTCACCAACACGCTGCTCACCGCGCGATGTCCGGTGGTCTTCGCCCCGGCGATGCACACCGAGATGTGGGAGCACCCGGCGACCCGGGCCAACGTCGCCACCCTGCGGGAGCGCGGCGCGATCGTGCTCGACCCCGCGGTGGGCCGGCTCACCGGCGCCGACACCGGCCGGGGGCGGCTCCCCGACCCCGACGAGCTGTTCGCGGTCGGGCAGCGGGTGCTCCGCCGCGGCGGGCTGGAGACCGACCTCGCCGGACGGCGGGTGGTCGTCTCGGCGGGCGGCACCCGGGAACCGATCGACCCGGTCCGCTTCATCGGCAACCGCTCCTCCGGCCGGCAGGGGTACGCGCTGGCCGCCACCGCGGTGGCGCGCGGCGCCGCCGTCACCCTCGTCTCGGCCAACGTCGACCTGCCCGACCCGGCCGGCGCCGATGTGCGCCGCGTGGGATCGGCCACGGAGCTGCGCGCCGCCATGCTGGCCGCGAGCGCCGAGGCCGACGTCGTCGTCATGGCGGCGGCCGTCGCCGACTTCCGCCCGCGGACCGCGGCCGAGGCCAAGATCAAGAAGTCGGGGGCGGCGCCCCGCCCGATCGAGCTGGCCGAGAACCCCGACATCCTCGTCGAGCTGACCCGCGAGCGGAACCGCGCCGGCACGGGGCAGGTCGTGGTCGGCTTCGCCGCCGAGACCGACCACGTGCTGGAGCACGGCCGCGCCAAGCTGGCCCGCAAGGGCTGCGACCTGCTCGTGGTCAACGAGGTCGGTGAGGGGCGCGCCTTCGGGACCGCCGACAACCAGGCGGTGGTGCTCGGCGCCGACGGCTCGGCGACGGAGATCCCGAACGGGCCGAAGGAGGCGCTGGCGGACCGCGTGTGGGATCTCGTCCGGGAGCGTCTGGCAGGCTGATTCCCCCGGTAGGGTGGCGTCTGCGACGATGGCATCGAGCAACACGCGACGGAGATTCGAGCGGGAATCGCACCCGAGCGGCTTATGCTCCGGGGGTTGGCGAAATCCACTCCCGACGTCACACTGTGGTTCGGACCGCCACCGAGGCAGCCCGGGCCGCCGAACCGAACCATGCCCGGGGGCACGCTGCGGCGGGGACCCGCCCGGTACCGCTGCGCAGCGCGTCCGGTCTCTCCCCACTACAGTGGGCCCCATACCAACCGCGCCGGTTGGGATTCGACGGGACCGCCACCCCGCCCGTCGTGCCCCAATTCGCGCCGACAACTGTCAGCCAGCAGCCGCTGCAAGGAGTCACTCAACGTGTCCCGTCGCCTTTTCACCTCCGAGTCGGTCACCGAAGGCCACCCCGACAAGATGGCCGACCAGATCAGTGACGCGATCCTCGACTCGATGCTCAAGGACGACCCGAAGAGCCGGGTCGCCGTCGAGACCTTGATCACCACTGGACAGGTGCACGTCGCCGGTGAGGTCACCACGGAGACCTACGTCGACATCCCGAGCATCATCCGCGAGAAGATCCTGGAGATCGGCTACGACTCCTCAGCGAAGGGCTTCGACGGGGCCTCCTGCGGCGTCTCCGTCTCGATCGGCGCGCAGTCGCCCGACATCGCACAGGGCGTCGACACCGCCTACGAGGCGCGGCAGCAGCAGGGCATCGACGACCTCGACCGGCAGGGGGCCGGCGACCAGGGGCTGATGTTCGGTTACGCCAACCGCGAGACGCCCGAGCTGATGCCGCTGCCGATCAAGCTCGCGCACGCGCTCGCGCAGCGGCTCTCGGCGGTGCGCCGCGACGGCACCATCCCCTACCTGCGGCCCGACGGCAAGACCCAGGTGACGGTCGAGTACGACGGCAACACCCCGGTCCGGCTGGACACCGTCGTGGTCTCCAGCCAGCACGCCCCCGACATCGACCTCGGCGAGCTCCTCACCCCGGACATCAAGGAGCACGTGATCGCGCCGGTGGTGGCCGACTACGGCCTCGACTCCGACAACTACCGGCTGCTGGTCAACCCGACCGGGCGCTTCGAGATCGGCGGCCCCATGGGCGACGCCGGCCTCACCGGCCGCAAGATCATCGTGGACACCTACGGCGGCTACGCCCGGCACGGCGGCGGCGCCTTCTCCGGCAAGGACCCGTCCAAGGTCGACCGCTCGGCCGCCTACGCCACCCGCTGGGTCGCCAAGAACATCGTGGCGGCCGGCCTGGCCGAGCGCGCCGAGGTGCAGGTCGCCTACGCCATCGGCAAGGCGCACCCGGTGGGCGTCTTCATCGAGACGTTCGGTACCGAGGCCGTGGCGCCGGAGGTGATCGGGAAGGCGGTCCAGGAGGTCTTCGACCTCCGCCCGGCCGCCATCATCCGCGACCTCGACCTGCTGCGGCCCATCTACTCCAAGACCTCCGCCTACGGCCACTTCGGCCGCGAGCTGCCGGAGTTCACCTGGGAGCAGGCCACCCGCGCCGAGGCGCTGCGCTCGGCCGTCGGCGCCTGACGCCGGACGTCTGACGCGGCGCGGCC
>NZ_QEIO01000003.1 GCF_003336425.1 Marinitenerispora sediminis | reverse complement strand
GGGCGCGCCGATCGCCATGAGGCGGAACCGCTCGCCTTAGCCCGGCGGCTGGTGACGCTGGCCGAGCGGATGGAGCACAGCGCCGCTGTCAGCGACGCGGCACGCCTGGTCGTCGACGCCCTCGTCGACGACCTGGCCCTGTGCGACCGCGCGTCGGTCGTGGCGCGGACGGGGCGCGCCAGCCCGCCCTTCTCCGCCCACACCGACGATGTGGCCGAACGGCTCGCCGACGTCACGACCTTCCTCGGCGGCACACCGCGGCTGCACGTCACGATGCCCGCGTCCGCGCCCGCGCGGACCGCGTACAGCGACGTCGCCTGGCGCCGGTTCCTCGAACGCCTGACCCGGCAGGGCGTGCACGCCATGTACGCGGCCCGCCTGGGCACCGACCGCCAGCGCATCGGCACGGTGGTGCTGTACTCCGCCCGGGCGGACGCGTTCGACGGCACGTCGCACGCAATCGCCTGCGACTACGTCTCGATCGCACTCCGGCACCGGGTCGAGGTCACGAACCTGGGCACGGCGCTGGAGACCCGCGGTCTCATCGGCAGCGCCATGGGCATCCTCATGGAGCGCCGGCGGCTGTCGGAGACGGCGGCGTGGGAGCTGCTCAGCCGGGCCTCGCAGAACCACAACATCCGCCTGGCAGAGATCTGCCGGCGGGTGGTGGAGAGCTCCCAGCGGTAGCGGCCGGCCGCCCGCCCTTGGGCCGCCGACGGTCCCCGCACCCGTCGGCGGGTTCGGACGGCCACGGGACGGTACGGACAGGGGCGAGGGGGACGGCCGGTCCGACCTGGTGGAGGACCACCGATTCGGCGCGGAACGGCCGCCGGCACCCGCCGAGCGGCCACCGCCGGACCTTCGCCGCAGGTCAGGAGTGCAGGCGTGCCCAGCGCCGACGCGCCGCGGCCGGCGCGGATGGCCGGACGCGGCCGGTTCGCACCGGTAGCCTGGCGGCCGCTCCCCGAGCACCGCCACGATAGTGCGGGAGCACCCCCGGCCGAACGCGGAGCTGACCGACATGATGCGGATCCACTTCAGCCAGGCTGATCTGGCCCGGGTGCGCGTCGCGCCGGGCCCTGACCCGATGTGGGAGGCGGTGCTGAGCCTGCACCGCTTCCAGACGCGGCGCGGCCGGGCCGCCGTCCTGCGCTGGTACGACGACGCCCGGGCGGTGCTGCCCCAGCGCGGCCTAGTGGAGACCGTGCGCTCGATCCTCATCCCGATCGCCCCGCACGCGCTCTACCTGCCGGACTTCCTGACCCCGGACGCGGGCGAGCACGGGCTCGACGCCGGGTTGGACGCGATCGCGGCGACCCCCCGCGCCCGGCTGCGCTACGAACTCGGCCGCGTCGCCGAGGGCGGGCAGCTGCCGACCTGGGGGCGGGCGCTGGCCGATGGCGACCGGCAGAGCCGCGCGGAGCTGCTGGGCGGGTTGCGCAGCTACCACGACGCCGTCCTGGAGCCCTACTGGGACGACATCCAGGCCGACGTGGACGCCGACCGGATCCGCCGCTCCCGCGCGATCATGGACGGCGGCATCGAGGGCCTGCTCGGCAGCTTCGAGCCGATGATGCACTGGAAACCGCCGGTGCTGCACGTCGACTACCCCACCGACCGCGACCTGTCCCTGAACGGCCGCGGTCTCAAACTGCTGCCGTCGTACTTCTGCTGGCTGCGCCCCATCGCGCTGGCCGACCCGGAGCTGCCGCCGGTCCTGGTGTACCCGCTGCACAACGGAGCGCGCCGGCCCCGCCGAGGCGCCCATCCGCGCGGTTCGCCCGGCACGGGCGCGATGCTGGCGGCACTGCTGGGCAACACCCGCGCGGCGGCGCTCGAGGTGATCGCGCTGGGGGCCACCACGACCGAGCTCGCCGGACAACTGGGGATCTCCCCGGCGGCCGCCAGCCACCACATCCGGATCCTCCGCGAAGCCGGGCTGATCCTCAGCACGCGCGACCGGCAGCACGTGCTGCACACGATCACGCCGTCGGGCGCGGACCTGCTGCGCCACACCGGAGGAGGTTGATCGGTCGGGAGCACCCCATCCCTGCCCCCGACCGGTCATCGTGCGGACACGAGGCCGTCCGTGCCCCTCCTCGCACCGGTTCGGTCCGGAATGCTCGGCCGGGCCCGTGGCGCGGTCCCATCTTCCGGCCTCGCGACGCCCGACCGCCACACTCTTCAAACCCGATCGAAAAGCCCAGGTGAGAGGGGGTCTCAGACGGCGCGAGGCGACGAAAAAGACATCATCGACACTTCCCTAGAGAAGCCAAGAAACCAGGACATTGGCCGGGGTCGCATCGAGCGGCCGCGAGACCGCGCAGGTCGTGGCCCTCGTGGCGGCCGGGAGGCCGCGTCCACTCGCCGACTCGCGGGTGCGAGCGTCGGTTCGATCGCGGCGCGCCTGGTCGACAAGGACAGAGGCCGGCGCGGGCGGCCGGCACACGCCTCCGGGCAAACCACGGCCACCCGTCCCGGAGGCCGAGGAGCGACCGGCGTAGGCGGTGTTCTCTGGTCGGGTGAGGTCGGGTAGCCGGATGCGGTTGGCGGCGGGGGGGAACGGTTCCGTCATCGATCGCGGCTCTCCTGCCGTATCCGGTCGCGACCACGCGGTGCTGCTTGAGCGGGGTGATGGCGCGCTCGATGGTGCTGCGGCCCCGCCTGGCCGTCCTGGCCGAGGACAGGTGGCCTGCCTCCCCCGCGATCCGCGCCCGGCGGCGGTCCTCCGGCTGGCCGCGGGGCTGCGCGATGGCCGCCTTGATGCTGCGGGCCCGCAGGGGGCGCGGATCCCGGCCGAGGAACAGGCCCTGTCGCCGAGCAACCGAGCGGGCCGCGTGCGGGGACGGCCCCGGGGGCGGGGCGGCCGCGGACCGGGCGAGACGCGACGCGCGCCCATCGCGCCCAACGGCCGGTGGCGCCTCTGGCTTCCCACGGGCGGCGGCCCCCGGCGCACGAGTGCCGCCCTGGCCGCCTTCCTGATGGGCGGCCGGGACGGCACCTGGGCGCAGCGGTGCTACGCCGTCCCGGCCGAGCTCGCGTTCCTCTGCGCGGCGGCGCTCGGGTGCGTCCTGGTCCCGGCCGCGCGAGGCGCCGCGCTGACCCGCACCCGCGGCGCCCGCCGCCCGGCGGCGCGGGGGCGAACCGCTCCCGCCCGCGGACCGCACCGCGGCGCCTTTGCCAACGCCTTTCCCAGCGGCTTGATTGGACCGGGCTGCTTCGGGCACGGGACCCGTAACGACATAGGAGGGATCATGGCGATAACTGGCATCATCAGCGCAATCGTCGTCGGCCTGATCATCGGCGCGCTCGGCCGCCTCGTCGTCCCCGGCAAGCAGCACATCCCCATCTGGTTGACCCTGCTGATCGGCATCATCGCAGCGCTGGTCGGCTCCTGGATCGCGAGCCTCTTCACCAGCTTCTGGCTCATCGTCCTCGTCGTCCAGGTAGTCCTCGCCGCCATCGTCGTCTACGCGGTCGCCGGCATGTGGTCCGCCCGGCACAGCCGGGTGTGAGTCGACGGGCACGGTGATCCTGCGCGGCGGCGACGCGCGGAGGACCACCTCCTCTCTCCGCGGCGGGTCCGGGTATCCGGGCCCGCCGCGACCATGTCGGCACGCGGCCGACTCCCGGGGTCGCGCTTCTCCAGCCGCGGCCGCGGCGGCGGTTCACCGCCAGACCGCCCCGGCCGCAAGAACGGCCGCCCGCCCGTCCCCTCCCCAACGGAGGCGCAGCGGCCGACGTCAGGCGGATACCGAGACCAATTCCAGCCCGACTACGTTCCTTCCAGCCCCCACGACCTGCGGCGCACACGAATCCCCGTGGCCGGGCAGGCGATAACGGCGGCGTCCATCTCAACGAACTCGGCATGGAGCGTTTCCCCCGGTCTCACCGTGGCCGAAAGGAGGGAGATGGAAACCGTTCGAAGGCACAGTCTCTGCCGCGGCACATGGGGGATCCGGCAGAAGGCGCCCGAAGACCTGCCCGGTGGAAGCCGGGGCCCTGACCGCGTGCCATGAACCGACCGGCCGGACTCCGGCCGGGGCACCGGGGCTCCGGCCGCTTGTAGCTGAGGAGCGGGATGCTGACGATCAAGTCCAGAGGTCCACTTCACTGAACCGGCCGGTCAAACAGCCTCGCCCGCTGCGCTACCCTGCCAGCGTGACCGGAGCGACAGCCTCGACCGCCCGGACGGGATCGCGAGGCCGGATCGACAAGCGGCAGGCCATCCTGGACGCCGCCTTCACCGTCTTCGCGCGGCGGGGCTACGCGCAGGCGTGCGTGCAGGAGATCGCCGAGGAGGCGGGGGTCGCCAAGCCGACCGTGTACAACCACCTCAGCGACAAGGAGAACCTGTTCCGGCACGCCATGGCGGCCGCCGCTGGCGCGGTCGTGCTGGAGAACCTCGCCGTCGTCGAGCGGCTGCGCGACCCTGGTGACGATCTGCGGGCCGGCCTGGTGGACGTGGGGTACCGGCTGCTCGGGGTGTACTGCTCCGAGCGCGCCCGCTCGCTGCGGTGGCTGACCTACGCGCAGGTCGCCCGCTTCCCCGACCTGATCGAGTTTGTCCAGGAGCGCACGTCGCACCGGCTCGCGGACGCGCTGGCGGACCGGCTGGCGCGGCTGTCGCTGGCCGGGCGGCTGCGTCCGTGCGATCCCGGCGTGGCCGCTGAGCAGTTCCTCGCGCTGCTCACCGGCCCGATGGAGGCGCGCTCGCGGCTGGGGACCCGCGAGGTCTCCGACATCGACGGCCGCACCGTGGCGACGGCGGCCGTAGACACCTTCCTGCGGGCGTACGCACCGGTGCCGGCCGGCTGACGGCCGGCCGGCACCCGCGGAGCTCCCACGGGCGCGCCCCTGCCGGTGGGCCTCACGTGCCGTACCCTTCCGGGGCCGGCACCGGGCGTTCGGCGGCCCGGCTGGTCTCCTCCCACTCCGCCCACGTGGCCATCCGCTTGCGGGTCTGCTCGAAGGCCAGGTCGTACACCATGCTGCCGAGGAGCAGGCGCAGCGGCGGGTCGTCGCCGCTGACCAGCTTCATGACCGCCTCGGCGGCCACCTCGGGCAGGCTGTCGACGGAGTTGTCCGCGACCACTTCGTTCATCTCGGCCCGCAGTGACGCGTAGGCGTCCTTGAACGGGGCGGCGACCGTGCCGGTGGTGTAGAGGTCGGTCCAGTAGCCGCCGGGTTCGACGATCGTCACGTGGACGCCGAAGGGTGCGAGTTCGGCGGCCAGGGCCTCGCTCATCCCCTCCAGCGCGAACTTGCTGGCGCTGTACAGCCCGGTGAACGGAAACCCGCCGAGGGCGCCGATGCTGGAGATCTGCAGGACGCGGCCACCGCGCTGGGCCCGCAGGTGCGGGGCGACGGCCTGGTTGACCCAGAGGGCACCGAAGAAGTTGGTCTCCATCTGGGCCCGTGCCAGTTCCTCGGTCATCTCCTCGACGGCGCCGACGGCCAGGAAGCCGGCGTTGTTCACCACGACGTCGAGCCGGCCGAAGTGCCGCACGGCCTCATCCACGGTGGCGTGCACGGCAGCGCGGTCGGTGACGTCCAGCGGGAGCACGTGCAGCCGGCCGCCGTACTCGGCG
Organism: Marinitenerispora sediminis; assembly: GCF_003336425.1. GTDB lineage: Bacteria > Actinomycetota > Actinomycetes > Streptosporangiales > Streptosporangiaceae > Marinitenerispora > Marinitenerispora sediminis. Next base: position 64,150 of record NZ_QEIO01000003.1, on the reverse strand, counting down.
ACGAGGGGTTCGAGCCGCTCGACGGACCGCGCCACGGCGACCACCCGGTCGCCGGCGGCGAGCGCGGCCTCAGTGAAGGCCCGTCCCAGGCCGCGGCTGGCCCCGGTGACGAACCAGACCCGGCCGGCGCTGGTGGCAGCAGCGGTCATCAATGTGCCTCCCGATCAACTCTCGACTGAAACGAGACGGCTCGTCTCGGCAATGTCGGCAACTGTACGGCCTCCCGCGCCAAGTTGCAAGACGGTCCGTCTCGTCTTGACCTCATCAGCGAGCCGATGCGCGCGCTCGCCGTCGAGATGCTGATCGACCCGACCCTCGCCGCCGACTACACCGACGCCTGGACCGGCCGGTGAAGGACCTCAAGCTCCGACGGCTGCGCGCGGCTCAGGCCGCCGGGCAGCTGGCCCCGACGCCGACATCGACCTCGCCGTGGAACTGATCTGGGGGCCACTGCGGAATCGCTGGCTGTACCGGGAAGGCCCGCTCGCCGCCGAGTTCGCCGACGCCGTGGTCGAGGCGGCCCTGAACGGCCTGCGGCCGCAGCCCCCGGCGGCCGGGCGACCCGGCCACGGGCGCCGGATCCGGGAAGCGGCCCGGGGTGCCGATCGGCCGACACTCGCCGGGGTAGACGCGCGACGCACCGGCGAGTCCACTGCTCCGGAGGAACCCACCAAGGGGCGGACGTCCGACTGCACGCCCGACGTCCGCCCACCGGAAGGATCCCCGTGTCTCCCTCACCGGCCGGCTCCGCCTGCATGTTGGAACATCCCGAGGCCCGAACTCGTTCTCGGGACCGCCGTTCCGCTCGGGGTACCGGGCCGGTCTCCTGGATGCTGGGTCAGCCCACGCCCTTCCCTCTGGCCGGACCTCCATTGGGTTAATGGTCTGACGGAGGCCGACCGGGCGAACACTGGACGAGACCTGACCGGGGTGGCACGGCCGGCCGGCGGCCACGCATGCCGGGAGCCGCCGATGCCCCGTCACTTTCTGGTGGATCGGACGGCGCCTCTATGCTGCGGCCATCGCCATTCGGATTCGATGCGCGGCAGCGGCGGTCGGCCCGTCTCCTGGAGATTGCCCCTTCCCGCCACGCGCGGGCCGAGGACCTTCCGGAGCGAAACCCCGTCTAGTGCCAGTGGCTCCGGCGGACAACGGCGACGACCTGTGAAACTGTTGAAGAACGTTGCCAGCCAGGGGTCGACCCGACGATCCTTGGTGATCCAGTAACGGATCTGCCGAGTGAAGTCATCGAATCCGGCCCGCACCTTCGGCGCGTCCGAATCCACCCCGCGCGCATAATGTGCGACTCCCAACAGGACCGCGCTCAGCATAGCCTCCCGAACCAACGAGTCTCGGTATTGCGGCGCAATCCGGACCGGCTGGTTCCACCATTCCCACACTTCCTCTTCCGACTGATCCGGCCCCTCCTCAGTAATCCTCATTGCCGTATTCTTCGGCCCTGGGCAAAGGTCTTCGAGAATCCATAGCGCAGAATTGCAAAGAAAGGTGAGATCCTCACGATCCGGCAAGAATTCAACAGGGCCGCCCCTCCAATGCTCAACCCCCAGGTGAAGGACGTACCCTTTCTTCCGGTCTACATTCTTATCCTGGGGACTTGCACCGTAAAAAGCATATGCGCCACGGAAATCGGTCTGAGGGTACAAGCGAGTGAGCACTTCCTGCGTAGTACCCCGAAAACCGTTATCGACCAGGGTGATCGCACTGCGCGGCTCCCCGACCGGCAAACCCGTTCGCCGCAGATACGACGTCAAATATTCCAATGTCATGTCTTTGACATAATGTGTCCGGAGAGAGCTTCCAATAGGAAAAGGCTTCTGCGTCCGACGCTCCCAACTCACCATAGCCTGCTCAGCTATGCGGCGAGATAGCACAACCTCGACGCAGTAACGCTGGAAGAAATCCGGGTCGAGGCCGCGGACAGCGGCCGCCAAAACATGGCCGTCTCGCGCAACGAATGCGAATTTTCGATTCGGTTCACTCTGGACTTGAGCACGAAAGTCCTTCAGCATACTTGCGGTGATCCACGTATAGAACGGCCCCAAACGGTGGCGACCGACTCCATAGGCGTCACGTACGGCACCCACCCCAGAAGGATTCAGTCCGTAAACGCCTGCCAGGTCTCGAGGGCCGGAGAAAGCTGCATCCACTGGGACCTTCGGAAACCGGCTCAGGAATTCCTCACGGGTCCGCATCTCCACTTTTGGACACCCCACTTCGTTTTAACGTGGGATCTTACCTGTCCACGTTCGTCCTCCAGCAGTCCAGAGGCCGCCTCTACGAGCATCGTTCTTCGACGATCGCTCAGAGGTTGGTCCGCGGACGCCGCTCATCAGGACCTGCGCCAACGCGATCCAATTCCACGGTCAGCGGTCTCTGGAGCAATGCCAGGGGCATGTGCGCGCGCACCTGCAAGCGGGCGCCGTCGCTTCCTCACCCCCGGCTCGCGATCGAAGGAGCTGCACGCCAGCGGCGCCAGCCGCCAGCACGTTCCGTGATCCTTCTTGGAATGCCGCCAGAAGCGATGGACATACCGGTGTGCGAGCCGCGCCGCCTCCGCCGACAGCCGGGTGCGGGCGGCCCGCCGTCCGCCCGCACCCGGCCCGGTGGCCCGGATCAGACTCCGACCGGGTGCCACACCGTCTTGGTCTCCAGGAACGGGGTGATGCGGCTCAGCCCCGGGTCCGCGGTCCAGTCCTCGTCCTCACGCGGGCGGAGCACGCGCTTGAGGGTGGCCGCCGCCGTCTCCTCCAGTTCCCGCGCCAGGTCACCGGTCCCGGTCAGGTCGAGGGCGTTGACGTCGGCGTGCGCCGCGAGGTGGGGGGCCAGCTCCGGGACCCGGCCGGTGAGGATGTTGACCACTCCGCCAGGCAGGTCGGAGGTGGCGAGCACCTCGGCGAGGGTGACGGCCGGGAGCGGGGCCCGCTCGCTCGTCACCACGACGGCGGTGCTGCCCGCGGCGATCACCGGGGCGATGACGGAGACCAGGCCGAGCAGCGGCGCGTCCTGCGGCGCGAACACCGCCACCACGCCGGTCGGCTCCGGGGTGGACTGGTTGAAGTACGGGCCGGAGACCGGGTTCGCGTTGCCCACCACCTGGACGATCTTGTCGGTCCAGCCCGCGTAGTAGACCCAGCGGTCGATCGCGGCGGCCACCAGCTCCTCGGCCTTCGCGCGGGTGCCGCCCTCGGCGGCCAGCAGCTCGTCCGCGAACTGCGCCGCGCGCCCCTCCAGCATCTCGGCGACCCGGTACAGGATCTGGCCGCGGTTGTAGGCGGTCCGCCCGGACCAGCCGCCGAACGCCTTGCGGGCGGCCACCACGGCGTCGCGGGCGTCCTTGCGCGAGGCCAGGGCGGCGTTGGCCAGATGCCGGCCGTCTGCTGAGGTCACGGGGTAGCTCCTGCCCGATTCCGAACGCGGGAACGCGCCGTTGACGTAGAGCTTGTAGGTCTTGCGCACCGCGAGGCGGCCCGGCGCGGCCGGGGCGCGCTCGGTGGTCTTCCGCAGCCTAGGCATTGACGTACGCCTCCAGTCCGTGCCGGCCGCCCTCGCGGCCGTAGCCGGATTCCTTGTACCCCCCGAACGGGCTGGCGGGGTCGAACTTGTTGAAGGTGTTGGACCAGATGACCCCGGCACGCAGCCGGTTCGCCGCCCACAGCATCCGCGAGCCCTTCTCGGTCCACACGCCCGCCGACAGGCCGTACGGCGTGTTGTTGGCCTTGGCGATCGCCTCGTCCGGCGTGCGGAACGTCAGCACCGACAGCACCGGTCCGAAGATCTCCTCGCGGGCGATGCGGTGCGCCTGCGACACCCCGGTAAAGACGGTCGGCGGGAACCAGTACCCCCGCTCCGGCAGCTCGCAGGCGGGCGACCAGCCCACGGCCTGCTCCTCCGCGCCGGCCCGGGCGAGGTCGCGGATGCGGGCCAGCTGGGCGGCGGAGTTGATCGCACCGATGTCGGTGTTCTTGTCCAGCGGGTCGCCCAGCCGCAGCCGCTCGACGCGGGCCTTCAGCCGCTCCAGCAGCTCGTCGGCGATCGACTCCTGCACCAGCAGCCGCGACCCGGCGCAGCACACGTGCCCCTGGTTGAAGAAGATGCCGGTGACGATGCCCTCGACCGCCTGGTCGATCGCCGCGTCGTCGAAGACGATGTTCGCGCCCTTGCCGCCCAGCTCCAGGGTGAGCCGCCGGCCGGTCCCCGCCACGGCGCGCGCGATCTCGCGGCCCACCTCGGTGGAGCCGGTGAAGGCGACCTTGTCCGTACCGGGGTGCGCGACGAGCGCGCGGCCGGTCGCACCGGCCCCGGTGAGGATGTTGACGACACCGGGCGGGAGCTCGGCCTCCTGGCAGATCCGGGCGAAGGCCAGCGCGGTCAGCGGTGTGGTCTCGGCCGGCTTGAGCACCACCGTGTTACCGGTGGCCAGCGCCGGCGCGATCTTCCACGCCAGCATCAGCAGCGGGAAGTTCCACGGGATGACCTGCGCCGCGACGCCCAGCGGACGCGGGTCGGGCCCGAGCCCGGCGTGCGGGAGCTTGTCCGCCCAGCCCGCGTAGTAGAAGAAGTGCGCCGCCGCCAGCGGCAGGTCGACGTCGCGGGTCTCCTTGATCGGCTTGCCGTTGTCCAGCGACTCCAGGACGGCGAGTTCGCGCGAGCGCTCCTGGATGATACGGGCGATCCGGAACAGGTACTTGCCCCGCTCGGCGCCGGGCATCGGGCCCCACACCTCGTCGAAGGCGCGGCGGGCCGCCGCCACGGCGCGGTCCACGTCGGCTGAGGTCGCGACCGCGACCTCGGCCAGCGGCTCCTCGTCGGCCGGGTTCAGCGTGGTGATCCGCTCGTCGCCGGATGCGGGGGTGAAGGCGCCGTCGATGAACAGCTCGTAGGAGGGGTCGATCGAGACGACCGAGCGCGACTCCGGCGCCGGTGCGTACTCGAAGATCTGGTCTGCCACAGCGCGTCCTCCTAGTCGAGGGTGTAGTAGTCGGGGCCCTGGTAGGCGCCGGTGGTGAGCTTGGTGCGCTGCATCAGCAGGTCGTTGAGCAGGCTGGACGCGCCGAGCCGGAACCACACCGGGTCCAGCCAGTCGGGGCCGGCCGTCTCGTTCACCAGGACCAGGTAGCGGACGGCGTCCTTGGTGGCGCGGATACCGCCCGCCGGCTTCACCCCGACCTGGCGGCCGGTCGCGGCGCGGAAGTCGCGCACCGCCTCCAGCATGACCAGGGTGACCGGCAGGGTCGCCGCCGGGGAGACCTTGCCGGTGGAGGTCTTGATGAAGTCGGCGCCGGCGTGCATGGCCAGCCAGGAGGCGCGCCGCACGTTGTCGTAGGTGACGAGTTCGCCGGTCTCCAGGATGACCTTGAGGTGCGCGGCACCGCAGGCGTCCTTGACCGCGATGATCTCCTCGTACACCTTGCGGTAGTCACCGGAGAGGAAGGCACCCCGGTCGATGACCATGTCGATCTCGGTCGCGCCGTCGACGACCGCGCGGCGGGTGTCGGACAGTTTGGCGTCCAGCGGCGCCCGGCCGGACGGGAACGCGGTGGCCACCGACGCCACGCCCACGCCGGTGCCGGCCAGCGCGGACACGGCCGTCGCCACCAGGTCCGGGTAGACGCACACCGCGGCGACGCGCGGCACGGAGCGGTCCTGCGGGTCGGGCAGCGCGGCCTTCGCGCACAGCGCGCGCACCTTGCCGGGCGTGTCTGCGCCCTCCAACGTGGTGAGGTCGACCATCCGGATCGCCAGGTCGATGGCCGCCCGCTTGGCGGTGGTCTTGATCGACCGGGTCGCCAGGTCGGCGGCGCGCGCCCGCGCCCCGACCTCGTCGACCCCGGGGAGTCCGTGCAGGTACGCCCGCAGCGACGTGTTCGACGCCGCGATGTCGGGCGCGAGTGCTGCTACTGCTGTGTCAGGCACGAGCACCTCGCTTCTCTATGGCCATGTTGAGGATGAGGGCGGCCACCAGGATCAGACCGGTCACCACCATCTGGAAGAACGACCCCAGTCCGAGCAGGTTGCACAGGTTGCGCAGAACGGAAAGGAGCAGCACCGCGACGAAGGTACCGAAAACTCCGCCGCGCCCGCCGAACAGGTTGGTCCCGCCGAGCACCACGGCGGCGATGGCGTCGAGCTCCAGCCCGTTGAACGCGGTGGGCTGCCCGATGGTGAGCCGGGAGGTGAGCAGCACCCCGGCCAGCGCCGACAGCGCGCCGGAGATCGCGAACACCGCGGTGATGACCGCGCGCACCGGCAGACCGGACAGCCGGGCGGCCTCCCGGTTGCTGCCGACCGCGTAGACGTACTCGCCGAAGGTGGTGCACCGCAGGACGAGGGCGGCGAGCACCGTGACGGCGACGAAGATGATGCCGACGATCGGCACGTATCCGACGAAGCCGCCGCCGAGGAGCTGGAACACCTCGGGGATGTCCCCGCCGGCCGGCTCGCCGTCGGTGAGCAGGTACGTGAGCCCGCGGATGGCGGTGAGACCGGCCAGCGTGGTCATGAACGCCGGCAGCGACAGGTAGGCGGACAGCCCGCCCATGAGCGCGCCGAACGCCGCCCCGCAGGCCAGGCTGACGAGGATGGCCAGGACGAAGTTCATGTCCCGGTCGATCAGCAGCGCCACCACCATGCCGCCGAACGCGGCCGTGCTGCCCACGGAGAGGTCGATCCCCGCCGTCAGGATCACCATGGTCATCCCGATGGCGACGATGCCGGTGAGCGCCGACTGCTGCAGCAGGTTGGCCATGTTGCGGGTGGTGAGGAACTCCGGCGCCAGCAGGCTCGCCACGACGCACAGCGCCAGGAAGACGAGCAGCAGGTTGGACCTGACGATGAGGTCGGCGCCGCGCCGCCGCCCCGGCCCGGGCCGCGAGGGCCCCCGACCGGGCGCGGCCGCGTCGACACTGGTGGTTGCGGTCATGGCGTCACTCCTGTGATGACGGTGTGCGCGATGGTGTTCTCGGGTGTGGTCCGGGGGTCGAAGCGGCCGACGTTGCGGCCCTCGTGCAGCACCCAGACGGTGTCGGCGTTGGCGGTGAGCTCGGTCAGCTCGCTGCTGGCCAGCAGCACCGCCACCCCCGAATCGGCCAGCCGGCGCACCTCGCGGAACAGGTCGGCCTTGGCGCCGACGTCGAGGCCGCGGGTGGGCTCGTCGAGCAGCAGCACCCGGAGCCCGCCCCGGGTGATCCACTTGGCGAGCACGACCTTCTGCTGGTTGCCGCCGGACAGCTCGCCGACCGGCTGCCCGGCCGAGGCGTGCCGCACCCCGAGGCCGGCGAGGACCGGGGCCGCGCGGCGGGCGCCGGTGCGGCGCGGGAGCAGCCAGGGCGGCCGGCCCAGGGCGGCGACGGCCGCGTTGCGGCCGACCGACAGCCCGAGCAGCAGCCCCTGCTCCTTGCGGCTCTCCGGCACCAGCGCGAACCCGGCGCGCACCGCGGCCGCGGGGCCGCTGAGCCGCACCGGCCGGCCGGCGAGGCGGACCGCGACGTCGCCGCGTGCATCCCCGAACAGCGCCCTGAGCAGCGTGGTCCGGCCGGCGCCGCCGAGTCCGGCCAGCCCGACGATCTCGCCGGGGCGCACGGAGATGCCCGAGACGTCGAGCAGCCCGGGGAAGCGCACGTGGTCGATCTCCAGCAGCGGCTCGCCGGTCGGCGCTGGCCGGTCGGCGGGGTGCACGAGTTCGGTGGAGTCGCCGATCATGGCGGCGACCAGCTCCTCCTTGCTGGTGCGGGCGATGTCGAACACCCCCACGGTGCGGCCGTCGCGCAGTACCGTCGCCCGGTCGCCGATCTCCATCACCTCGTCCATGCGGTGCGAGATGTAGATGACGGAGCGCCCTTCGGCGGTGAGCGACCGGATGACCGCGAACACCGCCTCCAGGTCGGCCTCGCCGAGCGTGGCGGAGGGCTCGTCCATGACGATCACGCGGGCGTCGGCGGTCAGCGCCCGCGCGATGGCGGTGAGCTGCTGCGCGGCGATGGGCAGGTCGCGCACCGTCGCCGTCACCGGGAACGTCCCGCCGACCCGTTCGATCGCGGCCCGCGCCAGTTCCCGGCGGCGGCGGTCGCGGACGAACGGCCCGGCCGCCGGGGCGCGCCCGAGCAGCAGGTTCTGCGCGACCGTCTGGTCGGGGACGAGGTCGAGTTCCTGGTAGATGACGGCGATGCCGGCCGCCATCCCGGCCTGCGGTCCGGACAGCCGGACCGGCTCGCCGTCGAGCAGGATCTCGCCCTCGTCGGGCTGGTAGGAGCCGGCGAGGATCTTCATGAGGGTGCTCTTGCCGGCGCCGTTCTGGCCGAGCAGGCAGTGCACCTCGCCCGGGAGCACGGTGAGCTCGGTGCCGTCGCTGGCCACCGTGCCGGGGAACCTCTTCACGATGCCGCGCATCCGCAGCCGGGGGACCGCGGTCGGCCCGTCCGGCCCGTTCACAGGGTGCTGCGTCATGCCGTCTCGCTTTCGCCGGAGGCCAGCAGGGCGGACGCGGCGCGGTCGTCCGTGACGAGCACGTTGCACACGCCCCCGACCACGATCGCCCGGCACACGTCGTGCTTCGCGGCGCCGGAGACGACCGCGATGGAGGTCGCTGCCCGGGCACCGTCCCGCACCGCGTCCACGGTGAGGCCGAGGGTGCGGGCGTCCAGGTCCGGATCCACGATCCGCCCCTCGGCGTCGATGAACCTGCCCACGACGTCGCCGACCGCGCCGGCCGCGGCGAGCCGGGCGACGTCCGCCGCGTCGATGTGCCCGGACTCCACCAGCACGGAGTCGCGCTCGATGCCGCCGGGGCTGAACAGCAGCACGTCGGCGCGGCCGGCCAGCGCCAGGACGTCGGCCACCGCGCTGTCCCGCTCCAGGACGCGCCGGGTGCTCTCCTCCTCGACGATGGCCGGCGCGGGGAGCAGCGTCACCGTGCCACCACCGTGGTGGGCGAGCCGGCTGGCCATGTCGTGGGCGGAGGTGGGCCGCCGCGACCGGCTCAGCCCGCCGTTGATCTGCACGACGTCGACACCGCGCGCCCACCCGGGCTGCACCGCGCGCGCCACCAGGTCGAGGGTGCGCCCCCACGAGACCCCGAGCAGGCCGGGCGCCGGCCGCAGCGAGGCGAGGTGCTCGGCGGCGGCAGTGGCGACCAGTTCGCGGACCTCCTCGTCGTCGGCGGCGGACCGCGCGGACACCACGACGGCGTCGCGCAGCCCGAACCGCTCGCGCAGCCGGAGCTCCAGGGAGCGCACCCGGGACTGCGGGTGCACCACCTCGATCCGGACGATCCCGGCCTCGCGGGCCTCCACGAGCATCCGGCCGACCTTCCAGCGGGTGAAGTGCAGTTCGCGGCCGATCTGCTCCTGCGTGCGGTTCTGCTCGTAGTACAGGGTGGCGACCCGGTACAGCATCTCCTCGTAGCCCGGGTCGGTCATGGCGTGCGCTCCGCGGCGGGGGCGCTCAGCCGGTGCGAGACGTCGCGGGTGGCGGTGGTCGCCGCGCGGTAGTCGGCGTAGCCGGCCTCGTACGCGTCCTTCAGGGCGGCGTCGGGCTCGACGGTGCGGGTCTCCGGCGCGAAGTCGGCCGCGGCGGCGCCGAGCGACGGGTAGTGCCCGGCACCCACCGCGGCGATCACCGAGCAGGCCCGCAGCGACAGGTTGTCGCCCGCCACCAGGCGCAGCGGCCGGCCGAGGACGTCGGCGGTGGTCCGCAGCCAGAGCGGGTTGTGCCGGATGCCGCCGGACACGAACACCTCCTCCACGGGCACGCCGCCCGCGACGAAGGAGTCGAGCACCTGGCGGGTCCCGTAGGCGACCCCCTCCACCGCGGCGCGGTACACCTGCTCGGGTGTGCTGCCCACGGTGAGGCCGAGCACGGCGCCGCGCAGCCGCGGGTCGCGCAGCGGGGTCCGGTTGCCCATGAAGTAGTCGAGCACCAGGAGGCCGTGCCCGGCCGCCGGGACCGCGGTCGCGGCGGCGATGAGTCCGGGCAGGTCGGCGCGCGGCCGGCCGAGCAGCCGCTCGCCGGCCCACTTCAGCACCGATCCGGACGCCACCTGCCCGCCCTCGACCAGCCACCGGCCCTCGTTGAGGGCGTCCGGGTAGGGCCCCCAGACCGTCGGCGGGAACACCGGTTCGGCCATCTCGGTGACGAACGCGTTGGAGGTACCGCAGACGATCGACACCCGTCCCTCCCCGGCGCCGCCCACCGCCAGGAGGGACAGGTGGGCGTCGATCCCGCCGGAGGAGACCACCGCGGTGCCGGTGACGCCCAGCTCGGCGCGGGCGGCGGCGTGCATGGTGGCCACCGGCGCGCCGACCGGCGCGACCCGGTCGGGCAGCTTGTCCCGGAGGTCGGGCACGCCCAGTTCGGCGTACAGGTCCTCGGGGAAGCCGCCGCCCCGCGGGTCGTAGTTCCACTTGCACACGGCGTTCATCCGGGAGCCGGTCCACTCGCCGGTGAGCCGCCACACGAGGTAGTCGACCGCCTCGGTGATACGCGCGGCGGCCCGGTAGACGGCGGGTTCGCGGCCGGCCAGCCACATGGCCTTGGGGACCAGCCACTCCACGGCGTCGGAGCCGCCGGCGTAGCGCAGTACCGGGTGGTCGACCTCGGCGGTGCGCGCCGACTCCGCGTCGGCCCGGCTGTCCATCCACAGCAGCGCGGGACGGAGCGGACGGCCGGCCCGGTCCAGCACGGTGACCGTGGAGGCGGTGGTGGCGACGGCGACCCCGTCGACGTCCGGCCGCCCGGCCTCGTCGAGGGCGGTGCGGGTGGCGGCCACCACCGCGCGCCACCAGTCCTCGGGGTTCTGCTCCGCCCAGCCGGGCCGCGGGAAGTCGGTGGGGTAGCCGCTCTCGCCCTGGCCGAGCCGGCGCCCGTCGTCGGTGTACACGGCGACGCGGGCGCTCTCCGTCCCCAGGTCGATCGCCAGCAGTGCGCTCATGCTCAGTCCTCGTTCGGCAGGAACAGCACCTTGGAGCTGAAGACCGACCGGTCGCCCAGCTGGTGCATGGTGCCGGGGAGCGCGTCGAGGCCCAGCTCGTGGGTGATCATGAACTTCCAGGCCAGGGCGCCCGACGCCATGGCGCGCGCCGCCGTCCGCCACTCGTCGCCGGGGAACGGCGCGGAGAAGGAGTTCCACGCACCGTGCAGGGTGACCTCGCGGCGCAGGAAGTGGCCGAAGGCGGACTTCGGCAGCACCACGGGGTCGTGCGGGATGCCGATGAACACCGCCTCGCCGTGCCGGGCGGTCAGCGTCACGGCCTGCTCGATGGTGGGCGGCACGCCGGCCGACTCGATGATGACGTCGTACCCCGCTCCGGCGAGCTCGCGGGCCTCCTCCGGGCTGGCCGCGGTGTGGGTGGCACCGGCCTCGCGGGCCATGGCGGTCTTCTGCTCGTTGAGGTCGATCGCCAGGACCTCGGCGGCGCCGGCGATGCGGGCCCACTGCACGGCGAACAGCCCGATGGGGCCGGCGCCGACGACGGCGACGCGGTGGCCGCTGCGCAGTCGGGTCCGCCAGACCGCGTGCAGCGCGATGGCGGCGGGGTCGAGCATCGCGGCGGCCCGGGGGTCGAGGTCGGCGGGCAGCACCATGAGGTTGCGCGCGGGGACGGTGGCGTACTGGGCGTAGGCGCCGGGGCGGCGGCTGCCGAAGTAGTCGTAGTCCTCGCACAGGCTGAAGTTGCCCTGCTGGCAGGGCCCGCACTTCTCGCACGGGATGAGCGGAGGCACGGTCACGAGGTCGCCGACCTGGACGGTCCCGGCGGCGGCGAGCTCGTCGCCGAGCGCGACCACGTGACCGGAGAACTCGTGGCCGCAGATGAGCGGCAGGTGGTAGGAGCCGCCGGGGCGCAGCATCCGCGGGATGTCCGACCCGCAGACCCCGCAGGCGGCGACGCGCACCAGCGCGTCGTTCGGCCCGGGTTCCGGGACGGGCACCTCCTCGACGCGGATGTCTCCGGGGGCGTGCAGTACGGCGGCCCGCATGGTGTCCGGCATGGTTCTCGGTCTCTTTCCTTCACTCGGGTGGCGGTGGCGGGTACCGGCCGGGTGCTACTCCCGGGCGCCGGCGAACACGGTGTCGCCGGTGTAGTCCGCGGCGTTGGAGGTGTCGATCAGCGCGGTGCCGGCGTCGACCTGCTCGGCGACGTCCTCGCCACCGGCCGCGCCCAGAGCGGTCTCGACCGCGGTGGTGCCGAGCGAGATGGGGTCGTTGAGCGCGGTGGCGGTGTAGGGGCCGTCGGCGGCGATGGCGTCGACCGCCTCCATCAGTCCGTCGACACCGGCGACGAGCACGTCGTCGCGGCCGTTCTCTTGGAGGACCTGGAGCGCGCCGAGGGCCATGTCGTCGTTGTGCGCGTAGACGGCGCGGACGTCGGGGTTGGTCTGGATGAGGTCCTGCATGGCGGTCACCGCCTTGGACCGGATGTAGTCGCAGTAGGGGCCCTCGACGATCTCGATCCGGGAGTCGCCCTCCACCGCGGCGTGGAACCCGGCGCTGCGGTCGCGCGCGACGGCACCGCCGGCGTCGCCCTGGATCTCGATGACGACGCCGCCCTCGTCGCCGAGCCGCTCGGCGAGCTGCTCGCCGACGAGCCGGCCCATCTCCTCGTTGTCCCGGCCGACATGGGAGACGGCCCCCTCGGGCACCGGGCGGTCGACGGTGACGACGGGCACCCCGGCGGCCTCGGCGGCGGCGAGCCCGGCGCGGACGCCCTCGGGGTCGACCGGGTTGATCAGGAGGACATCGACCTGCCGGGTGAGCAGGTCCTGGATGTCGTCGTTCTGCTTGGTGACGTCGCCCCCGGCGTCGGCGAAGTACAGCTCGGCGCCGGCGTCCTGGGCGGCCTGCTCGGCGCCCTCGCGCAGCTGCACGTAGAACGGCGACTGCTGGGTCGCCTGGCTGAAACCGATGGTGACCGTGCCGTCGCCGTTCCCGCCGTTCCCGCCGCTCTCGCCGCCGGGCGTGGTGGACACCGAGCACGCCGACGCGGCTACGGCCAGTCCCAGCACGGCTGGCACGACAAAAACCCGCATTCCACGCATATGGGCCTCCAGGTGTGATCCTGGTAACGGACCATAGATCCGCAGTTCACACGGAGGCAACATCTGAGTTGGTTTTTGCTCATATGAGCATGATCCAGGTCACACAGTGGTCAACCTGCGGAAACGCGGGTCAGCACGGCCGTCGGCCCAGAGCCCCCGACCGGGGGCCGACGCCGCCAGGGGCGGCCCCCCGGAGCCTCGCCCGCGGTCCCCGGCGGGGACCCGATTGCCCTGCGCCGTGCGACGCGAGTGGGGGCGGGCCCCGCACACGGCGGCGCCGGGCGGGCTGGGGCCCGCCCGGCGCCGGTGCCGGAGGTCGTGCGGTCTACGCCGGCACGTTCCACTTCTGGTTGGGGGTGCCCGCGCAGGTCCAGATCTGCAGCGGGGTGCCGTCGGCGGAACTGTTGCCGGTGGCGTCCAGGCACTTGTTCGCCTGCGGGTTCACGAGGTCGCGCCCGGATGAGTACACCCACTGCTGCGCGGGGGTGCCGTTGCAGTCCCACAACTGCACGCGCGTGCCGTCCGCGGTGCCACCGGACGCCACGTCGAGGCACTTGCCGAAGGCCCGGACCGTGCCGTCGGCCGCCATGGTCCAGGTCTGCGCGGCGTGGCCGGTGCAGGGGTGCAGCTGGATGCCGGTGCCATTGGCGGTGTTCGCGCCGGCCACGTCCACGCACATCCCGCCGATACCGGTGATCGCGCCCGTCGGGCCGGTGCTCCCGCCGCCGTCGAGCGCGTAGACCCGCACGTAGTCGACCGTCATCGTCTGCGGGAAGGTGGTGGTGCCGTCGGGGTAGCCGGGCCAGTTCCCGCCCACGGCCACGTTGAGCAGCATGAAGAACGGGTGGTCGAAGACCCAGCGGTTGCCGCCCGCGTCCGCGGGGGTCCGGGTCTGGTAGCGCACGTCGTCGATGAACCAGGAGATGGAGTCGGGCCGCCACTCGACCGCGAAGGTGTGGAAGTCGTCGGCCAGCGCGCGTCCGCCGGGCAGCGTGTAGCTGCCGGTCAGCGGGTTGCCGCCGGAGTAGCCCGGACCGTGCAGGCTGCCGTGCACGGTGCTCGGCTCGCGGCCGATGTTCTCCATGATGTCGATCTCACCGGAGTTCGGCCAGCCGACCTGGTCGAAGTCGGAGCCGAGCATCCAGAAGGCCGGCCAGATGCCCTGGCCGCGCGGCACCCTGATCCGCGCCTCGAACCGCCCGTACTGCCGGGTGAACGTGTTCTTGGTGATCAGCCGGGCGGAGGTGTAGCCCCCGTCGGCCTCCCGCCGGGCGGTGATCACCAGGTTGCCCTGCCCGTCGTGCGCGGAGTTGGCGGTGCTGGTCGTGTAGTTCTGCAGCTCGTTGTTGCCCCACCCGTGGGCACCGGTCTCGTGGGTCCACTTGTTGGGGTCGGGCCGGGTGCCGGCCGCTCCGTTGAACTCGTCGGACCACACGAGCTGCGCCGCCTGCGGTGCGGCCGGCGCCTCGGCGGCCACCGTCTCCGCGGAGGCGGCCTCGATCTCGGCTGACCCCGTCCCGAGCAGGCCGGCGGCGAGCAGCACCGCCGTGGCGGCGGCGACGAGGGGGAAGGGGCGGAACCTACCGGACGTTCGACGCGATCCGCGTCCGTTCATCGTTGTCCTCTTCTCGCGACGTCGCGAGGGAAGGACGTCGCGCCGCGTCCTTCGAACGAACCGTCACTCGCGACAGGGGGATGGTCGGCGAGTCGTGGATACACCGCGATGCCTCCAACGCAGCGCGTCCACCTGATCACCGTTGGTAGCGAGTCGCAATCTAGTCCCTCCCCGCGCACCTTCCAAGGGACCAAGGTCCCGATACGCCCAGACGGCCGGCGGTCCGGGACCACAGCGCTGCGAGCCCGCCGCCGTGGTCCGCGGCGGTTCCCCCTGCGGTTTCCGGGCAGCTGGGAAGGAGGACCTGCAACGCGACCGGCGGGGAGGGACAGCCGTGGCCGGCACCGGGATCATCAGCGCGTTCGTCGTCGGACTCGTGATCGGGGCGCTCGCGCGCCCGCTGCTGCCGCGCCAGAGGCGGATGCCGCTCTGGGTGACCGTCGGCATCGGGATCGCCGCCGCGCTGGCCGGGACGGCGATCGGGGCGGCGCTGGAGGTGGGGACGTTCCTGACGCTGGTCGTCCAGGCGCTGCTGGCGATCCTGGCGGTCTACCTCCTCGCCGGCTCCCGGGCCCGGGGCCCGGCGTGAGCTGGGCGGACGCTCAGAACGGCACGTCGCGGGTGGTGTCAGCGCCGTCGATGTAGAGCCGCACGGAGTGGCCGGAGACGAGCTGGCCGATGGCGGCCTGGATCTGGGCGGCGACCAGGGGCAGGGGGCGGTCGCGGCGGGCCCGGACGCGGATCTCCACCGAGTCACGGGTCACCACCACCCCCGTCGGGGGGTCGTCGCCGCGGCCGGGCAGCGGCGACAGTCCGAGGACCTCGGGGCAGCGGAGTACTCGTTCGGCGATGCCCCGGGCGAGCGCGGTGTTGCCCACGATGGTCGTTCCCTCCGTGCCGTGCGACCTGGTGCGCGGACCGAACGGCGTCGCGGCCGACCATTCACCCGCCATGCGGTCCCACCTGGCACAACAACGCGCGGCGGTCGATCACACCCGCCTTGCGCCCTCTTGACCATGAGCTGCGTCACGTGGCCCTCGGGGAGCTCCGCTCAGGAGTCGCCTCCGGTGGCGTGCCGCGGCGGGGGCGCACCCGGGTCGGGCGCCCGGTGGAACGACTCGCCCGCGATGCCGCCCGCCGGCGCGTCCGGCGCTGGGGCGCGGTGCGCACCCGGCGGACGCGGCGCCTGGGCGCCGTCGTCCCCGGAGGGGGCGGAGAGGTCGTAGAACTCGATCACCATGCCGTTGGGGGTGTCGGTGACCCGGACCGTGCGCTTCAGCCGCTTCCCGGCGACCCGGGCGCCGGACGTGATGCGCTGCCGGTCACGGTCGGTGAGCGCGCCGATGATCACCCGCCCGTGGGCGCGGAGCTCCCCGGCGAGGCGGTCGACGAGTTCCGGTTGCGTCTCACCCAGGCGGACGTAGGACAGCCGGACCGGCTGCGGGCTGTCGGCCGGGGGCGGCGGGATCGACATCAAGGCTCCGCTTCACATGGGGCCAGTCAGGGGACGTCGCTTCCGGGCGACGGGGGGGGAACACGAGGACGGGGATAAACCACACGATTCCTCGCGATCATGGGTAAACCTTACACGCGCTCACGCGTCCCCTAGTGGGAGGTCCCGGACATTCGTAGCGACCCCGCCACGCTCCGTGCCGATACTCCCGATTCCGGTCACCCACCGCGACCACCGGACCCTCCATGGCGGTCGCCGACTCCCGGAAAGCAGCACATGCCCCTCGACGAGTACGGCCCGCGCCGCATGCGCGCCCCCGGCGTCCGCCACCCCGGGTCCGGCCCACCCGCCCCGCGACCGCCGGCGGCGGGCGTGTCCCCGGCACGGCCGCGATTCGCGCCGAACCCCCGATCTCGCCACGTATTACCCCATGTTTTCCCGACATGACAGGCGAATGCGGGACATTACACCCGCGCACTCCCCCGCGTTCTCCCCTAAGATCGGCTTCACACCAGCCGGGTCCTCATCCCCCGCGGCGCTCTGCCCCTCGTTCGGACCCCTGGTCGGGAAGCCCTCTCGCCCTGCTCTCCTCCCTCCAGCCGATAGAAGGCGCGCCGCCTCATGTCCGATGACGCCCCCGCAGCTCCCTCCGACGCCGCCCCCCGCCGCCGGTGGAAACGCCTGTTCGTGTGGACCTCCGCGGCGCTGGCGGTGGTGCTGGTCGCCGGGGTCGGGACGGCCTACGCCTACTACCGCGTGCTGCGCGGCAACATGGTGCAGCACGACCTGTCCTCGGCCCTGGACGAGGAGGAGCGCCCGCCGAAGATCGGCGAGGACATCAACATCCTCTTCATCGGGTCCGACGGGCGTGAGGGCGGCAACTCCGCCTACGGAGGCCGCGACTTCGTCGGCGAGCGCTCCGACTCGCTGATGCTGGCGCACATCTCGCCGGACAACGGCGTGACGATGGTGAACTTCCCCCGCGACTCCCTCGTCCAGCTGCCGGAGTGCCAGCCCTACGAGGGGACGGAGGGCACCTACGGCTACTACGGCATGATCAACGCCGCGCTGTACCACGGCGGCCCGCCGTGCGCGGTCAAGACCATCGAGACCCTGACCGACATCCGCATCGACCACTTCGTCCACCTGAGCTTCGTCGGGTTCCGCGACATGGTCGACGCCATCGGGGGCGTGGAGATGTGCATCCCGGAACCGATGCGGGACGAGCGCTCCAAGCTCGACCTGGAGGCCGGCCAGCAGGTGCTGGACGGTGAGCAGGCGCTGGCCTTCGTTCGCGCCCGCTACGAGATCGGCGACGGGGGCGACATCGGCCGCATCGACCGCCAGCAGATGTTCCTCGGCGCGCTCGCCGAGCAGGTGACCAGCAGCGACGTCCTCACCAGCCCGAGCCGGACGACGTCGCTGCTGCAGGCGGTCTCCGAGCACACCGCGACCGACCAGGACCTCTCACTGGACCAGATGATCTCCATCGGCTCCACCCTGGCCGACGTCGACCTGCACGACATCACCTTCTACACCGTGCCCTGGTGGCCGGCGCCGCTCGACCCGAACCGGGTGGTGTGGGACGAGGAGCGCGCCGCCGAGCTGTTCCAGGCGATCAACAACGACCGGCGCCTGGACGACGCCGCCCTGGAGACGGGCGCTCCCAGCGCCCCCGGGGCGAGCCCGTCGCCGTCGGCGCAGCCGTCGCCGTCCTACCCGGCCGAGCCGTCCACCGAGCCGGTGGACGCCGCGGCGGACCAGGCCGAGGCCATCGAGGGGCGCGACGCCACCTCCAACCCGTGCGTGAACGGCCTCGGTGAGGGCACCGAGGAGGAGTGAGCCCGCGCGCCGCGCACCCGGCGACGGCCCCGCACCCGGTCACCGGGCGCGGGGCCGTCCGCGTCCCCGGCGCCCGCTACCGCGGCGGCGGTCCAGATGGGCGCTGCGGTCGCGCCCCGTGCGCCCGGCTTCCCGGTCGTTTCCCGGGTGGCCGACCGGCTCCGGACGCGGACGACGGGCGCCTGCGGGCACCGGTTAACGTGGCGGCAGCAGGTCTCCACACCGGCCGTGGTTGCCGCACGATCGGTCAGAACCGAGCGGAGGAACCGTGGAACACCCCGTCGTCGACAACCGCGAGTCCGGATTCACGGCCGATCTCGGACGGCGGAACGCGGACCTCTTCGAGACCTTCTACCGCCATCCCTTCGTCGCCGGCCTGCGGGACGGCACGCTGGCCCGGGAGCGCGTCCTGCACTACGTCGGCCAGGACCACCAGTACCTCAGCGCCTACGTCCGCTGCTACGGCCTGGGGCTGGCCCTCTCACCGGACCGTGCCTGGATGCGGTACTTCCACGACAGCGTGGCGTTCGTCCTGGACGAGGAGGCGCACCCGCACCACGTGCTGTGCGACTACACCGGCACCGGCTATGCCGAGGCCCAGGTCGACCGGCTCGCCCCGAGTGCGCAGGGCTACGTCGACCACATGATGGCCGCGGGCCGGGACACCCTCGGTGTGCTGCTGGCCGCGCTGCTGCCGTGCCCGTGGACCTACACCTGGGCGGCCCGGCGGTTCGTCGAGGAGGAGGCGCCGGGGCCGCGGCACCCCTTCGCCGGCTGGTGGCGTTTCTACGCCGACCCGGAATGCGTCGCGGTCACGACCCGGCTGCGCGGGCTCCTCGACGGCCTCGCCGCCGACGCCGGCGGCGCCGAGCGGGAGCGGATGCACCGGGCCTTCCGGGACAGCTGCCACCACGAGGTGCGCTTCTGGCAGATGGCGTGGACGCTGGAGGACTGGTCGCCGCCGTCCCCACCTGCGGAGTGACCCGAGTCACCCTGAGAAGTTACGATCCCGTCACGCTGCGTCAAGCTGACGCAACGTGGCCACGGCATCGTAGCCGCCATGGACCAACGCGGACGCGACCGCAACGACCGCACACGCGACCGGCCGGGCACCGGCCAGGGCGGGGAGCACGCCCCGCGCCGGGACTTCGTCGGCCGGGAGCTCCTGGAGATCGGGGCGCTGCTGCTCACCGCGGGTGCGGCGCACCTGCTGGTACTCACACTCGGCCACCACGGCCACGGCCCGCCGCTGCTCGTCACGGCGGGGGCCGGCTTCATCCTGGTGGGATTCCTGCACCGCTGGCGGACGCACCGGCGTGCTCTCACCCCCCGCCCGGCCGCGCCCGCACCGCTGCCGTGGCCGCGCGACCCCATGGCCGAAGAGGGCGCGGAGACGCTGTGGCGGATCCGGGTCGGCGTCGCCGACGTGCCCGGCGGGCTGGCCACCCTCACGACCCAGCTGGCGCGGCTCGGCGTGAACATCCGGCTGATGCAGGTGCTGCCGGGGTACGTGGACGCCGTCGACGAGTTCCTGGCGAGCGTCCCGCGCCACGTGGCCCGAGAGCGGCTGGCCGATGCGGTGGTGCGGGCCGGGGGCCGGGACCCGGTCATCGAGCCGGCCGACGCGCACGAGTTGATCGACACCACCAGCCGGACGCTGGCGCTGGTCGCCGAACTGGTGACCGAGCCGGGCACGCTCTCCGCCGCTCTGCTCAGCCTCACCGGGGCCGACACCGTCGCCCGGCTGAGCCGCCCGCCCGAGGGGCTGGCCGCCGACGAGGTCTCCGGGCCGGTCATGTGCCTGGCCGCCCCCGGCGGCGGGGTCCTGGTCCTTCGCCGGGCGGGCGTGCCGTTCGGTCCGGTGGAGTTCGCCCGCTGCCGTGCCCTGGTGGACGTCGCCGCGCTGCTGCGGCGGACCGGCGCGTCGAGGGAGGCGGGCTCCGAGATCCGCGAGCCGTGACCTCGGGCAGGCCGGGGGCGGTTGCGCAACGTCGGGGGCCGCGGGGGAGGCCGGGTCCCGCGCACCCGGTCCGGCGGCCGGGGCCACCGGACCGGGCATCAGCGGGGTCGGACCGGAAGCGGGCCCGGTGGGTTACCGCGCGGTCAGGTCCCGCACCGGCAGCTCGGAGAGGCCGAGGTCGACGGACTCGACGGTCTCGACCGCACCGGTCTGGCCGACGATCGCCGCGGGGTCGGCGACGTCGCCGGCGGCGGGCAGCGTGCCCTCGACCAGCGAGGTGACCTGGTCGGCCGGCAGCTCGACGGCGCCGATGCTCGCCGAGGTCTCGGGCAGCCGGCCCTCGACCTGGGACCGGACGTCCTCGATGCCGACCTGGACGTCACGGGCGTCGGGCAGCGACTCGGTGCTGGGCACCTCCACGGTCGCGGGCAGCGTGGTGGCGCCGCCGGCCTCCGGCACCGAGGTGCCGCCGGGGAGCCCGCCCTTGAGCCGGCGGACGGTCTCGTCAACCTGCTGCTGGACCTCGGTCACCCGGGTTCCGGCGTCGGTCACCGGGCCGGTGGCGTCGCCGAGCGGCGTGTTGAGGTTGCTGACGGCGGGCGCCGGCAGCGTGGTGGCCAGCTCCGGGGTGTCGCCGCTCAGGGCGGTCTGCAGCTGGTCGGTGATCTGACCGAGCGCGCCGGTGGCCGGGACGGTGCCGTTCAGCACTCGGGTCGTGTCGCCGAGCACGTCGGCGGAGGCGACACCGGAACCGAGGGCGACGAAGCCGGCGGCACCGACGGCGAGCAGGACGGCCTTGGCGGACGAGCGGGCGGAGGAGAACATGGGATTCCTTTGCTGTGTTCGCGGTTTCACGGTCGTGCGGTTTCGCTGAGATGAGACGGTCTCGGGGCGGCCCGCCGGAAGGCGGGCCGTGCGGCGGCGCTCTGGCCTGAGTGCCGCGCCGCACCGATGCCGTCGTGCTCCGGAGAGCGGGCTCCGGCGCCGCCACCCGCGCGCCTGGGGAGCGCGCCGGCGTGCACCGGGGTCAACCGAGGGGTCTGGCGGACCTCCGGCTGACGTGAACCTCGTGGAACCGAGCGGGGTCGGGGCACGAAGCTCGCGTCAACCCCCAGTAGGGGAACTGGGTAGGGGGAGCGTCGCCGTCGAGGAGGGACCGGCCACCGGCCGCGGAACGGGCCTCGGTGTCTCCGCAGGGGGTGCGGCAGGGCGACATCGCGGTCGCCGGTGCCGTCGCGCACCCGGCGCGGACGGTCCCGGAGCCGGGCTAGTCGGGTGAGAAGGAGGGCTCGTCCACGGGGTTCTGCGGAACCATGGCGAGCGCGTGCCGGCCGGCCGGCGATGACGCGAGCGGCCGGGCCGTCTCGGGGAGCCGGGCGAGATAGCCGGCGAACATGGCGACCGAACCGCCGAACTGCGGCTGGGCGGAGCCGACGGCCATCGTGCCGCGGGCGTCGGAGTCGACCGCGGTCGCGTCCGCGAACTCACCGAGCCGCTCGGGAGCCGCCGCGCGCTGCGGCGCGTGGAACTCGCGCGGAGCGCCGGCGGCCGGCGACGCGGCGGGCGCGCGCCGGATCGGCTCCCGGTCGGCGGCGGGATCGCGATCGGCGGACTCGGCCGCCTCCTGGGCCGGGGTCTCCGGCTCCTCGGGGGCGGGGGCGCCGGACGCCGCCGCCTCGGGGCCGGGGAAATCGAGGTGGCCGGTTCCGGTCACCGCGGCGACGGCGTTCTCGGTCTGCTGACGGGCCTGCTCGACCACACCGGAGATATCGGACGGGTCCGGTGAGTTGCCGGGCGGCGCCGGAACCGTCGGCTCCGCCCCGCTCCCGGCATCGCGGACCGTCGTCGTGACGGCCTCGGCCGCCTGGGCCGCTTCCGTGCCGACGCCGCCCGCATCGGCGGCGACGGCGCCGGCTTCGGACACCGTGCCGGCCACCTGGCCGACCTGCTCGCCGAGCGCCTCCGCGTTCGCGGGCGCCGAGCCGACCAGCCACGCCGCGACGGCGAACCCGCCGAGCACGAGCGCCCTGCGCAGCACGGTTCCGCCCACACGTCCGGCCGAGGCAGCGCGTCGGGCGCGCTCTTCTCGACGGACTCGCGGCACGGCAGTACCCCTCGGCGTACGGGATTCGGGCGGACGCGGACACAGAGCGCTCCGCCGCTTCGACTCACCGTGACCGTAGCACGGTCGCTCGTGAAAGCAACCCGGTCCCGCGAGATTCGGCAGTCCCGCGGCCGTTTCTCCGAGCTCCCGACCTGGTTGGCCCGTTTTATGTCGACACATCAGCAATTCGAGCGCACCCATCCGGCGCGGTCCGCGGAGATCGGTGCCGAGCCCGGGTTCCGGTACTACGCACGGTGAACGGCGGCGCGGTGACGGCCGCCGCCCAACTCACCCGCTCTTCCCGGGTTCGGGACCAAAGCCCTTGCCATGTGGTGCCGTTCGGACGCTGCCGCGGCCGGCCGGAGTGCGATGCACTGGGAGCGCGCTCCAGGAGATGGGACCTCCCGGGCACGGCGCAGAGGACTCGCGGGGTAACGGGTGTGGCCGGGCTTGGCCCGGCCATCGTGTGCGGCGATCCCGCCCCGCGTTTCCTCGGAGATCGGTGGAGTCCGGTCAGGCGCGCGGATTGTGATCGGACTCCACCGTCTCGTCCGCCGATTCCCCGTCTGTGTAGCGGTTCCGGGCAGAGATTTGTCACTGATGGCTGCCCGATGCGCGGTTCGCTCCTCAATACTGGGAGTAACGGGATAGCGTGTTCCCGGAGGTATGGACACATGCCCGAGCCCCCTGACCGCCCGCTGATCCCCCACATGCGCCTCGACGAGCTCCTCGCCGAACTGCACGCCCGCCTGGAGACCGCGCTCACGACCCGCGACCGCGTGCACTCCCTGCTGGAGGCCGTCGTCTCGATCGGCGGCGACCTTGACATCGCCACCGTGCTGCGCCGGCTCACCGAGGCCGCCGCACACCTGGTCAACGCCCGCTACGCGGGACTCGGGGTCGTCGACGAGGACGGCCGGTTCACCGAATTCATCCCGGTGGGCGTCCCGGAGCAGCAAGCCCAGCAGGTGGCGCGCTTCCCGCACGGCAAGGGCATTCTCGCGGTGCCGTCGCGGGAACGCCGCGCGCTGCGGCTGAGCGAACTGCACGACCACCCCGACTTCGAGGGCTTCCCGTCGGGCCATCCCACCATGAACTCGTTCCTCGGCGTGCCCGTCCAAGTGCGCGACGAGGTCTTCGGCAACCTGTACCTGAGCGACAAGGCCGACGGCGGCGAGTTCGACCAGGAGGACGAGGCCATCGTGACCGCGCTGGCCACGGCCGCCGGCGTCGCGATCAAGAACGCCCGCCTGTACGAGGAGACCCGGCTGCGGGAGCGCTGGCTCGCGGCCTCCACCGAGATCACCACCCGCCTGCTGTCCGGGGTCGCCACCTCGGACGTGCTCGGCTACCTGGCCCAGCAGGCGCGGGAGATGTCGGGCGCCGACGTCGCCGTGGTGCTGCTGCCCGACGACGAGGACAAGCACCTGATCGCCGAGCTGGTCGACGGTTCCATGGCCGCGGAGATCCGCGGCACACCGGTCCTGATCGGCGAGACGCAGTGCGGCGACGTCTACCGCAGCGGCGAGGCCGCCAGCATCGCCGACCTGCGCTACGCCAACTGCCCCATGCTCAGCCACCGCGGTTTCCGGCCCGGGCTGCTGATCCCGCTCGGCACGCCGGAGCGGACCCGCGGCGTGCTGCTGCTCGGCAAGCACGGCGTGTGCGCGCCGTTCGATCCGACCACCCGGCGCATGCTCAACGCCTTCGCCGGGCAGGCTGCCGTGGCGCTGGAGCTCGCGGACGCGCGCCGCGACGCCGAGCGGCTGGTGGTCCTGGAGGACCGCGACCGCATCGCCAAGGACCTGCACGACACCGTCATCCAGCGGCTGTTCGCCTCGGCCATGACGCTCATGAGCACGATACGGCTGATTCCCGACGCCGAGGCGGGCGACCGCGTGCAGCGCACCATCGACGACCTCGACGAGACGATCCGCGAGATCCGCTCGACGGTGTTCGCCCTGCAGAATCCGCCCGCACCGCAGGACATCTCCCTGCGCGGCAGGTTCCTGGCGGCCATCGAGACCGCGACCCACGCGCTGGGCTGCCGGCCGACGCTCGCCTTCGACGGCCCGGTGGACGCCGCCGTACCGGACGACATCGGCGAGCAGATGCTGGCGGTGCTCCGGGAGGCGCTGTCCAACGTCGCGCGGCACGCGCACGCCGACGAGGTCCGCTTACGGGTGACGGTGGACACCCACGTCACCCTGGAGGTCGCGGACAACGGCGTGGGCATCCCCGAGGGCGGGCGCCGCAGCGGGCTGCGCAACATGGCCGAGCGCGCCACCGCGCTGGGCGGCGAGTTCGAGGCGCGGGAGCGGCAGGGCGGCGGCACCGTACTGGTTTGGCGGGTGCCGTTGCCCTGACCGCCGGGCGAGCTCCCTCGCCGTTCGTTGGGAGCGCTCCATTCAGAGCGCTCCGGCAGGCCGGCGGCGCGTGGACAGCCGAACCGCTGGTCCGGGGCCGGTTCGGGGTCCTCATCTGTCGCGCGGCTGCGCCGCACACCACGAACACGCGTCCCTCAGACCCGCGCACTCCGCTAGGCGGGGATCCGCCGCCCGGTCACGATGTCGGTCTCGATCCGGATGAGATGCGGCTTGGGGCCGGGCGCCCACGGGTCGAGCGGCAGCACCGCCAACTCGGCGATCTCGTCGGGATCGGTGACCGCGCGCGCGATGCCGACGACCATCACCGACCAGCCGGTGCGCGCGGCCACGTCGAAATCGTCCACCTCGAACGCCACCACCGCGTCCCGGGTCGCCCTGGCCAGGCGCGACTCCGGTGCGGTGCGCACCACGATGTCCGTGCCGTAGAGCGCGAAGTTCACCGGTTGCACGGCCGGCAGCGCCCTGTCGCTGAACACGATGCGCCCGATCGGCGCCGCGGCCAGCAGCCGCAGGCATTCCGGGCGGCCGAGTACCTCCAGTCCGGCTGTGTCGATGGTCATCTGGCCCCTCATCTTCCCGCGCTCCCCCCGCCCCGGTCAGCCGCTGCGGGCTGGCCGGCCGCCGGGTCGGTTCAGTTCCCCCTGTGCCGGAGGCGGGCGAGCAGCACCGCCGCCTGCGTCCGGCGCTTCAGGTCGAGCTTGGCGAGCAGGCTCGACACGTAGTTCTTGACCGTCTTCTCGGCCAGGTACAGCCGCTCGCCGATCTGCCGGTTGGTCAGGCCCTCCCCGATCAGGTCGAGGATCTGCCGCTCCTGCGTGGTGAGGGCGGCGAGCGGATCGGGCTGGGCGGAGTCGCCGCGCAGCCGTTCGAGCATCCGGCCGGTGCTGCGCGGGTCCAGCAGGGAGCCGCCCGCCGCCACCGCGCGGACCGCGCCGACCAGGTCGGCGCCGTGGATCTGCTTGAGGACGTAGCCGGCGGCGCCGGCCATGACCGCGTCGAAGAGCGCCTCGTCGTCAGCGAACGAGGTCAGCATCAGGCAGGCGATCTCGGGCCGCGCGGACCGGATCTCACGGCAGACGCTGACCCCGGACCCGTCCGGCAGCCGGACGTCCAGGATCGCCACCCGCGGCCGAACCGCGGGGATGCGGCTGGTGGCCTGCTCGGCGGTACCCGCCTCGCCGACGACCCGCATGTCCCCTTCGCCTTCCAGGAGTGCGGCGACTCCGCGCCGCACCACCTCGTGGTCGTCCACCAGAAAGACCGTGATCGGATCCGGCGTGACCGCCGTCGCCATGTGTCGCCTCCACGTCGCGTCGTCCGCCTCGAAACGACGTTAACGCGCGCGCCCGGCGACCGTGACGCCGAACGACTCCTTGCGTAGCGACGAAGGTCCCGATCCGGACATCCGCCGTGACGTGCAGTGACATCGTGTCACATTTCACCCGACCGCGTCGGGTGCGCGTACAACGCGGGCCGGCGCCCGGCCGAGAGGCGGTCTCCCGGCCTCCCGAGGCCGTGCCGGGCTCAGAAGTCCGGGACCGCCCGGAGCGCCCGCAGGGCGTCCGGTACCGGCTCCGCGCCGAACTCCCAGCCGGGGAAGCCTCCCCAGGCCACGGACGCACGCAGGTACTCCACCAGGGTGACACCCGGGCGGCCCGCCACGCCGCGCAGCACCGGATCGGCCCGCCGGTCCGGCAGCACGATGGTGTGGGCGGCCCCGCTGACCCCGGCCTTGTGGTACTCGTCCGGCGCGAAGTCGAACACGAACCCCTGTTCCTCCGCGCGGCGCTCCGGGTCCGCCGTGCGCAGGTCCCACTCCCAGCGCAGACGGGCGGCGTCCGGCAGGCACAGCGGGTCGGGGTAGGCCGGTCCCGGCGGCCCGCCCTGGACGGGGGCACCGTGCGGGCAGCCGATCCGCAGCGCCGAGTAGTCGCCGGCGAACCACGTGTGCCCGATCTCGCGCAGACACGCCTCCAGTGCCGCCGGAAGCCCGCCGATCTCGGCCGCCAGGGCGTCCACCTCGGCGCGCTCCACCGCGTCCGGCCGCCGCCGCGGCGGCAGGCCGGGCCGTCCGGAGATCCCCAGCGACGGCAGCGCCTCGGCGATCCGGTCCACGTGCCGTGCGGCCCGCCGCATGGTCTCGCGCGCGACCGCGGCCACGTCCTCGGCGTCGGCGGGGTGCATGGGGCCCAGTGGCCCGTGCGCCCGCAGTTCCGCCCACACGGCTTCTCGGTGCCCGCTGACATAGCGGCGGTAGAAGGAGGTCACCCGGCGACGCTAGCCGCGGCCGGTGACAGCGGCCCCCGGGCCGTCGCGCTCCCACGCCTCCTGCGCCGCGCGGTAGCGCGACGGAGCGACCCCGTAGCGGCTCACGAACGCCTGGCGCAGGGTCTCCGCCGAGCCGAACCCGCAGCGGACGGCCACGCGCGCCAGGGGCAGCCGCGTCGAGACGAGCAGGTGCGCGGCCGCCTCGGTCCGGGCCCGGCGCACGAACCGGCCGGGCGGCTCGCCGAGGTGGCGCAGGAACAGCCGCGTGAGGTGCCGTTCGCTCACCCCGGCGTGCGCGGCCAGAGCGGCCGCGCCGAGGTCGCCGTCGAGGTTCGCGGTGACGTGGTCGACGACGCGCCGGACCGTCCGGTCCCCCGGCGGCGGGCTCTCGACGAACATGCTCATCTGCGTCTGGTTGCCGGGACGCTGCAGGTAGGTCACCAGGGCGCGCGCCACGTCGCGGGCGGTCCGGGCCCCGTGATCGTCACCGATGAAGGCGAGCGTGAGGTCCAGGGCGCTGGTGACCCCGGCCGAGGTGGCCACCTTCCCGTCCAGGATGTAGATCGGTGCCGGGTCGACGACGACCCGCGGATGGCGGGCCGCCAGTTCGGCCGCCCACATCCAGTGGGTGGTGGCGCGCCGGCCGTCGAGCAGACCCGCGGCGGCCAGGACGCTCGCTCCGGTGCACACCGAGGCGACCCGCCGGCTCTCCCGCGCCAGCCGGCGGACGTGCCCGGTGATCGACGGGTCGGCCGCCGCGTCGTCGGAGCCGAACCCGCCGGAGACGATCACCGTGTCGAGCGGTCCGATGGTCCGCTCCAAAGCCTGGTGGCCGGGCAGGGTCAGGCCCGAGACGCAGGTGATCGCGCGGCCGCCCGGAGTGGCGACCACCACGTCGTAGGGGACCGCGACCCCCAGGCGGTTGGCGCCGTCGAGGGCCGTGGTGATGGACGCGATCTCCAGCAGCTCCGCCCCGTCGTATCCGACGACCACCACGCGACGTCCGGCCATGACCGTGAGTCTATGTCCGGCGGACGTGCTTCCCAGGAATCCGGACCACCCTGCCGGGCGGGCTTCTCCGGCGGCGGCCCCGCCCCCGAGGGTGGACGCATGACGAAGACCATCGCCTACGTGCTCTATCCCGGCCTCACCGCCCTCGACCTGATCGGCCCGCTCACCGTGACGGCCGCCCTGGACGGCGAATACGAGTCCGTGGTCGTCGCCCGCGACCTGGCGGCGCTGGACACCGACGCCGCCGTCCGCCTCGGCGCGACCGCCACCTTCGACCAGGTCACCGCTCCTCATGTGGTCGTCGTCCCCGGGGGCACGGCCGGAACCTTCGCCGCCTGCGCCGACGAGGAGCTGCTGCGGTGGCTGCGCACCGCCTCCGCCGCGGCCGAGGTGACCGCCTCCGTCTGCACCGGTTCCCTGGTGCTGGGCGCCGCCGGGCTGCTGGAGGGCCGCCGGGCCACCACCCACTGGGGCTTCCGGCACCTGCTGCCGAAGTTCGGCGCGGTGGCCGTGGCGGAGCGCTGGGTCCGGGACGGCGACGTCCTCACCGCCGCCGGCGTGTCCGCCGGCATCGACATGGCGCTGCAGCTCGTGCGGGAGCTCGCCGGGGAGCAGGCGGCCCGCCTGTCCCAGCTGGTGATCGAGTACGACCCCGAGCCGCCGCTGGGCCCCATCGACTGGAGCGAGGTGGACACCGCCGCCTTCGCGCCCTTCGGGGAGGCGGCGCTGCGGGAGGGCCTGGCGGACCACCCTGAACTGCTGGCGCGGCTGACCGGCTGACCGGCCGACCGCGCCGCCAAGGGCCGCGCCGTCAGGGGGCCGCGCCGTGCGTGCTCGCCCGGTCCGTCAGGGGGCCGGCGGGCGCTCGCCGCTCCATGGCCGGGCCTGCTCGAAGGCGTGCGCGGCCGCGAGCACGAGCGCGTCGGCGTGCCGGGGTCCGACGATCTGCAGGCCGACCGGCAGGCCGGCGCGGGTGCGGCCGCACGGCACGCTGGCCGCCGGCTGCTGGGTCATGTTGAAGGGGTAGCTGAACCCGGCCCAGCCGGTCCAGCGCCGGTGCGGGGAGTCGGAGGGCACCTCGCGCCCGGCCTCGAAGGGCGGGATGGGCACCGTCGGCGTGACCAGCAGGTCGTGGCGCTGGTGGAAGCGGCCCATCCGCTCCCCCATCGCCATGCGGGTGGCCATCGCGGTGAGGTAGTCCTGGCCGGAGTAGCGCAGCCCCTGGTCGATGACCTCGCGCAGGCCCGGGTCGAACAGTGCGCGGCGGTCCTCGGGGACGTTCTCGGTCGCCTTGGCCGCTCCCGAGAACCACAGCACGTGGAAGTCCTCGACGCAGTCGGCGAACCCCGGGTCGGCGAGCTCGACGTGCGCACCCAGCTCCTCGAACGCCCGCACCGCCTCGGCGACGAGGGCGGCCACCTCCGGGTTGACGTCCACGTAGCCGAGGGTCGGGCTGTAGGCGATGCGCAGACCGCGCACCGGCCGGCGCAGCGCCTCGGTGAACCCGGCGGTGGGCGGCGCCAGCGCCGACCAGTCCCGCGGGTCGGGCCGGGTGATGACGTCCATCATCAGGGCGGCGTCAGCCACGGTGCGGGTCATCGGCCCGGTGTGCGCCAACGTGCCGAAGGCGCTGGCCGGGTAGTGCGGCACCAGTCCGTAGGTGGGTTTGAGCGCGAACGTGCCGGTGAAGGCGGCCGGGATGCGCACCGATCCGCCGCCGTCGGTGCCGGTGGCGAGCGGCGCCATGCCGGTCGCCACGGCGGCCGCGGCCCCGCCGCTGGAGCCGCCGGGCGTCAGGGCCGGGTCCCAGGGATTGCGGGTGATCCCGGTGAGCGGGCTGTCCGTGACGCCCTTCCAGGCCAGCTCCGGGGTGGTGGTCTTGCCCACGAGCACCGCTCCGGCCTCGCGCAGCCGGGCGACCACCGGCGAGTCCTCCGGCCACGGCTGGTGGGGGTCGACGGTCCGGGACCCGCGCAGCGTGGGCCAGCCCCGGGTGAGATGGATGTCCTTGATCGCCGCCGGGACACCGTCCAGCGGCCCCCGCGGCTCGCCCCGCCGCCAGCGCCGCTCGGACTCCCGGGCGGCCGCGCGGGCCTCCTCGGGGCGCACGAGGCAGTAGGCGTTGAGCACGGGGTTCATCCGCTCGACGCGGTCGAGGACCGCCTCCGTCGCCGCCACCGGCGACAGGTCGCCGGCGCGGTAGCGGGCGAGCAGTTCGGTCGCCGGCAGGTCCGCGGGAGAGGCGGGGTCCGCGGCCCGGGCGGCGGTGCGGGCCGCGTGGGCGCCGTGGTCCGGTTCGCCGGGCTTCGTCCTGCTGCTCACTGGCGTCCTCTCTTCCGTTCGGCGCGGTGGTCAGGATCCCGAGACGTACCCGCGCCGCTTGTCGACCACGTTGCGCAGCTCGCGCCCGTCGGCGAAGCGGCGGAGGTTGTCGGCGAACAGCTCCACGAGCTCGTCACGCCAGCCGACCACGTCACCGGACATGTGCGGCGAGACGAGCACGCCCGGCAGCTCCCACAGCGGGGAGTCCTCCGCGAGCGGCTCGGTCTCGAAGACGTCGAGTGCGGCTCCCGCGAGGCGGCCGGCGCGCAGGGCCGCCACCAGGTCCCGCTCCACCACCAACTGGCCGCGGCCGACGTTGACCAGCCGGGCGGTCGGACGCATCCGGGCCAGCAGGGCGGCGTCGGCGAGCCCGCGGGTGTCGTCGGTGAGCGGCGCGGCGAGGACGACGTAGTCGGCGCGGCCGAGGGCGGCGGCGAACGAGTCGGCGGCGGGTTCGGCGGTGGCCGGCCCGGTGGGCAGGCGTTCGGCGGCCACCACGGTTCCGAAGTCGGGGTCGGCGCGCCGCGCGGTGCGGCCGGCGCCCTCGACGCTCATCCCGACCGCCGCCAGCCGGCGCGCGATGGCGCGGCCGATCGGCCCGGTGCCGACGACGAGCGCGTGCCGCCCGCCGACACGCTCGGTCTCCCGGTGCCGCCAGACCCGCCGGCGCTGGAGGTCAAGGGTGGTGGGCAGGTCCTTGGCGAAGGCGAGGACG
Organism: Marinitenerispora sediminis; assembly: GCF_003336425.1. Taxonomy (GTDB): domain Bacteria; phylum Actinomycetota; class Actinomycetes; order Streptosporangiales; family Streptosporangiaceae; genus Marinitenerispora; species Marinitenerispora sediminis. The sequence continues at coordinate 33,423 of NZ_QEIO01000003.1, read as the reverse complement.
GCGCCCAGGACGTATTCGGCGATGGGCTCGTCGAACACGCCGCGCGAGTTCGTCACGACGACGTCGCTGCCGACGAGGGCGGGGAACATCAGGTTGTCCACGCCGGCCGTGGCCGCGTGCACCCACCGCAGGGCGTCGGCCTTGGACCACGCGGCGGTGACGGCCTCCGAGAACAGGTCCCACACGAACAGCGCGTGCGCGCCCGGGAGGGCGTCCGCCAGCACGTCGGCGGTGGCGTAGCGGACCGGGCCGACACCCGGGACGCCCTCGAAGCGCTCCCGACCGGGTGGGAGGTCGGCCCCGTGCAGGACGACCAGCGTCACACTGTCCGGCGGTTCGTTGCTCACGGGTGCGGCTCCCAATCACGACGGGTACGGCCGGAGGCCAGGGCTCCCGCCTCCGGCTCCGGTGATCATGCCCGCCGGGAGGCCGGATCTCCCGCTGCCGCGCCGTCTCCCGGCCACCGGTGGCCGAAGCGATTGCCACGCTAGGGAGCGCTCGTAGGATTGTCAACAATCCGGACCGCGACCGGGCGGAGGGCCCGTGAGGGCGCCGGGGAACCGGGATCTCGTCATCGCACGCCGCCTCACACAGTGTCGAACCACCAGAGATCTCGCACGTGCCGCACCCCCCTTCCCCTCCCCCGCACAGCACAGTCCATGCCCCCGGAGCCCCGGCGTTTCCTCGTCCTCAACGCGCCCTTCGTCGCCATCGCCCGCACCGGCCTGGCACTCCCACCCGCGTGGTCCCCGCCGAGCGGTGCGCGCCCACCGCGCTCGCCATGGGGCTGCTCGCACCGCACTCCGGGCTGCGCCTGGTGCTCGGCGTGTTCGCGGCAGAGCCCCTGGCTCCTATCCGGTGATCGGCATGCCGCTGGACATGGCGCTGAGCCTGCTGCTGGCCGCCGTCTTCGCGCCCCTCGCCGTCCCGGGGTGCCGGAACGGCCACCCGCCCCCGCCCCCTTGCCGACCTGGCCTACCTGCCCGCCTACGAGAGCGTGGCGGTCCTCGGTGGCGCGGTGGTCCTGCTCTTCGCGGCGGTGCTGGTCCGGGACCGGGAGGAGCCCTCGTCCGGGCGGGGACCTCGGGGAACCGGAGCGGTCCGGCCAGCGTCCAAGCGGCGGACGTCCCGTGTCCTCTCCACTTCTTCCGCCGGAGTCGCGTTGCTCTACGGTCTGATCTCCAACATCCCGCTGATCGTGCTCGCCGTCGCGGGCTTCCTGCTGCTGCCCCGCCTCGCGCCGGAGCGGCGCGGCCTGACCGCGACCGCCATGGCGCTGCTCCTGGTGTTCGCCCTGGCCCGGACGGGTCTCTTCTTCGTCCCCTACCTCTGGCTGGAGGGCCTGCCGTCCACGCTGGTCGGGATACTGCTCAGCCTGCTGATGGGGGCGGCGTTCGCGCTGCTCATCGTCGCGGCGTGCCGGAAGCCCGCCGCCCGCCGCCATACGCCGGCCCCGCCGCGCCCGGCGCCCGGGCCGCCCTACGGCGGCTACCCGACCACCCCGCCGCCGACCGCCGGCTGACCCCCGGTAACGGAGCCGACTCCCATGTCCTACACCCTCCACGTCCTACTGAACGGCCTGATCAGCGGGCTGTTCTCCACTCTGGTCTCCTTCTTCCTCGGCGGGTTCGCGCTGCTCTGGGCCGGCCGTGCCCCGGCGGGCCGCGGGCTCGTCCGGTTCGCCGGCGCCCTCCTGCTCGTGGACGCCCTCATCACCCTGGGCCGAGCGGTCCTGGGCGCCATGGCGAGCTACCCCGGTCCGAGCTGGCAGGAGCCGTCCCTCGACCTGCTCGCCGCGCTTGGCCCGGTCCCGGGCATCGTGTCCACCCTGGTTCTGGTGGGAGCGGGCATCCTGCTCCTGGCGGCGGCCGTCCGCGGCAGCCGGCGGACCCCCGCGGCCGGACCGACGCCGCCGGCCGCCTATCCGGGCGCCCGGCCCCCCGCCGCTCCGCACCAGCCGCCGGGGGTACGGCAGCAGCCGCCCGGCGCCCCGCAGCACCGGCCGCCCGGCCCGGCGGCGCCTCCGGGCGGACCCGCGCCCGGGTCAGCGGGCTAGCCGAGACGCGCGACGGGCCGGTGAGCAGCACGCTCACCGGCCCGTCGCATACCCGAGCGGAAACCGCCGCCCCCGCGTGCCGACCTGGGCACCCGCCGCCGGGTTACCATCACAGGACCGCCCATGTAACGAAGATGTAACAGCAATGCATTCCGCGACCATTGACAGCCCGATTCGCGATCGTATGATTGTCAACAATCCACGGTTCCTCTGGCGTGGTCAAAGTTGAGAGTGTTCTCCCTGGTCCCGCCTGTCTGGGCGGGTTCCCGGCCGGTCACACCGGCGGGCCCGGTGCGTCGAACCGCGCTCCGGATCTTCACGGCCTCTGCGGCCGCCCTGTGTCTCACCGATTTCGCATGCCCGAGAACGAAAGGGCCGGTTCAAGAATGCCCAGGTACATGACCATCAGCCTGGAAAAGCGCGGCGTGAGCTGCGTGGCGGAGCTGCTGGACAAGGACGCGCCGCGCACCTGCGACGCGGTATGGAACGCGCTGCCGCAGGGCGGCGACATCTACCACGCCAAGTACGCCCGCAACGAGGTCTACACGATGGTGCCTCGGTTCGCCGAGGAGGAGCCGGGCCAGGAGAATCCGACCGTCACCCCGATCCCCGGCGACGTCGTGTACTTCTCCTTCCACGGCGGCATGCTCGACCGCCGGTTCAAGGAGGAGAAGGGCATCCACGAGCTGCCCGGCGTGATCGACCTCGCCATCTTCTACGGGCGCAACAACCTGCTGCTCAACGGCGACGTCGGCTGGGTGCCCGGCAATGTCTACGCCACGATCGTCGACGGCCTGGACCGCATGGCGGAGGCGTGCAACGACGTGTGGCGTTCCGGCGGCATCGGTGAGCGCCTGGTGTACCGGCGGAGTGCGGAGTAGGGCCGCCGTCCGGCGCTGCCCTGGAGAGAAGGCCCCTCGCGGGCGTCGACTGAACAGCGGAGAAGGAGGTGAGTGACCAATGCGGACCGATCGGCCGGCCAGTGCGTCACTGAGCGGCATGGACCAGGGGGAGCGGGTCATGACCACGAACTCGGCGTCGATACGGTTCGGCGCGGACACGAACACGCCCCCGGGCGCCGACCGGCACGCCGCCGAGGCTCCGGGCGCCGTGCGGGTGGGCGCCGCGGCCCTCGTACCCGACAGCACCGCGTGGCACGCGGACGAGTTCGTGGCCGATCCGGGCGGTCCGTTGCCCTCGGCGACCCCCGTGGGGCCCGTCCCCGTGCCGGACGCCGCGCGCTCCGGATCCGCTGTGCCCATGGAGGTGCCGGCGGCCGACGAGCGCGTCAGCGTGACCGCCAAGGACAACGTGATCGAGATCTCGGCGTTCGCGCAGCCGCCCGGGCAGTCCGGAATCGGCCTGGTCGCTCCCTTCGACTTCGCGCTCGACCGCGAGCTGTGGCGCTGGGCCCCGGACGACGTCTCGCTGTACCTGACCCGCCTGCCCTACGTCCCCGTCCCGGTGACGGTGGACATGGCCGCCGCGCTCAGCGACGGCGACAAGGTGCGCCGCGCCACCCAGGACCTGCTCGCACCCGAGCCGCTGGTCGTGGGGTACGCCTGCGCGTCCGGCAGCTTCGTGGACGGCGCGGCCGGGGAGAAGCGGCTGCACGCCAGCATCCTCGACGCCGGCGCTCCCGCCGCGGTCACCACCTCCGGTGCGCTGATCCGGGCGCTGGAGGCCCTCGACGCCCGCCGCATCGCCGTCGTCACGCCCTACGTGGACTCGGTGACCGACCGGCTGCTCGGCTTCCTCGGCGAGCACGGGATCGAGACGGTGTCCAGCGTCGGCCTGGGGCTGCTCAACCACATCTGGAAGGTCACCTACTCGGAGGTGGTCGAGGCGGTCCGCGACGTCGACCGTCCGGACGCCGAGGCGGTGTTCATCAGCTGCACCAACGTCCTCACCTACGACATCATCGCGCCACTGGAGCGCATGCTCGGCAAGCCGGTGCTCGCGGCCAACCAGGTCACCATGTGGGCGGCGCTGCAGGCGATCGGCCGCAGCGCGGTCGCCGACGACCAGTGGCTGGTGTCCGCGACCAGCCGCACGGCGGCCTGATCACGTCCACCACGAGAGTTGAAGGAGGGCCCATGGGGGCCACGGCCGGTTTCCTGTACCCCGGGTACAGCGCCGAGGACGACTACCCGGCGTTCCAGCGGCTGCTCGGCGGCGACGTCACGCTGCGGCTGGTGCACACCCTGATGCGCGAGGACGCGCACCGGGTCGACGCCCTGCTGGACGTCGGCGGCCCGGACGTGCTGGCCGAGGGGGCGCGCACCCTGCGGGAGCAGGGCATCGACGCGATCGTCTGGGCGTGCACCAGCGGCAGTTTCGTGTTCGGCTGGGAGGGCGCCGCCCGGCAGGTCGCCGGGGTGCGCGAGGTCGCGGGCGTGCCCGCGTCCAGCACGTCGTTCGCCTTCGTCAACGCGGTCCGGCACCTCGGCCTGGGCCGGGTGGCCGTCGCCGCGACCTATCCGGACGACGTCGCGCAGCGCTTCGTGGAGTTCCTGCGCGACGGCGGCATCGAGGTCGCCTCCATGTCGAGCCGCGGCATCGTCACGGCCGCCGAGGTCGGCACACTGCCGCCCGCGGACGTGCTCGACTTCGTGGCCCGCAACGACCACCCCGACGCCGAGGCCGTCCTGGTGCCCGACACCGCGCTGCACAGCGCCGGAATCCTCGACGACCTGGAGCGGCGGCTCGGCAAGCCCGTGCTGACCGCCAACCAGGTGAGCGTGTGGGAGGGGTTGCGGCTCGCCGGCGAGACGTCGGCGCGCTCGGGCCTCGGCACGCTCTTCCGCACGAGCTCCCGCGTCGCGGCGTGACACCGGACCGACCACCCGCGGGGCCGGCCGCCGACCGACGGCCGGCCCGTTGCGGTTAGGGTCGTAACCCCCCACCGCTCGACCAATTCAAGAGAGGCGCACCCCACGTCATGAGCGCTCCAGGCGAACTCGAACCCGTTCCCCGGGAGTCCACGGCGGCCCTGATCGCCAACCAGCTGCGTGCGGCCATCATGCACGGCACCCTGGCCCCCGGGGACCAGCTCGGCGAGACCGACCTCGCCGGCCGTCTCGGCGTGAGCCGGGGCCCGCTGCGGGAGGCGATGCAGCGCCTGGTCCAGGAGGGACTGCTCCGCAGCGAGCGCCACCGCGGGCTGTTCGTCATCGACCTCACGGCGGAGGACGTGCGCGACGTCTACACCGCGCGGCTCGCCATCGAGCGCTGCGCCTGCGAGCTGATCATGCGCGGGAACCGCGGCGAGGCGCTGGCCCGCCTGACGGCCGCGCTGACCACCCTGGTCGCCGCCGCCGAGACCGGGGACCGCACGGCGATGAGCAACGCCGACCACGCGTTCCACCAGACCCTCGTCAGCTGCTCCGGCAACTCCCGGCTGGAGCGGATGGCCGAAACCCTGCTGGTCGAGACGCGGATGTGCCTGACGGTGATGCAGGACGTCTACCCCGAGCCGGCCGAGCTCGTCGACGAGCACCAGAAGCTCGTGGATGCCATCGCCGACGGCGACGAGCGGCTGCTGCTGCGGCTGATCGAGGACCACATGATGGGCACCGTCGAACGGATCAGCGAGGTGGACGACCGGTCCGGCAGCGACCCGGGAGGGGCGCGCGCCGTCACCGGGTGATCCGGCGGCGCCGGACCGGGCCGCCGTGGCTACCCGCCGCCGGTCGACCGGCAGTAGGCGTCGGCCGCGTAGAAGAGCTCCTGGTGGCTGATGTCGGCGCCATCGAGGTAGGCGCGCCCGAAGGCGGCGAGGACAGGCTCGTGGCTGGCGACCAGCGCGACAACCCCGCCCTCCAGGTCGATCGCGTCGACCCGGAAGGTGGCGGTGCTGGGGACCCAGTTCGTCGCGGCGGTCTCGCACGCCGAAGCACGGTCGACCGATGCGGGCTCCACCTGCGCCGCGATCTCCGCACGCCGTTCGGCAGGCAGCCCCGAGTTGGCGGCGAGTGCGTCAACAGCGCACAGTCCGCTGACGACCACCGGGGCGAGGACCGCTGCCAGGACGACGGCCCGGCGCCGCGCCCGCCGAGGCGTTGGCAACCCGTGACCGACGGGGACCGTCGGCCGCCGCCTGGTGAGGGCGGCACGCGACAGCGAGCCGACGACCGCCCCCAGCCAGCACGCCCCGAGGTACACCGGAAGCACGACCCGGACGATCTCCCCGTCGCCGTAGGCCGCGGCCACCGCCACACCGGCCGTGGCCCAGCATGAGGGGGTGGCCCCCGCACCGAGGCAGGCCGTGCCTTGGACGGGCACCTGGATGACGGCGGGCAGCAGCGCGAGCACGGTGAACGCGTACACGGCGGTGGTACACAGCGCGTCGCCGAGCCGGCCCCGCCCACCGGCCCATCCGCCCAGAACGGTGCCGAGCATCGCCATCAGGAGAACGCAGAGGACCCCGAGGAGCGCGAACAGAACGGAGAACATCTCCCCCACTCCGCCCACCCAGCCGCTGGCGATCAACGCCATGAGCGCCCCGGCCTGCCCGGCGGCGAACGCGGCTCCGGCCAACACCGGCACCAGGGGCTGTGCGCCCGGCCCGTCTCCGTCCCTCCGCCGGGCCAGCCCGGCGAAGACGAACACCACCGCGACGCCGACCGCCACGGGGAGGGGCCAGGACAGGAGGGTGGCCAGGAAGGAGCCGCGCACGTAACTCCACTCCCAGCCGGACTCGGCGCGCAGGCCGGAGTCGAAGAGCAGCCACAGCGCGAACACGGAGCCGAACACGACCGCCGCACAGCCCAGCCCGACCGCGCACACCGCCCGTCCGCGCCGGGCGACCGCCAGCCAGGTCCGGGCGCACAGAGCCGCCCACCTCAGGAACACCAGGCACAGCCCCCACAGCACCAGGGCCGACACCAGCGCCGGAACCGGATACGCCGGCACGAGGGCGATCCAGCTCTCCCCGAGCAGATCCGGCACCGAGTAGCCGACCAGGATCCCGCCGGCCAGCGCCGCGGCCGCCGCACCCCATCGCTGCGGGCCGCCCGGGGCCGCGTACACCGCGTTCCACACGACCGCCGCGACGAGCGCACCCACCGCTCCACCGATCAGCACACCCACCGCGACCGGTCCCACGGCCAGCCCACCGCCGACGGCCGCGACCTCGCCCACGTCGCCGAGGTACAACTGGACCGCGCCCAGGGTGATGCCCGCGATCGCCAGGTCGACCGGACTGGCCGTGGCGAGCCGGCGCGGGTCGTCAAGCACCCGGAGCCGGGACCGCGCCGAGGGGTGATAGCCGCGGATTCCGCGCCACCAGCGCCGCCACGGCGCCGCGTGGGCCACCGGGCGCGGCGTTGCCAGGATGTCACGCAGCGCGCCGCCGCCCGCTGTTCCGGCCGCGCGCACGTCGGCGTAGTGTTCGCGGGTGCGCAGTACGCGGGCGCGGGCCGTCTGGAGCAGCACGAGTGCGAGGACTCCGGTGACCAGCGCGACCAGGGTGGTCATCAGGTATCCGGCCGACTCCCCGGTGGCCAGGGTGGCGAGCGCCAGGAGCACGTAGCCGGCCAGCAGCGGCCCGATGAGGAGCAGGGAACCCCACCACGCGGACATCGTCAGGTAGGTGAGGTCCACGTCGCGGTTACTCAGATGGGCGATCTCGTGCTGGAGCACCGCACGCGGCCGCTCGCCGAGCCCGCCGCCCGTCCGCTCGGCGAGCATCGAGGAGTCGACCGCCAGCCGGTACCTGCCCAGGGCCCCGAAGACACGCGCCCCGCCGGCCCCGCCCCGGGTGGCCAGCAGGCTCACCCGGGTGGGCGAGCCGGCCAGTCCGGCCGCCACCTCCGCGCGGGCCGCCCGAACCCGCGCGTCGTCGGCGGCACGGACCGGGTGCAGTCGGCGATCGAGAACGGCGGGCCACAGGACGTAGCCGACGAGGGTCAGGAGCGCCCACGCCGGCCCGGCGGCCACCATCGCCACGAGCACCTCGCCCCCGATCCGGGCGTAGCAGTCGAGGAAGCCGTCGAGGACCGTACGGTCGCCGAGCACTGCCGCACCGTCACGGGCCGCCGCCACGCACCCCGCCGAGGAGGTCGCCATGACGTCCACCCCACCCAGGCTGACCATCGGCAGATACCAGATGCCGGCGTACATCGCGCTGACGGCGGCGGCCAGGATCAGCAGGAAGAATCGGATGCTGGTGGCGGACGGCAGCAGGAACGGGTCGTACCGGCCGGGCGTCGCCGCCTCCGGCGCGGCCGCCTCAGCCGCCGGATTCCGCACCGGATCCGCCGTCCACGGCGCGGGGAGCGGTGAGCTCGGCGACGATGGCGCGCGTCAGTTCCGCCGCCTGTTCTGGTGGCAGACCGGACCGCACGCAGTACGCGGTGAGGGCCGCTGCGATGTGGGGCAGCTGGTCGGGGGCCAGCACGGGAAGCGCGGTCTCGGGCGCGACCGGCTCCGCCCGCCGGATCCGCAGGCGCGCGGCGAGGCGGCGCCACGCCCGGTCCCACCAGGGCCGCAGCACGTCGGTGAGGGTGCCTTCGGCCAGTTCGTGGAGCGCGCCCAGCACGATGCCGGTGATCGCACCGACGACGATCTCACCGAACCCGAGCGGGTTGTCCTCCGCCCGGTTCGCCCGCCCCCGTTCGAAGTACTCGTCCCGGACCTGCGGATAGTGCGCGGTCTCCTCCGGCGCGACCTGGGCCACGACCCGCGCCGCGACGGAGTCGAGGGTGGGGGCCCGCCCGCTGGGGCGTGACGCGTCGGGCATCTGACCTCGCCTCCCGATCGGGTGCCGGAGCACTCACGCTATGCGGTGTGTCTCGATGTCGGCAGACTTTCCGCGGGGTTGGCGGGAACCGGCCACCGCCCGGCCGGATGCGGCGCCCGGTGGCCGGTCGGCCCGGGGCCGCGGACCGCACCGTCGGCGGCGGCTCCCGCCCTGACCGATGCACGGCCGCCTTCCGGACCTGGTGACGGGCGGCCTCCAGCTCCCGTCGGTCGTCCACCTGGATGTGCCGCAGAGGGGAACGGCGGGCTGACGTACAGCTCGTCGCGGTACGTGCACAGCGGCCGCCGGTGGACGACCACTCCGCCGCGCTTCGCGACCATCACCGCCTACCTTCTTCTCAGGCCGGAACCGGTCATTCGCGGGGCCGGTAGGCCCAGGAGCTTCGGGCATGGCCGTCATCAGGTCACGCTGGACGGCGTAGGCGACGTGGCCGCCCGGAGTCCCGTGACGACCTGACCGCCGACCGGGAGACGCGATTGCGATCGCCGCACAGGACAACGCGGCGCGGTGGTTCGCCGGGAGGCCGACACGACCCGACGAACCGCGAAGGCGCCCGAGCCCCGGACAGGGGCCGGACTCGACACCGGCAAGACCCACCACCACTGCGTGGTCGTCGCAGACCAGGCCGCCGACCGCGAACGGCGAGACCGAACCGCCTGAACCTGATCCGCGACGTTCAGCGGCGGCCGCGCCGCCCTGCTCATCGGCCCGCTCCTGGACCGCGCCGGCCGGTGACCTACCTGACCGGCCTTGCCGCCCACCGCGCCTGGGCCACCTGCCGGGGCGAGGGCAGGACCGACACCCGCGACGCCTTCGTCTCCGCTCCTTCCGCAGCGGGTACGCGGCCCTACCCGTCCTTCACCGGCGCGGGCCGCGATCACCCGACCTGGCGGTCGCGGCCCGCGAGCAGGCCCGCCGCGATCTGCGGCAGCATGAGCGAGGCCATGAGCGCGAGCGGCGCCCGCCAGTCGCCGCCGTACTGGTAGAGCGCGCCGACGAGAACCGGGCCCGGGATCGACAGCAGGTAGCCGGTGCTCTGCGCGAAGGCCGAGAGCCGGGTGACCGTCGCGCCGTCCCGGCCGCGCATGCCGATCATCGTCAGGGCCAGCGGGAACGAGCAGTTGGCGACCCCGAGCAGTACGGCCCACAGCCAGGGCGCGGCGGCGGGAGCCGCCCAGAGGCCGGCGTAGCCGGCGAGGCCGAAGAGTCCCAGGGCCGCCGCGAGCCCGCTCTGGTTCGGGAGCCGCCCGGCGACGGCTCCCAGGGCGAACGAGAGCGGCACCCCGAGCAGCGACGTGACGGCGAACAGCAGGCCGGCCGCCTCCGCGCTCAGCCCGGCGTCGCGGAAGATCTGCGGGAGCCAGCCGATCACGACGTAGGCGGCGGTGGCCTGGAGGCCGAAGTAGGCGGCGAGCGCCCAGGCCACCGGGTCGCGGGCGAGGCGGCGGCCGGGCGCCGGGTCCACCGGGCCGGGGTCGGCCGGGCGTGCCGCCCGGCCGGCGGTCCCCGAGCGGTCCCGGGCCAGCAGGCCCCACAGCGGCACGGCGACGGCGGCCAGCACCGCCCAGGCGCCCAGCCCCGCGCGCCAGTCGCCGCCGAAGGCGCCGGTCAGCGGGACGGTGACAGCCGCGGCGGTCGAGGCGCCGAGGTTGAGGGACATGGAGTACAGGCCGGTCATCCCGCCGACCCGGCCCGGGAAGCGCTCCTTGACGACCACCGGCAGCAGCACGTTGGCGAGCGCGATCCCGGCCAGCGGAAGGACGCTCACCGCGACGAACAGCGCCGCGCCTGCCGCGAGCGGGCGCAGCGCGAGCCCGACCGCGATCGCCGCCATGGCCAGGGCGACGACACCGGCCGCGCCGTACCGGCGGGCCAGCCGGGGCGCGGCGACGCCGATCACCGCGAAGCACACGGCCGGCAGGGAGGCGAGCAGTCCGGCAGCGGTGGCGCTCATGCCGACGTCGGCACGCACCTCTTCGAGCACCGGCCCGAGGCTGGTGACCGCCGGGCGCAGGTTGACCGCGGCCACCAGCAGCGCAGCGGCGGCGAGCGGGCCCCGCCAGCCGACACGGCGGGCCGTCATCGGCCGCGAGCGGCCCGTCTCCTCGTTCGGCGTGGGCATGGGACTCATCATAGAATCATCCAATGAATCTGCCTCCGGTCCCCCGCCGCTCCGGACTGTCCGACGAGGTCATCGTCCGGCTGCGCCACCAGATCACCTCCGGCGCCTGGCCGGTCGGGACGCGGATTCCCACCGAACCCGAACTCGCGGAGCAGCTCCAGGTGGCCCGCAACACCGTCCGGGAGGCGGTGCGGGCGCTCGCCCACAACGGCCTCCTCGACATCCGCCAGGGCTCCGGCACCTACGTGGTGGCGACCAGCGAACTCGCCGGAGTGATGCGGCGCCGTTTCGCCGACGCGGACCAGCGCGACGTGGTCGAACTGCGCGGCTCCCTGGAGGCGACCGCGGCCGGCCTCGCCGCCCGGCGGCGCACGGCCGAGGACCTGGAGCGGCTGACCGGACTGCTGGAGCGGCGCGAGCGGGCCTGGGAGGCCGGTGACCGCGACGCCTTCGTGGACGCCGACGCCGCCTTCCACCTCGCGGTGGTGGCCGCCTCCCGCAACGAGGTGCTGGCGGAGCTGTACGCGGACCTGGGCGAGGTGGTCCGGGACTCGCTGCGCGACCACTTCGGCGCCGGGCTCCGGCCGGACGAGTACATGGACCACGCGCGGCTCCTCGACGCGATCCGCGCCGGGGACGCGGGTGCGGCCGCCAGCGAGGCGGCGTCCCACACGTCGGGGTGCCGGACCGGCCGGTGACCGGCCGACCCGGCCCTGGTCACCGGTACCCGGTCACGTCGGCGGGCTTCCCGGCGTCCTGCACCTCTACCAAGTACCGCCAGCTGTCGGGCTGCGAGCCGTCGAGGTCGGTGAAGCCGTACTCCCGCGCCAGCTGGCCGCTGGACAGCGACGCGCCGTTCCAGCGGGCCGCCTGCGGATCGGCGGCGAGCGCGGCGACCGCGCGTCCGACGTAGCGGGGAGTCTCGGAGATGGCGAAGTGCGGCTCCCGCTCCAGGGCGTCCCGCCAGGTGTCCTCCGTGACCCCGAAGTGGTCCAGCATGATCTCCGAGCGCATCCATCCGGGCGTCAGGGCCACCGCGGTGGCGCCGCGCGGGCCGAGCTCGCGGCCGAGCGCGAACGCCATGCGCAGCACGGACGCCTTGGCGAGGTCGTAGAAGAACGACACCCGGTAGTTGGCGGCGTTGTACTCGGCGGTGCCGTCGGTCATCTCCACGACCAGCCCGCCGGGGCGGCGCAGCAGCAGCGGGAGCGCATGGTGGCTGGTGATCGCGTGGGTGTCCACCGCGAGCCGGAGCAGCCGCAGCCCACGGTCGAGGTCGTGCTCCCACACGGGTGCGTCCCACGCGAACAGCAGCTCGCCGCCCCAGATGTCGTTGACCAGGACATCGAGGCGGCCCTGCTCGGCGTCGATCCGTTCGACCAGGGCGCGGACCTGCTCGGGCTCCAGGTGGTCGGTCGGTACCGCGATGCCGTGCCCGCCCGCGGCGGTGACGAGGTCGGCGGTGTCCTCGATGGTCTCGGGGCGGCCGTACTCCGAGCGCCGCTCGCGGGTGGTGCGGCCGGTCACGTAGACGGTGGCCCCCGCCGCGCCGAGCTCGACGGCGATCCCCCGCCCGGCGCCGCGCGTGGCTCCCGCGACCAGAGCGACCCTGTCCTTCAGCGGTGCTGTCATTTGCTCCCCGTCTCCTTCGGCTGGCGCGTGTTCCCGCAGATCACGACGCCTCTCCGGCGTCGCGCAGCCGATCCTGGCAGCCGCTACCTGACATCTGCTGTCAGTCCCGGGACGGCGTTCCGGTCCGGACACGGCGTTGACACGCCACCGACACCGCGGTTATAACGGTCGGCGTGCAGCGTGACGCCGGCCGAGAGCAGTGGGCAGGCCGGTGGTCAAGCGGGCACCATTCACGAAGGGACGACGCCTTGATGAGTCCGCACTCCGTCATCGTCTGACGCTCAGCGCCCCGCGCGTCGTCCCCCGTTCCCCGTCTCCCGCGGTGCCCGGCACCGCTCCCGTGATGTCACATGCCCGGCCGTCGACAGCCGCCGTCCCCGGCGGCCGCGCGGCACGGTGCTCCGATCGGCGTCCCGTTCCGGGGCGAGGGTTCACGTGCGGCCGACGTTCCGTGCGCGCACCGCGCACCCCACCGCCATGGCCGCGGCCACCGCGGCCCCTCGTTATGCCCTGGAGAGCCCACACCGCATGTCCACGTCCTTCGCGTCCTTCGCGTCCTTCAACCAGTCGATCGTCGAGGAGTTCCGAGCCAACGGCGGAAAGGTCGGCGGCCCCTTCGAGGGCGCCGACCTGCTGCTGCTGACCACCACCGGCGCCCGATCGGGGGCCGAGCACACCGTTCCGCTCGGCTACGTCCGGCACGGCGACGACCTGCTCATCGTCGGCTCGGCCGGCGGCGCCGACCACCACCCCGCCTGGTACCACAACCTGCTGGCCCACCCGATGGTCCGGGTGGAGGTGGGTACCGAGGAGTTCGGCGCCATCGCGGTCCCCGCCGAGGGCGCGCGCCGTGACGCCCTGTTCGAGCACGTCGTGCGCGCGGCCCCCGGCTACGCCGACTACCAGGCCAAGACCGGCCGGGTGATCCCGGTGGTCGTCCTGGAACGCTCGCAGCCCGAGGCGGAGGCGGAGCTGCCCCCGGCCGCGAATCTCGCCGAGAAGCTCGTGGAGATCCACCGCTGGCTGCGCTCGCAGCTGCGGCACGTCCGCGCCGAGACCGACGCCTACTTCGCCGCCCGCGCCTCCCACCAGGGCCCGGGCGACCCGCCGGGCCCCGGGCTCGGGCTGCAGATCCGCCAGCACTGCCTGGCGTTCTGCGAGTCCCTGGAGTTCCACCACACCTCCGAGGACAAGGGCATGTTCCCCGCCCTCGCGGAGCAGCACCCCCACCTGCGCGACGCCATCGACCGGCTCCGTGAGGAGCACCGGACCGTCGAGCGCATCAAGGGCGAACTGCTCGCCCTGCTCGCCGACATCGGCACCGCCAGCCCCGAGCGGTTCCGCGCGGAACTGGACCGGATGGCGGAGGAGCTGACGGCGCATCTCGACTACGAGGAGCGGTCACTGATCCCGATCCTCGCCGAGATCCCGTTCCCGCCGGTTGTGCCGCAGCACTGACAATCTGACGGCCGGGGAGGGTGGTAGCGGCGGTTTACGGCCGCTACCACCCTCCTTCCCGGGACCGCCCTTTCGGCACGAGCCCGTACTGAGCACCTTTTAATCAGAATCTTCCCAGAAACCACATGGATCCATTTTTATTAAAATAGATCCGAACGACCAACGACCACCTTCGGTCAATTCCCTTGACCTGGCCAGCCCGCTAACGGATGCTCGTACAACAGGCGCAACCGTCTCAACGCGGGAGGGCGCGATACGACTAGGGCCCATAGAGCCCGTTCGACTTCGTGCAACTCGGTTGAGATACGGGACCGACATCTTCTAGTTTCATTCACCCAGAAAGCCAGGCAGCTCCCACTCCCCACTCAACATGCGCCCGCTCACCGTCCATTTCTCCCCAATCTCCACAAATAAGGGGTGAGATGCAAAACGACATCTACCACACTGTAATCACCTCCCCGTGGACCGCCTTCTGCGGCGGAAACAACGAAGAGGAAGAGAACGAGACCTGCGTCTGGTTTGCGGAGCAGGGCGATGTCGTCGCCATTCGCGACACCAAGCACCCTGATCGGCCGGAACTCCGCTTCACCCGAGCTGAGGTGCAGGCATTCGTACGCGGCTACGCGCGCCAGCATCGCTTGACCAGTTGACCAGGACCATGACCGGGCCCTGGCCACGGGCGTGGCCAGGGCCTTCACGTGAAGACAGGGCAGGGTATGCACTACCACGGGTATGAGTGGCACGGGGCTGGTACCGAGTTGGACAGTCGGCGAATCGAGCGCACACTGGGCAGCCCTGGATTCGAGTCTTCTGACCTCCCGCCGGAACGAATGTGCTGGAACCTCCGCCGACCACGACAGCGCATCGCCCACACTTGGGATGATCCAACAGAGGCCGCGCAATGGATGCGGGAGCAGTACATGAGCGTGCTCGACCGGCTCCTTCACCCGCTACCGACCTGGCTGCCGCTGGCCGACACTCATGGGTTCTGGCTCGCTTCCCTGAACCAGGGTGCCGACGCCGTCTGCGGTCGGTGGCTTCAGAGCGGGGCGTACATCCATCTTTCGGTCGTCTGCTGCCCGAACAGGTGGGAGGCCCACCCCTGCCCGACGACTGGCAAGGCAGCTCCCGAGGCGATCCGATGGTGATCGGTGAAAAGCTGTGACCTCCCCTGACGCGCTGGCCGCGCGATTGCTCGACTCCGGTCGGCTGAGACATCCCGCGCTCGCGGACGCGTTCCGTGCGGTACCGCGTGAAAGGTTCGTCCCGCTCACCGGCGCGCGCACCGACAACGGTGCCCCGCTTGATGCCACGACCGACCACGCCGGGTGGCTTGCTGCCGTCTACTCCGACGAGCCGATCATCACCCAGACCGACGACGGCGACCCGGCCGTCCGGCGGGGAATGTCCTCGTCGTCGTGTTCCGCCCCCGGGGTCGTCGCGCGGATGCTGGAGGCCGCAGACCTGATCGACCTGCCGCCGTCAGGGACGGTACTGGAGATCGGCACCGGCACCGGATGGAACGCGGCGCTGTTGTCCGAGATCCTGGGCTCCGGCCGGGTCACCAGCGTCGACGTTGACCCAGCCGTCATCAACCACGCGCGAGGTGCCCTGGCGCGGTCCGGGTACGCGCCCACCGTGCACGTCTTCGACGGCGAGGACGGTTTTCCCTCCCGAGCGCCGTACGCACGCATCATCGCGACCTGCACCGTCTCATGCGTTCCACGGGCCTGGCGGGAACAGACCGCGCCGGGCGGTGTGATCCTCACGCCCTGGGCGGCGATGGACGGGCCTGTCGGCGTGCTGGCGCGGTTGCGGATCGGCGGCGACGGGACCGCGACCGGGGAGTTCCTCGGTGGAGTGGCGTTCATGTGGCTGCGTGCCCAACGGCCGCCCATGGTTCGGCCGCACGATCTGGGTCGAGACGCCGAGGAGACTCGACACGTCGAGCACGACCCGACCAGCGTGCTGTTCGAAGGGGCAGCGGCGTTCGGGCTGTCGGTCCGCGTTCCGCGTTGGCGGTACGGGATGCGCCCGGGCGAGCACGGGCTTACGGTCTGGCTGTCAGCCACTGACGGACCGTCGTGGGCCCGGGTGGTTCCCGAAGCCGGAGGATGGCGGATCGACCAGGGCGGACCGCGCCGACTCTGGACGGAGATCGAGGTCGCGCTGGCGGAGTGGCACGACCACGGACGCCCGGGGTCGGACCGGCAGGCCTGACCGTGACGAAGGACGGACGGCATCGGGTGTGGCTGGACGGGCCGGAGGGCCCGGGTTGGAACCTCTGACCTGGCGGGGCCGGGTCGGGTTCCCGTACTGCTGCCCCCATGCCGCGTTCACGGTTTCACTGACATGGGAACCGGGCGCCGGGAGGGCGCTGGGGGAAGCGGCTGTGCGTGACGGCGAACGTGGTGTGACAGCCGCTGGACGTGATGTCGGACTCGGTCGAACGCTGCGGGTCGAACGTTCTCCGAGCCGGCGGAGTGAAGGGGCGCGGACAATCGCGCGCCCAGGGATGCCGGGTCCGGGAGGTTGCCCGGGCCGTCAGCCGGTTGCGGGTAGCGTCGCCATGGTCGTGAAGACGGCCCAGGTCACCATGGGCCCCGTGTAACCGTCGCGGCCGGAGCCGCCCTCGGACGCACCGGTGGTGGCAGGGGCGCTCCAGGGAGGCGCGGGCGCGGAGGCCGGCTCGGCGTCGAAGACGCTCGTGTAGCCCCGCTCCAGGTAGCCCGGTCCGGCCTCAGCGGGTATCCGGCCCCACTCCTTGGTGAGGGCGGCGGTGAGGAACAGCCCGCAGCCGCCCGGGCGCTCCGGATCGGGCATCATGATGCGCGCCACGGTCTTCGGCCGGTCGGAGCGCGGTCCGAGGTCCAGCACCTCCAGGTGGACGGTGCCATAGACCAGGCCGACGAGCGTGCAGAGGACGGTCCCCCCGTCCTCCCCCGATGCGGTGTGCCGCACCGCGTTGGTGAACAGCTCGCTGATCACCAGTTCCACCCGGTCCACCACGTCCGGGAACGGCCGGGTATGGGTCCGCGCCCACCAGCGCGCCTCGCGCACCTGGTCCCGAGTCCCGGGGAAGAGCCGCGCCCGCTTGAGGGTGTAGATGCTGTCCTCGCCGCGCATCACGCCACCGCCGTGAGCTCGGAGGCCGCGATGACGGCCGGGACCCGCGCGCCGAGGCGGGCCCGATGGCGGGACAGGTCGGTGACGTTCCCCTGCTCGGACGGATCGATCATCCGGGCCGCCAGCTCTGGACTGCCGGCGGACGCCTGCCCCGCCCGGCCCCAGACATACCACCAGGTGCCGTGGTGCTCGGCGACGAGGACGGCGACGCGGCGGCCGTCGGCGAGGACGGTGTAGAGGACGGGGTGGTCGGTGTTCGAGAGGGCGATGAGCGTCCGGCGGCCCCGCTTGCGTAGTTCGGCGGCGAGGTGGGCCAACATCACCTGACGACTATTGCTATGTGCTGTTACGTCAACACAAAGAGTGACATTACTGGACATAAGGAAGCCACCTCCAGAGCATGAGAGTGCTGCGATTGCTGCTTTCATAAAAGCAGCGCTGCGATTCCGTTGCTAGTCTTTCCACAGCATTCACGAAGCTAGCAACGCTGCTCTATCCCGAAGGTAAGAAGCCGAAATGAGCTTCTCGCTAGGCTCGGTACAGTCTCTCGATCGTTCGGAGGATTCATGGGCATCGCCAGTCGCGGACTGGGTGGCGAACTCCGCGCACTACGCGAAGCTAAGAAGCTGAGCATGCGGAACGTCGCCGACCAACTGGGGTGGCAGTCCTCGAAGATCTCCCGTATCGAGAACGGTCAGCAAGGGGTGAAGTCACAAGACGTCGCCTCACTACTGGTCATCTATGGCGTCACCGGTCAAAATCGGGAGAGGTTGCTCGCGCGCGCTGAGAAGACAGGACAGAGCGGACTCTGGGAATCCACCGGGTTATCGCGAGAGTCGCGCACCATGATCCAGCTCGAAGCCGAAGCTCGGAGCATTCTGACGTGGCAGGCGCTTCTCATCCCTGGCCTGTTGCAGACCTCCGACTACGCCCGAGCGCTCATGAAGGCGTGCGGCCTCCCACCCCATGACTTGGAGGTGCGGGTGGCGGCCCGCATGGGGCGCCAAGCAGTCCTGAGCCGTGACGAAGCACCAAAGCTAGAAGCGATCGTCGATGAGGGCGCACTCCGCCGCATCTGGGGCAACACGCGCATCATGGTGCGGCAACTACGTCACCTTTTGGACGCCATGGAGCGGCCCAACGTCACGCTGCGCGTGGTGCCTTGCTTCGTCGGCGGATACAGCGGGCTCGACGGCTCGTTCTCGCTGGTGGACTTCGCCGGACAAAAGCCTGTAGTCCACATCGAGCACAAGATCACTGGCCTCTTCCTGGAAGCTGACCACGAAATCAGCTTCTTCCGCAAAGAAGCCGACAGGTTGCGCGACGTCGCCCTGAGCGCCGAAAATTCTATGAATCTGGTCAATTCCATCGCAAAGGAGTTGGAAACGGCATGACGTCCCCCAGAGTCCAGACAGTAACGAACCCGGTTATGCAGTGGTTCAAGAGCTCTTACAGTGGCCGCGACTCCGACTGCGTCGAGTGCGTCGGTGCTGTCTGGTCAAAGTCCTCCTACAGCGGACGTGATTCGAACTGCGTCGAGTACGCCGCTCTCCCCACTACCATCGCCCTCCGCGACTCCAAGCACCCCGAGGCCGGCCACCTCACCCTCCCGCTCGCTGAGTGGTCCGCCTTCATCACCGCCGCCAAGAGCGGCGAGCTGTAACCACAGGCCGCCGCCAAGCACGAGTGCGGTGTCCGTCCAGGACACCGCACCCTGCCGTCCACGGCCGCCGCAGGGGACCTCCGGCGCACACCGGGTCATTCGGTCACGTCCGCCTCGCCGAGCTCGCAGACCGCCATCGCCGTCTCGACGCCGTCCTCGTGCAGCAGTTGGCGCATGCGGGAGACGTCGGCGAAGGCGGCATCGAGCGGGTGCGTGGCCAGGCGGGAGATCGCGGTTCCGTACTTGGCCATCGAGCTCCGGCCCGGGAGGAAGATCGACAGTTCGTCCCGCGCCTCGAAGTCCTGCACCTCGACGTCGTCGGGCAGGGCGGCGAGCGCCCCCGCATCGGCCGTGACGGGGATCTTGACCAGCCAGTGCGGTCCCTCGGTGGTGAGGCTCTGCCGCTTCTGCTCCGGCGTCTCGGTGGCCCAGGTGCGCCAGGGGGTCCCCGCCACGACGGCGCCGCACGCTTCCACGGCCGCGGCCATCTCCCGGACGGTGGCGGTGAAGGCGGCATCGGTCTCGTCCCAGTCGTACTGGTCGCCCCCGGCCGCCGGGCCGGGCATGGGCTTGGACACCACGGTCATCGCGGGTGTGCGGCGCCGCCGCACCTCCGGCCATGAGCCGAGGAGCTCGCGCGCATCCCTGATCGCCTCGTCCTGGGCCTGCCGCTGGCGCCGCACCTCGCTGACGTGCTGCCGCAGCAGGTCGGCGGCCGTGTCCGGTTCGTCAAGTGCGCGCCGGACGAGCTTGACGCTCATCCCCGTGCCACGCAGCGCGGTGACCAGCACGGCCCGCTCGACCTGGTCGAAGGTGTAGAAGCGGTAGCCGGTCTGCTCATCGACCTCGGCCGGGACGAGCAGCCCTTCGGAGTGGTAGAACCGCAGCGTCTGCGGGGACAGGTTGCACATCTCGCTGAAGTCGCTGATGGAGAGCATGGCTCCAGGTTCCCCCCTCCAGTAACCGCAAGGTCAAACGCGGCAACGGCTGATGTCCGCTCCCCGCGCGTGCCACGGCGATCCCTCCGGCGGGTCACGCGCCGGAGGGACGCGGTCTCTGGTCAGGGAAGGGCCTCGATGCGCTCCATATGCTTCTCGCCCCACTCCCCGAGCGGTGCGAGTGCCGTGTTGAGGGACCTGCCGAACTCGGTCAGCGAGTACTCCACCTTGGGCGGGACCTGGTTGTAGACCTCGCGGTGCACCAGGCCGCTGGCCTCCATCTCCCGGAGCTGGAGGGTCAGCATCCGCTCGCTGATACCCGGCACCGCCCGTCTCAACTCGCCGAAGCGCACCGGCCCTTCACCGAGTGAGAACAGGATCAGGCCCTTCCACTTGCCGCCCATGACGGCGATGGCGGCATCAAGTCCGCACGTGTAGCTCCGCTTGGCCACCGGCACTCCCACTAACAAATCTGTTGGTACCTGACAGAATTGTAGGTACTTGATGAAATGTGTGTGCCGCTCCAGGATGGACGAGCGCCACGCGGGATGCTCTCGTCCGCGCTTTCGTGGCCGGCAATCCGACTACTGACTGGAGTGACGCATGACCGAGGACCACCGCACCCCCGTGACCGTCGTCGGGCTGGGCTCGATGGGCCGGGCGCTGGCCGAGGCGTTCGTCGACGCCGGGCACCTGACGACGGTGTGGAACCGCACTGCTACCAAGGCCGTTCCGCTGGTGGCCAAGGGAGCCGTCCATGCCACGGATGTGCGGGCCGCGGTCGAGGCCAGCCCGCTGGTCATCACCTGTCTGACCACCTTCGAGGACACCCGCTCCGCCCTGGAGCCGGCCGCGGCGGCGCTGTCCGGGCGTGCCCTCGTCACGCTGAACAGTGGCTCGCCCGCCGGCGCCCGCGCCATGGCCGAGTGGGCGAGCGGGCATGCCGCCCGGTTTCTGGCCGGAGCGGTCAAGAACGTGCCGGCGGCCGTGGGCGCGCCGGACACCCTGCTGTACTACAGCGGCGACCGGACGGTCTTCGACGAGTACGAGACGACACTGAAGGTCCTAGGCGGCGATACCGTCCACCTGGGAGCCGAGCACGATCTGGCCGCCCTGTACGAGATGGCCGTAGGCGCCATGCTGCTGCCCACGCTCGTCGGCTTCTTCCAGGGGGCGGCGGCCGTCCAGGCCCGTGGGCTGGAGGCAACCAGCATGGTGCGGTTCTCCGCCAAGTGGCTGGACATGATCAAGTCCCTGCTGCCGCTCTATGCCAAGGAGATCGACAGCGGCGACTACACCGATGCCGCCTCCTCGGTGAACCTCTTCCTCTCGGGCATGGCCCACGACAAGGATCTGACCGAGGAGACGAACGTGGACACGGACTGGCTCGCCCCCCTGCACGAGCTGGTGAAGCGAGCGGCCGCGGCGGGTCACGGCGAGCACAGCGTCTCGGCTCTGACCGAGGTGCTCAGAACACCGGCCCACAACGCCTGACACCATGGGCCGGAACGCGGCGGTCCCGCCGGCGGCGGCGGACGGCGCGGGCCGCCCGCCCCGCTCTCACGACGGCCGATCGACGGGCCGGGCCGTCACACCCCGCCGATCCCCACGTACTTCGTCTCCAGGAACTCCTCAATGCCGACCCGGCCGCCCTCGCGGCCCAGGCCCGAGTGCTTCACGCCGCCGAACGGCGCCGCCGGGTTGGAGACGATGCCCTGGTTCAGCCCGACCATGCCGGTCTCCAGCGCCTCGGAGACGCGGAACGCCCGGCCGAGGTTCTGGGTGAACACGTAGCTGACCAGCCCGAACTCGGTGTCGTTGGCCTCCGCGATGGCCTCCTCCTCCGTCTCGAACGGAATGATCGGCGCGACGGGGCCGAAGATCTCGGTGTGCGATAGCTCGCTGCTCTGCGGGACGTCGGCGAGCACGGTGGGCCGGTAGAAGTAGCCGGCGCCGTCGCCCGGCTCCCCGCCGATCAGGACCTTGGCGCCGCGGCCCACCGCGTCGTCCACGAGTCCCTGCACCTTGCGGCGGGCCCGGTCGTCGATGAGCGGCCCCACCTGGACGCCGTCCTCGGTGCCGCGGCCGATCCGCAGCGCCCCCATCCGCTCGCTGAGGCGGCGGGCGAACTCCTCGGCCACCCCCGCGTGGACGTACATCCGGTTGGCGGCGGTGCACGCCTCGCCGATGTTGCGCATCTTGGCCTGCATGGCGCCGTCCACGGCGGCGTCGAGGTCGGCGTCGTCGAACACCAGGAACGGCGCGTTTCCGCCCAGCTCCATGGAGGTGCGCAGCACCTGGCCGGCACTCTGCTCCAGCAGCGTGCGTCCCACGGCCGTGGAGCCGGTGAAGGACACCTTGCGGATCCGGCCGTCGCGCAGCAGCGGCTCGGTGACGGCGCCCGGGTCGGTGGTGGGCAGGACGCTGAGCACGCCGTCAGGCAGGCCGGCCTCGCGGAGGATGTCGGCGAGGGCGAGCGCGCACAGCGGGGTCTGGTGAGCCGGCTTCAGCACCATCGTGCAGCCGGCGGCGACCGCCGGGCCGATCTTGCGGGTGCCCATGGCCATGGGGAAGTTCCACGGGGTGATGAGCATGGTGGGGCCGACGGGCTGGCGCATGATGAGGAAGCGGGCCTGGCCGTTGGGCGAGATGGAGAACCCGCCCTCGATCCGCACCGCCTCCTCGGCGAACCAGCGGAAGAACTCCGCCGCGTAGGCGATCTCGCCCTTCGCCTCGGCGAGCGGCTTGCCCATCTCCAGCGTCATGAGCAGGCCGAGGTCGTCCTGCCGCTCGATGAGGAGCTCGTAGGCGCGGCGCAGGATCTCGCCGCGTTCGCGCGGCGGGTGCTTCGCCCAGCTCGGCTGGGCCGCCGAGGCCGCGTCCAACGCGGCGAAGGCGTCGTCCGTTCCGGCGTCGGCCACTTCGCACAGCACCGCGCCCGTGGCGGGGTCCTCCACCTTGAACGTGGCGCCGGAACCGGCGTCGCGCCACTGGCCGCCGATGAACAGCTGCTTGGAGACCTGGTCGATGACCTGTGCCTCGCGGTCTGCCGCGGTCATGGTTCTCGCGTCCCCTTCCGGGTTCGATTCTCGCGGGGCGCGCCGGGGATCGTCGCCCCGAACACGCCCCACTGGTTACGCCTTCCCCCGCCGGCACGGTGCTTAACGGCCGGTGCGAACGTCGGCTGCGGCGGGTCCGTCAACCTGGACACCACCCCGGCACGGATGATTGCATGGCTCTGTCGCCGCTAGATTGTCAACAATCCTACGGAATCTCGGGAAGCCGTCCAGGAAATGAGGTCAGGGAATGGCTGAACCGCCGGCCGCACTCTCCCCGGTACTGAAGCAGGCGACGCCGGTTCTCGCCGCCCGCGGCGAAGGCGTCTACATCTACGACGAGGACGACCGCCGCTACCTCGACTTCACCGCCGGCATCGGCGTCACCAGCACCGGCCACTGCCACCCGAAGGTGGTCGAGGCGGCGCAGCGCCAGGTCGGCACCCTCATCCACGGCCAGTACACCACCGTGATGCACCGGCCGCTGCTGCAACTCACCGAGCGCCTCGGCACGGTGCTCCCCGAGGGGATCGACCGGCTGTTCTACGTCAACTCCGGCAGCGAGGCCGTGGAGGCGGCGCTCCGGCTGGCGCGGCAGGCGACCGGGCGGCAGAACGCCATCGTCTTCCAGGGCTCGTTCCACGGCCGGACCATGGCGGCCGCGTCGCTCACCACCTCCGGCGTGAAGATCCGCGCCGGGATCGGGCCGCTCATGCCCGGAGTGGCCATCGCGCCGTTCCCCTACGCCTACCGGTACGGGATGAGCGAGGACCAGGCGGTGGAGTTCGCGCTGCGCGAGTTCGACTACCTGCTCGCCACGGTCAGCTCGCCACGCGACACCGCGGCCGTCTTCATCGAGCCCGTACTGGGCGAGGGCGGGTACGTGCCGGCGCCCCCGGCCTTCCTCACGGGACTGCGCGAGCGCGCCGACCAGCACGGCTTCCTGCTGGTCCTGGACGAGGTCCAGACGGGTTTCGGGCGCACCGGCCGGTTCTGGGGCCACGACCACGCCGGGATCACCCCGGACATCGTCATCACGGCGAAGGGACTGGCCAGCGGCTTCCCGCTCTCGGCGATCGCCGCGCCCAGCGCGCTCATGGAGAAGGCGTGGCCGGGGTCGCAGGGCGGCACGTACGGCGGCAACGCGGTCTCGTGCGCCGCGGCGCTCGCCACCCTGGACGTCATCCAGGAGGAGGGGCTGGTCGAGAACGCGGCCCGGATGGGCGAGCGGCTGCGCGCCGGCCTCGCCGAGGTGGCGGCCGCGCACCCGGCGATCGGCGACGTGCGCGGGCTCGGACTGATGCTCGCCAGCGAGTTCACCGCGTCGAACGGGTCCCCGGCCACCGAGGCGGCCACCCGGGCCCACCAGATCGCCGCCGAGCAGGGCCTGCTGCTGCTCACCTGCGGACCGCACGGCAACGTGGTCCGGATGATCCCGCCGCTGATCGTCACGGCCGAGCAGATCGACGCCGCTGTGGACATCTGGGCTTCGGCGGTGGCCAAGGCGACGTCCTGACGCCGCCGGAAAGCTGACGGCTGGCCGACCGCCGGGTGGCGGTCGGCCTGCCGTTCGCGTCGTGCCCGGCGGCTGCCCCGGTCCGGCGCTCCGGCGGCGGTGCCGCGCCAGCGCGGACGTCCGTCCGCCCTCCCCGTGGCGGGCGCTGTGCCGGACCGGCGGGTGTGGCGCCCGCGCACGTCCTCCTTCTCTGCCGGTGCGGGCGCGGCCGCAGCGGCATCACGCGATGCGGACCGCGCCCCCGGTGACCCGGATGCGGGAGTCGGCGGGATCGACGTCCACCGTCAGCCGGCTCGGCCGACCCATGTCCTCGCCCTGGTGGACGGTGATCCGCGTGGGGCGTTCGACCAGGCCGAGCGCGCGGAGGTAGCCGCCGAAGGCCGCCGCGGCGGCGCCGGTCGCCGGGTCCTCGACCACCCCGCCGACCGGGAACGGGTCGCGGGCGTGGAAGACGGCCGGGCCCTCCCGCC
Organism: Marinitenerispora sediminis; assembly: GCF_003336425.1. Classification (GTDB taxonomy): domain Bacteria; phylum Actinomycetota; class Actinomycetes; order Streptosporangiales; family Streptosporangiaceae; genus Marinitenerispora; species Marinitenerispora sediminis. Next base: position 8,623 of record NZ_QEIO01000003.1, on the reverse strand, counting down.
AGAACAGGTGGACGGTGGTCCAGCCGGCGCGCTCCATCAGGGTCCGCAGCGCCGGGAAGTCGTAGTCGAGGTCGGCCAGCCGGGCGCGCGAGGCGGCGGCCAGCACGAGGTGGTCGTTGCCCGCGAAGGCGACGTGGGCGGGGAACCCGGGGTCCAAGTCGGCACGGGTCCAGCGCAGGGCGGCCAGCGCGTCGGCCACTTCGGCGTCCTCGGCGGGCCGGGATCTGGTGGCGACGCTGGTCAGCGTGGCGACGATGCCCGGCCCATCGGTAGCCGTCCGCACCGCGATCTCTCCGGCGGGCGTGTCGAAGAGCAGGTCGCCGGGGCCGTCGCGCTCCGCCAGTGCCACGGCCGTCGCCACCGTCGCGTGCCCGCAGAAGGCGACCTCGGCGAGCGGGCTGAAGTAGCGCAGCCGGTAGGCCCCGCTGCGCTCGTCGCGGCTCGTGACGAAGGCGGTCTCGGAGTACCCCACATCGGCGGCGACCGCGAGCATCTCGGCGTCGCTGCGGCCCGCGGCGTCGAGGACGACGCCGGCCGGGTTGCCTCCTGCGGGGTGGTCGGTGAAGGCGCTGTAGCGCTGCACGTCCATGTGGTCGAGAGTGCCGCACCTGCGCACATCAGAGCAAACGATGGCTTTCGATATGCGCCATCGATTACTTCGATCTGTGCCCGTATGCTGCGGTTATGGACACCCGGCTGCTGCGCACGTTCGTCACGCTCGCCCGAACTGGCGGCTTCACCTCGGCGGCGGCCGAGCTGCACCTCGCGCAGTCCACCGTCACCGTGCAGATCCGGACGCTGGAGCGGGAACTGCGCGCCCGGCTCTTCGACCGGGTTCCCTCCGGCGCCGTGCTCACCGAGACAGGCCGCCGGCTGCTCGACCACGCGGACCGCGTCCTCGCCGCGGAGGCCCGGCTGCGCGCCGAGGCCGCTGCCGACTCCGCCGAGACGGGGCTGGTGACCGTGGGCGCGACCGAGTCGCTGTGCGCCTACCGGCTCCCCGGCGCCGTCATGGCCCTGCGCCGGACACACCCCGGCATCGAGATCCGGCTGGTCGCGTCCGGGAAGTCCGAGGCGCTCGACCGGATCACCGCCGGACAGCTCGACCTCGCGCTGCTGCTCGACGCCGACGTCGCCGCGCCCCGGGTGCACGCCGAGCCGATCGGGCACGAGCGGCCGGTCCTCGTCGCCGCCCCCGGCCATCCGCTGGTCGGCCGGGAGGCCACCTGGCCCGAACTGGCCGCGGAGTCCTTCGTGCTGCTGGAGGAGGGATGCGGCTACTGCGACGACCTGGCCGACCGGCTGCGGCGGATCCCGGACGCCCGGCCCAGGCTCACCCGCTTCGGCAGCATCGAGTCGGTGCGCGCCTGCGTGGCCGCCGGGTTGGGGCTGGGGCTGCTCCCGGAGGTCAGCATCGCCCCGGACATCGCGGCGGGCCGACTCGGGGTGATCCCGCAGCCGCGGCTGCCCGACGTGCCCGTCCAGCTCGTGCGGCACCGCGACCGCTGGACGGCCCCGGCCGCCCGGACGGTCATGGACACGATCCGCACCCTCGCGGCAGCCGGGTGGCCGACCGAGCGGAGCCGCTAGCCGCCGGCCCGGACACTACCGGCGCGCCGGCTCGCGGCAATCGCCGACTGGTTCTCGACGGCCCAGGTGGCGAGCGCCGACAGGGGACTCAGGAGGCTGCGGCCCAGCGGGGTGAGGCTGTACCGCACGCTGGGCGGCACCGTCGCGAACACCTCCCGGTTGACCAGGCCGTCCTCTTCGAGGCCGCGCAGGGTGCGTGTCAGCATCCGCTGACTGATCCCTTCGATGCCGCGGTGCAGTTCATTGAATCGATGCGGCCGCTGGCCGAGCAACACGATCACCAGCACCGTCCACTTGTCGCCGATGCGCCGCAGCACGCCGGCCACCGGACACCGTTCGTGCTCCTCACTCGGCACCGGACTCGGCAGCGCGGTGTCGAGTGGGGAGGGAACACCGGTGTTCGCTGCTGACATCAAACTGCCTTCTTTCGGAACTCCAGACGGTTACCGATGATGGTGCTACTTACCAAAGGTAACCAGGAGGTCCTGATGGTCAACCGGCATGCCGACCGGACCGGCCGGACAGTCGTGATCACCGGGGGCAGCGACGGCATGGGCCGCGCCCTCGCGCTTGGACGCGCAGCGCGAGGTGACCACGCGATCGCCATCGGCAGCAGCCAGGCGAGAGGGGACCGCCTCCTCAGCGACGCCGCGGAGCTTGGCCTGGAGGGTCGGATCGAGTTCGTGCGGGCCGACCTCAGCACGATCGCCGGGAACCAGGCGGTGCTCGACCACGTCGGCCGGCACGGAAGCATCGACGCCCTGGTGCTGGGGGCCAACCGGCCGTCTCCGAAACGCGTCGAGACCGTCGACGGCTTCGAGTCGACGTTCGCGCTGTACTACCTCAGCCGGTACATCCTGGGCCACGGGCTGATGCCCCTCCTGTCGCAGGCCCCCGGACCGGTGATCGTCAACGTCGCGGGCGTCGGAGCGACCGCCGGGCAGATCCACTGGGACGACCTTCAACTGCGCGACCGGTATCGCGTCGTGGCCGCACAACTCCAGGCGGGGCGGGCCAATGATCTGCTCGGGGTCGCCATGGCGGAACGGCACGGCGACCAGGTACCGTACGTGCTCTACCATCCCGGGTTCACCCGAAGCGGTGCCGCCGCGAGGGAGCACGTCAGCCCACCGGCCCGATTCACCCTCAAGGTGCTTGCCGCGATCGCGGCTCAGCCGGTGGAACGAGCGATCGCGCCGATCCATGGCTTCATCGAATCACCTCCCACCGCCTCCCTCACGGCGGTGGACCGTGCTCGGCTGGTGCCCCTGGGGCTGAAGACACTGGAGCCCTCCGCGGCCCGGCGCCTCGACCAGGTCACCGCGCGACTCCTCGCCGACAAGTTGACGGCCCGCGCGCACGGCGACCGCCGCAGGTGACCCGGGTGCTCGCGGCGGCTGCCGCCCGCCGGAGGTCGCGACTATCCGGGAGGACACGATCCGGGCCCGCGGCAGGTCCCGCGTCCGCTCCTCCCACGCCGCCCGCCCGACGCTCGGAATCTCTCACCACCTCGGCTGGCAGGGCCGTTTCACGCCGTGGTGGGCCGGACGGACGTCGTCTCGGGTGCGCGGACGCGGGATCGAGGTGCAGCGAGGGAGGGGGTGCGGGGTCCGCTACCGAACGGATTGGTCTGACCACTAGTACGTTCCGGGCAGCCTCGTGTCAAGGGCCGCAGGGGAGCGCGGGCCGCTGCGGTGTCCGGGGAGCGGGTCCGGGGCCGCCCGGACGGGGACCGCGGGCGCGCCGGTGCCGACGTGCTCCGTCCCGTACGCCCTGCGGTGGCTGCCGGCCCGGTCGGCGACCGCGGCGCGGCCGCAACCGGTCTCCGCCAAGGGGTATCCCCAGCCTGTGGAAAACCGAGCGGCCTGGGGACGTCCCTCGTCGGGTGGCCCGGGCTCCGTTGGACGGCGGTCCGCGACACGCCCGGCCTGCGGCGGCGTGGCCCCAGGTGCATGGGAAGATCGGCGAGCCGCGGCCTGCGGCGTCCACTTCACTCGCTCGAAGACCGGCGGACGTGGTCCGACCACTCTGCCCACTCCGACCACCGAGCCCCGACGAGCCGCGAGTCACCCGGGCGTCTGGTGGTCGGTCGACCCGCGGGATAGGGGCCGAGCAGATCGCCCGACCGTCCCGGAGCGGCCGGCCCGTCCCGCCGCTCCCGGTCCCCCTCGGTACCGATCCTCCGCGAGGAGCCGGATGACGCGCAGGCCGCCCCCGTTCCCGTCCGCCTCCGGCCCGTTCCCCCTCGCCGACCAGGAAACGCCGGTTGCCGTCCGTCCGCCCCCGGCCGCCGACACTCCCGCCCGGCCCGCACATCCGAAAACCGGAGGTGATCAATGACCGGAACTCCGCCCGCGGCACTCCACCGCGTCGATGCGCACCACCACCTGTGGGACACCGGCCTGCGCGCCCGCGGCGACCTGACCGTGGACATCACCTGGACGGAGTGTCAACCAACGACCATCACGGTGCACACCGCCCGCAACCGGCACCCTCCGCCTGCGCAGTGCCGCTGTTCCGCACCCCCTTCACGATCACCGCCCCAACCGACCCCCGCCCTCGGAGCCGTCTCACCCCGCCCACCACCCTCGTACTGCAGACCCGCGCGGGAACCACCTACACACTGCGCCGCGGGCCGCACAACGCGGGCAATCCGCTCCGGGGAGCGTGGTAGAGTCTTAGTCGTTCCCAGGGAGACCCAAGGTCTTCCCGGGCGCCACAACCGAAGATCGGCACCCGTAGCTCAATGGATAGAGCGTCTGACTACGGATCAGAAGGTTGGGGGTTCGAATCCTCCCGGGTGCGCACACTCTGACCACGGCGTTTACCTCAGCGAGGTAGGCGCCTTCGTCATTTACCCTCTCAGGTGTAGCGACGGGTGTAGCAACCGAGAGAGTTCGAGGCGATCCGGGAGGGACCGAACGTCCCTGTGAGGGGCCTACTTCGACGCCACCAGGTTCATCCGCGACAGCGCGCCGTCCATCACGTTCGCCGTGCGGAGCTGGGTCTTCTTCGTGAAGTGGGTGTACACCTCCACCGTGGTCTGCAACCGGGTGTGCCGGAGCGCGGGCTGGATGTCCTTCAGGTCGGATCCCTCCTCGTACAGGATCGTCGCCGCGGTGTGGCACAGGTCGTGGATCCGCGCGTCCTCACCTGGTCGAACGCGGCACTCGGCGGGGCCACGGTGGAACTCACCGGGTACCGGTACCGGCGCCGGCCGACCCTGTACTGGGGCGACCAGGGCGCCGAGGTGCGAGCGCTCCAACTGGAACTGCTGGACCTCGGGTACTCGCTGGGTCCTGCGGGCGCGGACGGGGATTTCGGCAACGCCACCTACAACGCGGTCGTCGCGTTCCAGACGTCGCGCGGCCTGTCACCGGCGGACGGCATCCCCGGCCCCGAGACCCGCGCCGCCATGGACTACGAACTCGGCCGACGGTGGCCGCCGCTGTACGTCTCCCACGTCGCCGTCAGCGACGGCCCGTGGATCGACCCCGGGCCCGAACCGCCCACCCCGCCCGCCCCGGCCCGGCTCACTCTGGGCATGCCGATCTGAACCAGCTAACTGACTGCATCCCAGTGAGGAAGCCGAATGGGGCCGGGGAGGCTCTGTCTGGAATGACGTATCGGCGCTTAAAGAGCCGCCGGACTTTGCCCTTCCAGGCGAAGAGTCCGGCGGCGCCCGTGTGATTCGCTCTGACCTCAGCAGCTCCGGAAGGGCGCGACCCCCGAGAGCCGGTCGTTTCCGACGCCGCCACGGGGGAAGTTGCCCGAGGACCGGGCAGGGAAATGAGCGGTCCCGCCCGAATAGGGATCGACGTCGAAGAAGTGACCTTCTGTGCAGTAAGAGCGCCATGCGCTCGCTTCATTGTCCATGAAGAAAGGCAGCTTGTACCACCCGGAATACGTCAGGTTCCAGGCCTCACCCCTGCGCATGGCATCCGATCCGTATGGCCCGTTCTCATAGAGGGTGATCGTCACTCCGGCAGCTGAAGCTGCGCGGGCATGGGCAGATTCGGCCTGTAGGCACTCCGCTCCTGCGGTACTGTCCGCATTCGGCAGATAGGTCACGGCACACCCGGGTAGCCGAAACCCAGCGCCAGCGGGGTCCTGCGCTGCTGAGGCATGCGCGCTCCCTGGGGTGACCACGAGTACCGTGGTGAGTGCTGCCGCTGTGGTCAGTATCCGCTTGGTCGTCTTCGCTGGTGACTTGGACGCCATTGTGGCAACCTCCGTAGCTACTCCAGAATTCCCGTCTCTTCTGGTCTTCTCCTGGGTGGTCGGTGTTACCCCTGAACGACCGACCGTGGCCAATCTGTGTTAGCAGCTGCAGGAAATTGTCGGAAACCGCTCAGATGAGACAAAGAATGCGTCGCTCCACATTCGGAGCTATTTGACCACGATTCGAGCGCTCCCACCCGGCTGCTGCTCGGCATGCCCATCTGAACAACACCGCCCCCGCTCGCCGTGATGGTGAGCGGGGCGGTTCTCGTCATTACCGGGCCGGGTCGGCGTGCCCGTCATAGGGTGGGCACCGTGCATGCTGGGAGGCGCTGATGTTTCGGATGCGGCCGGCTGATGCCGGTGACCGTGACGGTGTCGCGGCGATGGTGGAGGCCCGCGCTGGGTGGATGCGTAGCCGTGGGATGCGGGTCTTCGACGGCGCTGCGGAGACCATCGCCGAGCAGGCGGGTGATCCGGACTTCCCGGTGTGGGTGCTGGAGGAGGACAGCACCGTCGTGGGGTGCACGACGGTGTTCGAGGACAGCCCGGCGTGGGCGTTCACCGAGCACGAGCGGGCGCAGCCCGCGCTGTTCCTCGCCTCGACCTGGACGCTTCCCACCGACGGCCGGCGGCTGGGGCACGTGATCGCGCGATGGGCGTTGGACCACGCCGCGCGCACCGGCGCGACGGCGGTGCGGCGGGGGGCGTTCGAGGCGGGGCTGGCCCGCTACTACTGCGAGGTGCAGGGCTGGACGCTGCTGCGTGAGGTGGAGCGGCGCGGCCGGACCGGCTACATCATGACCCGGCCCGCCCAGTATCAGCCCGGTCTGCCCGTTGTGGCGCCGGTCAGCGGGTGAGGGACCGCAACGCCATCTCCAGCATGAGGGGCCGGTAGACGTCGAACGTCCGCCGCCCCGTCACGGCGAACGTCCGGGCCGCGCGGCGCAGTTCGGTCTCGTCCAGGTAGCCGTCGGCGACCAGCCGCGCCCCCTCATCCACCAGGTGTTCCAGGAGTGCGGCGCCGTGGCGGCGCATCGCCAGGTCGAGGATGTGCTGGAAGTTCTCCGGCAGCTCCGGGTGGACGACGTCGGTGGAGAATCCGCGGTGGCGTAGCCGTTCCCGCAGCAGGTGCTTCTTGGCGCGCCACGGCGCGGCCAGCGACTCCGCCAGCCGCACGATGGACGGCGCCGCGAGCGGGTTGATCGGCCACAGTCCGCGCTTCATGTAGTGCGGGTACAGCGCGGAGAAGCAGTCCAGGATCGACCACAGGGTAGGGCCGATCGGCGCCAGGCCGTCGAAGCGGCGCGGCAGCAGAGCGCGTCCCCGCTCCCCAAGGAAGACCGGCACCCCGTCCTCGGTGGCGCGCAGCGGCGGCGCCTGCGCGGCCAGGCCGAGGGCGGCGGCCTCGGCGCGGCGCAGCTTCATCATCTCGTCGCCGCCCAGCCCAGTGAACACCACGCGCTTGCCGGCCGCGGCGTAGCGGTCCAGCAGCAGATTCCGGGCCTCGGCGTAGGGGCCCTCCTGCGGGTCGAACGGCTCGCCGCGGTCGCGCGGCCCGCCCGGCGCGAACGGCAGCTGCGCGATCATCTCCAACCGGTGATCCTCGGCGAACCCGTCGGCGAGGAGTTCCCGGCGCCGGCGGGCCTGCTGCTCGCGGTAGGGGCCGACAAGCATCATCGCGCCGGTGGCCACGCGGCCGGGGTGCAGCTGGGCGAGCGTGACGGCGACGTTCGCCGAGTCCATACCGCCGGAGACGTCGGCGACCGCCGCATCAGGGTCGACGTCCCACCGCTGCACCACCTCGGCCAGCGCGTGCTCGAAGAAGCCCACCGGATCGGCGCCGGGCTTGAGCGTGCGGGGCTGGGCGTGCAGGCCCGGCGCGGGGTAGGTGATGCGCAGGCCACGGGCGTCGTGGGCGGCGGTGGCGCGTTCGGTCACCGTGATGACGTCGGCGAGCAGGGTCTGGGCCGAGTAGTGCGTGGCGTAGGTGAGGAACCGCACCACTTCCAGCTCGTTCAGCCGGCAGGTGTCGATGAGCGGCGCGAGGTCGAGTAGGTCCCACGATCCGCGCAGTTCACCGTCGACCTCAGCCAGGTGCATCGGGGCGGCACCCCACCGGCTCGCCTCCACACGCAGGCCGCCGCGATCCACGTGGACGAGGGTGTGGGCGAGGGGCCAGGACCGCACCTCGGCCAGCCGCTGCTCGTAGACGGCGTCATCCACCACGTGCGGTCCTGGGGTGTGGCACCAGGTGCGGACGGCGCGCTGGCGTTCCCGATTGACGATGACCGCCTGCTGGTCGGAGCGGCGGACGATGGCGCCGTGTTCGAGGACGGGGTGGGTGAACGGCTCGATCCAGGAGGCGCCGCTCCGGTAGCGGCCGGTGGGCTCCCAGCGCAGGTGGGGCGGGTCGTCAGTCGGGGTGGAACGCAGGCGGAACACGGCACCTCCGAGAGGGGCGGGGCGGACGCTCACACGCCCGCCCCACAGGTGAAGCGGCAGGGGTGGCTACATCTCGTCGTACTTGGTCGGGATGTCGGAGGAGCCGTTCTTCTTCGTGTACTCCTCGGCGTCGTCCGGGACGGTCAGGGTCTCGGGGTCGGTGAACAGGTCATCGAGGCTCGGCTGCATGGTGGATGTCCTTTCTGTTCGATCCGTGGGATTCCCGCGTGGGCGGGGCTCCGGGGCGGTTGACCGTTTCTGGTCGCCGGTTCTCGCCGGGCCCGCGCGCTGGGTCAGGGCACGGGGGCGTCAAGGAGCAGCCCGGCGAGGACGGCCGGGGGTTCGCGGTCGCCGTCCGGGGCGGGGG
>NZ_QEIO01000200.1 GCF_003336425.1 Marinitenerispora sediminis | reverse complement strand
GTTCCCGCCACACGCTCGCCGGGGTGGCCGGGGCGAACACCGGGTACCAGCCGGGAAGCTCGTGTGCCCGCCGGTAGCGGTCGGGCGGCACGGCCAGGAGGGCGCCGCGGCCGGCCAGGCCGGCGGCGAGGTCGGTGTAGCGGCCGGAGGGGATCATCCAGCCGCGGTACCAGAGCGGTCCGGCGCCGGCGGGGATGCGGCGGACGGCTTCGGCGACGTCGCCGCGAAGCAGGGCGTCGTGGTCGAGCAGGGCGACGTCGGCGCCCAGAGCGCGGGCCTCGGCCGCCTCGGCGCGGAAGTGGGCGTCCACCCGGCGGGGCGCGAGCGGGTCGCAGGGGTAGAGGAGCGCAGCGGTCACGGCGCTCATTGTGCCGCGAGAGGCGGCCGCGTCGGCAGGCAGCGCCGGGCGCCGGCGCCGGAGGGGCCGGGGCGGGGAATCTCCCCGCGATGGCCGGCCAGCGGTCAGCGCGGGCGGCGCCGGTTCCGTTTTCCGTTGCAGGCGGCCGCGCGACGGCGGCCGCCCCACGGAAGGCCAGTGTCGGCGAGCGACCGGACCGCGCCCCACCACAGGGCGGCCCGCTGGCCTTGCGGTGCCTCACCCAGGTCAGAGCAGGCACGACTCGTGTTCGCCACGCGCCGCGGCCCTCACCTGGCCGCGGCGCCGAGTGGGGATGTCCCGTGAAGGGTGCGGCGCGTCCCCGCTCGCCGACACAAAGCTAAGCCGATATGGTTGCCCATTCCGGCCTCGAATACGTTGCGGAACCTTCCGAAACAATTCCGAACAGCCGTGAACGCGCGCGAACGCGGTGGGACAGGGGCGCGCATCCGGGAACGTTCGCGAATTCGGCCGGTGGAATTGCGGTGGGTACTGGGCGGCGATGACCTGCCGTAATGGTGTGCCAAGTGGAATTTCGGGCGGATTGATGGCCGTTCCCGGACAATCTCGACCTCCACAAAAGCCACGTATGACTCACATCACAGATTAATGTTAAGGTTAATGACGGCTGCGGCGCTTGAGGTAATTTCTTGAGCCACATGGATCGGCTCCGCGAAACGTGGACTCACCACCCACCCGTGCCGTTCTCCATGTCTCACCCAGGTCAGAACTACCGAAGGTACACAGTGTCGAACAACCGCTCCTTCGGCTCCCCGCTCACGGGGCGCCGGCGCACGCCCGTTCCGGCCGCGTCCCCCGTCCGCGACGCCCGCCACCCCGCCACGACCCGGGCGGCCCGGCACCGGCGCCCCCGGCGGGAGGTCCGATGATCGAGGCGATCCCTCCCGACTCACCCGCCGGCCGCGCCATGCGCGACTGGGCGCGCGAGCTCGATCCCACCGCCCACTATCCGTTCGAGACCGCGTTCTTCTCCGGGAAGCTGTACAAGGTCCGGCGCTCGACCAGCGGCTGCTCCATCGTCGTGGCGGAGAGGGACGACTTCCGGCGCATCAACGTCGCGGAGGAGAAGGTGGTCCCCGCGGGCGTGATCCCCGCCCGCCGGGCCGGTCCGCAGGCGCTGGAGCTCGCGCTCGCCGAGGCGCGCAGCCGCAGGACCGGGTACGCGGCCCCGCCTCGGGCCACCCCCGACATCGAGGGGCACGACCTGCGCCCCGACCCGCTGCGGGCCCGCAGCCCGGAGGCGTTCGTGGAGGCCATGCGGGCCTTCCGGGTCTGGGCAGGGGAGCCGTCCTACCGCGCCATGCAGAGCCGCTGCGGGCGCCGTGTGGCGGCGTCCACGTTCTGCACCGCTCTGAAGAGCAACGACATGCCCAAGCTCGGCCTCGTCGAGGCGTTCGTGGAGGCGTGCGGCGGCGACGAGGCCGAGAAGCGGCGCTGGACCACCGCGTGGCGGCGGGTGTCCATGCGCGACTACACCCGGACCGACCCGCGCGGCTCCACCGACGAGTTCTACTTCTGGGTCGCCGACCGGTTCCCGCGCCGGGACCGCGTCGTGGGCTGACCCGCCCGGGCCGCCGCCCGGAGTCCGGCCGCGGCGGCCCCGCGCTCCCCGGGCGGGCCCCGCCGCCGTCTCCGCTGCTGGCGGCCCGCGCCGGCGGGCCCGGGCCGGCGCCGGTCCTCGCCGGGGAGCGGCCGAGGCGCCGGTGGACGCACCGCCGGTCCCGCGCTTCCGGCCTGGTGCCCCCGGCTCCGGGCCGGCCGCCGAACCCGGCCGCGGCGGCCCGCTCGGGCCCCGATTCGCGCGGTGTGAGCGTCGAGGCGCACCCCCATTGCGCGTGCTACCTTGCAACCTGTCGCGTCAAGCGGAGAACGCGCGGAAATCACGCACCGGAAAGACGAGCAAGCGATGTCCGAGCAGCACACGTCCGACCGCTCCACCGACACCCGCGTCCGGGTGCAGGGCGAGCCCGTGGAGGCCTTCCCGGCCATGGCGCCGGAGGCGGAGCGGGGGACCGTCCGGCGGATCACCGTCACCGGGGAGGACGTGCTGCACCGGCGCAACCAGGACGTGGCCGAGTTCGGCAGCCCCGAACTGGCCGCGCTGATCGACGACATGTTCCGCACCATGTACGTCGCCGAGGGGGTCGGGCTGGCCGCCAACCAGGTCGGTGTCGACCTGCGGGTCTTCGTCTACGACTGCCCGGACGACGACGGCGTCCGGCACGTCGGCCACATCGTCAACCCGGTCCTGGACGAGCGCGACCCCGAGCACGACACCCTCGTCGTCGAGAACGAGGGCTGCCTCTCGGTGCCCGGCCCGCACGCCGAGCTCGCACGGGCCGAGCGGGCCGTCGTCCGCGGCTTCGACCGCGACGGCGCCCCGCTGGTCATCGAGGGCACCGGGTACTTCGCGCGGTGCCTGCAGCACGAGACCGACCACACGCTCGGCCGCCTCTACATCGACCGGCTCTCCAAGCGCGACCGCAAGAAGGTCCTCAAGCAGATGAACGAGATGCGCGACGGTGTGTTCGCCCGCCGCGAGGCCAACGCCGCCGCGTTGGACGCCGGCGAGGAGTTCGGGCGCCCGGAGGAGTGAGCGGCGCGGAGCCGGCGGTGGGGGGACCATGAACGACGGCGAGCCGAGCGCCCGCGCGGCCGATTCCGCCGCCGCGGCGCTGCTGGCGGGGATACCGCTGTTCGCGCCCGCGGGGGAGGCGCGTCGCGGCCGGGTCGGCTCCACGACCGTCGACCCGCGCACCGGCGCGGTGGAGAAGGCCGTCGTGGAGTTCGGCACCGGCGAGGGCGAGACCGACGTCGAGATCATGACCCGCCGCTGGACGGGGTCGGCGCCCGGAGCGGACCAGGTCCGCGGACTGTGCGTGGAGCGCGACTTCATGCAGCGCCGCATGCGGGGCGACCTCGGTGCCCGCCCGCTGCCGCTTCCCGAGGGCTCCGCCTGGTCCGCCCGCGAGATCGAGGTCGACGGGGCGCCCCGCACCTTCACCGTGCTGCACACCCCGTTCTCGTGGGTGGCGGTGGCCGCGATGCCCGGGCCGCTCCTGGTCCGGCTGTTCGCCTCCGCCCCGCGCCCTGACCTGGTGGCCCTGCGCCGGATCTCGGCGCCCGGAGAGCTGCGTCCGGTGATCGGCCGCTCCTGAAACCGCCCGGGCCGTGCGGCCCATCGGCCCGGGAGCACCGGCTCCGCCCGCCTCGGCCGGGCCCCGTCAGCGGGGCGGGTGGGCGGCGGCCCCGGACGCGCGCGGCGCGCGCACGGGGAAGGCGCGCCGGTACTCCGTGGGGGAGACGCCGACCTGGCGCAGGAAGTGGTGCCGCAGGTTGCCCGCCGTGCCGAGGCCGCTGAGTTCCCCGATGCGCTCCACCGGCAGGTCCGTGGACTCCAGCAGGCTCTGCGCCCGGCCGAGGCGCTGGTTGAGCAGCCATTGCAGCGGGGTCGTGCCGGTGGCCTCCCGCAGCCGCCGGTAGAAGGTGCGGGGGCTCATCGCGGCGCGTCGGGCGAGGTCGTCCACGGTCAGCGGCTCGTGCAGGCGCTCCTGGGCCCACGCCAGCACGGGGGCCAGGCCGTCGTCGTCGGTGCCGGGGACGGACAGGTCGATGAACTGCGCCTGGCCGCCGGGGCGGTGGGCGGGCACCACCATGCGCCGGGCGAGCTGGTTGGCGACGTGCGCGCCGAGGTCCCGGCGCACCAGGTGCAGGCAGAGGTCGAGCCCGGCGGTCAGGCCGGCGCTGGTGAGCACGTCGCCGTCGTCCACGTACAGGACGGAGTCGTCGACCCGTACCTCGGGGTGGCGCTTGGCGAGCTGGGCGGTGTGCATCCAGTGGGCGGTGGCGCGGCGGCCGTCGAGGATCCCCGCGGCCGCGAGCGCGAAGGCCCCGGTGCACAGCGACACCATGCGGGCGCCCGCGTCGTGGGCGCGGCGCAGCGCGGCGGTCAGCCCGGGCGGGACCGGCGCGTCCTCCTGCACGCAGGCGTCGGGCACGGAGGTGACGATGACCGTGTCCGCCCCGGCGAGGTCGTCGAGGCCGTAGCGGGTGCGCACCGCCAGCGCGGAGGACGCCGGCGGGGCGGGCCCCTCGCCGGTACCGGCCGAGCACAGCCGCAGGTCGTACCAGGGGTCGGCCAGGTCGGGCTGCGGCTTGCCGAAGACCGTGCAGGGGATGCTCAGCTCGTAGAGGTCCCAGGACGGGACGGCGAGGTCGTCGGGGACGACCACGGCCACGGTACCGGCGCTCATGCCGCGAGCCTACGGCACCGGTGGCAGGAATTTGGTGATCGTCGTCATTGCTGCCCCTGGCCGGTCCCCCCGGGGCCGTGCGAGCGTGGTGGGAACCGATCACCGCCCGCCGGGCGGACGTAGAAAGAGGACCGACATGCGATCCCGACCGGAAGCCGTGACCGTCATCGGGCTGGGGGCGATGGGGTCGGCGCTGGCCGCCGCGCTGCTCGACGCGGGCCATCCCACGACGGTGTGGAACCGGACACCCGGGCGAGCCGACGCGCTGGTGGCGCGCGGCGCGGTGCGTGCCGCCACCGCAGCCGAAGCCGTGGCGGCGAGCCGGCTCGTCGTCGTCTGCGTGCTGGATCACGCGGCCGTGCGCGGGGTGCTCGACCCCGTCGCCGGCACGCTCGCGGGGCGGACCCTGGTCAACCTCACCTCCGGATCGCCGGAGCAGGCCGGCGCGGCCGCGCGGTGGGCGCGCTCGCACGGCGCGGACTACCTCGACGGGGCGGTCATGACCACCCCGCCCGGGGTCGGCGACCCGCGGATGATGTTCTTGTACAGCGGTTCCCCCGCGGCCGTCGAGCGGCACCGGGCGGCGCTGTCCGCCCTCGGCGACCCGCTGGACCTCGGCCCCGAGCCGGGGACCGCGTCCCTGTACGACGCGGCGCTGCTGGGGCTGATGTGGGCCGCCCTCGCCGGCTGGGCGCACGGCACGGCGCTGGTCACGGCGGAGCGGGCGGAGGCGACGGCGTTCACCGGCATCGCGGTCCGCTGGCTCACCGCGGTCGCCGGGTTCATGACGACGTACGCGCCGCAGGTGGACGCCGGGCGCTACCCGGGGGACGACGCCACCGTGGACGTGCAGATCGCGGCCGTGGAGCACCTGGTCCACGCCGGTGACGCGCGCGGGATCGACGGTTCGCTGCCGCGGCTGCTGAAGGCCACCATGGAGCGGGCCCGCGACGCCGGCCACGGCGCCGACAGCTTCGGGAGCGTGGTCGAGGTCCTGCGCGCCGCGGCGGGGGCGAAGTGACGGCCGAGCCCGCCGCGGTCGGCTCGGCGGCGGATGTGCTGGACGGTGCGGCGCGGGCCTGTGTCGCCGCGCTGGAGCCGGCCCTGGTCCGCGGGGAGGACTGGGCGCGGCCGGCGCGCGGTCTGGACTGGAGCTGCCGCCAGACCCTCGACCACGTCGCCGTCGGCGTGGTCTGGTACGCCGGCCTGCTGGTGAGGCGGACCGCCGACCGCAACTCCGCGCTGCTCGGGTCGCTGGACCGCGGGGCATCGCTCGCGCAGTGGCTGGAGGGGGTGGGGGCGGCGTCGGCGCTGCTGTCCGCCGCGGTGCGCGGGGCCGGGCCGCAGGCGCGCGCCTGGCATCCGTGGGGGGCCTCGGACGCGACGGGGTTCGCCGCCATGGGCGTCGTCGAGCTCACCGTGCACACCCACGACATCGCCCGCGCCCTGGAGGTGCCCTGGGCGCCTGCGGAGGAGGTGGCGGCGTTCGCGGTGGACCGGCTCTTCCCGGACGCCCCCGCGGGGCACTCCCGTTGGCGGACCCTGCTGTGGTGCACGGGGCGGGCGCCGCTGCCCGGTCTGCCGCGCCGCGCCGAGTGGCGGTGGAGCGGGACCGTGCGCTGAGCGGGCCGCTGGGGGCGCCCGCCGCGCGGCCTTCGCGTCGGGGCGGGCGTCCGCCGCCAAAACGGGGTAGGGACGCAGCATGGGGGGAGCGCGCCGTGCGCGCCGGCGGTGTCCGCGGCCCGCCGCGGGGCGGCCGAGGGGGTGAGAGCGTGCTGAGCCATGCGGGCTCGGCCTGCGCTGACGAGGCGGTCTTCCGGCGGCTGGACGACGTGCTGGAGCGTGTGGTCCGGGAGACCGGGGCGTCCGTGGGAGGGCTGTACCTGCGGCCGCCGCACGAGCGCGTGCTGTGGCTGACGCTGCTGACGGGGATGCCGGTGGAGATCGCCTCTCCGTGGACGCGGGTGGCGGAGCACGATCCGATGCCCGTTGCCGACGCGGTGCGGGAACGCCGGCTGGTCTGGATCAGCGGGCCGGAGGAGATGGCGCGCCGCTACCCGCGGCCGGCGCTCGTGCTTCCCTACGAGTTCTCGCTGGCCGCCGCGCCGGTCACCTCGGGCTCCGTCCTGCACGGCGGCCTGGTGCTCATGTGGCCGGGCTCGCATCCGCCGCGGCTGAGCCGCCATGAGAGCCGCCGGCTGCGCGCCGCCTGCCGCGAGCTCGGCCGGATCGTGCGCCATGCCGCCGTGCGCGGGCGTCCGGTGCTGCCCGGGGCCCGGCCGCGCATGCTGGTGCCCGATCCCGGCCGGGACGCCGGGCCGGAGGAGCGGGCGGCGCTCGGGTTCGTCAACCGCCTGCCGGGCGGGGCGTGCGCGCTCGACCTCAGCGGGCGGATCACCTTCGTCACGCCCGCCGCCGCCGAGCTCCTGGGCGCCGCCGCGGCCGACCTCCTGGGCGGCCTGCCCTGGGAGGTGCTGCCGTGGATGGACGTGCCCGAGGTCGAGGACCGCTACCGGTCGGCGGTGATCAGCCGGCAGCCGGTGCGGTTCACCGCGCTGCGGCCCCCGGACCGGTGGCTGTCCTTCGAGCTGTACCCCGACAGGTCGGGGATCAGCGTGCGCGTCACCCCGGCGGCGGGGACCGGCCTGGAGGGGGAGGTGCGG
>NZ_QEIO01000199.1 GCF_003336425.1 Marinitenerispora sediminis | reverse complement strand
GGACTCCTCGGGGTGGGGGACGGGGATGCGCGGGACGGGACTCAGCGGACCTTCGCGAGGAAGGCGCGGGTGCGCTCGTGGGCCGGCCGGTCCAGGACCTGCTCCGGGGTACCGCTCTCGACGATCCGGCCCTCGTCCATGAACACGAC
The DNA here is from genome assembly GCF_003336425.1 of Marinitenerispora sediminis. Taxonomy (GTDB): domain Bacteria; phylum Actinomycetota; class Actinomycetes; order Streptosporangiales; family Streptosporangiaceae; genus Marinitenerispora; species Marinitenerispora sediminis. The sequence continues at coordinate 9,989 of NZ_QEIO01000199.1, read as the reverse complement.
GGTGTCGGCCGCCTCGCGGGCGAACCCGATCTCGTGCGTGACGACGATCATGGTGGTGCCGCGCCGGGCCAGGTCGCGCATGACGTCCAGCACCTCGCCGACCAGCTCCGGGTCGAGCGCACTGGTCGGCTCGTCGAACAGCACCACCTTGGGATCGAGCGCCAGGGCCCGCGCGATCGCCACGCGCTGCTGCTGGCCGCCGGAGAGCTGCCGGGGGTAGGCGCCGAGCTTGTCGGCGATGCCGACCCGCTCGGCGAGCTCGCGCGCCTCCCGCTCCGCCCCCGCGCGGGGGCGGTGGCGGGCGTGGACGGGGGCCTCGACGATGTTCTCCAGCACCGTGAGGTGCGGGAACAGGTTGAAGTTCTGGAAGACGAACCCGATCGCCCCGCGCTGCCGGAGGATCTGCTTCTCCTTCAGCTCGTACAGGACGTCGCCGCGCCGCCGGTAGCCGATGAGCTCGCCGTCCACCGAGACGTGGCCGCGGTCGGCGCGCTCCAGGTGGTTGACGCAGCGCAGCAGCGTGCTCTTGCCGGAGCCGGACGGACCGAGGACCACGGTCGCCTCGCCGGTGCGCACCGTCAGGTCCACGCCGCGCAGCACGTGCACCGCTCCGAAGCTCTTGTGGACGCCGCGCACCTCCACCATGGCGCGGGCGCCGTCCGCGCGGGTCACCGTCCACCGCCCGCGGCGCCGGTCCGGCGGCCGAAGGCGCCGCGCAGTGCCGCCGCCCGGCGGCGCAGCCGCTGCACCGGAGTGGGCGGCAGCGTGCGCAGCGCGCCCTTCGCGTGGTGCCGCTCCACGTAGTACTGCACCACGCTGAGCAGGGTGGTGAACACGATGTACCAGATGGTCGCCACCATCAGCATCGGGACGACGTCGCCGGTGCGGTTGTAGATGACCTGCACCCGGTAGAACAGCTCGCCCAGCGCCATGATGTAGACGACCGAGGTGCCCTTGAACAGGCCGATGATCTCGTTCGCGGCGGTGGGCATGATCGTGCGCATGGCCTGCGGCAGGATGATGCGGCGGATCTGCCGGGAGCGGGGGATGCCGAGCGCGGCGGCCGCCTCCAGCTGGCCCTGGTCCACGGCGAGGACGCCGGAGCGCACGATCTCGGCGGAGTAGGCCGCCTGGTGCAGCGCGAGCCCGAGCACCGCGGCGGTCAGCGGGCTGATCAGCTCCATCGTGCTCACCGAGTAGAACGACGGGCCGAAGGGCACCCCGAAGGAGATCTCGTCGTACAGGATCGCCAGGTTGTACCAGAACAGCAGCTGGACGATCAGGGGGATCGAGCGGAAGGCCCACACGTAGGTCCAGCTGACCCCGCTGAGCAGCGGGCTGCGCGACAGCCGCATGAGTGCGAGGACCGTGCCGAGCGCGAACCCGATGACGGTGCCGTACGCGGTGAGCCGGACGGTCAGCCACAGTGCGGACAGGATCGAGGGCGCGAACAGGTACTCGGCGACCACCGGCCACTTCCAAGCCGGGTTGGTGATGAGGGCGTTGAGGGCCATCGCGAGCAGGACGGCCACCACCGCGGTGGCCGCCCAGCGCCAGGGGTAGCGGGCGGGCCGCACCCGGAGCGCGGGCTCGCCGGGCGGTTCGGCCGCGACCCCGCTGGCGAGGGGCGTGGTGTCGGGGAACGTGCTCATGGGATGGCGGTCCTTCGCCGGTCGCGGGGGGAGACGGAGGCGGCGAGCCGCTTTTCGAACGGCAGCGGGCCGATGCTCTCGGGATCCGCCGCCAGGTCGAACAGCGGCGTGTACCCGGTGGCGAGGTAGAGGCCGCGGGCCTCGGGCTGCCGCGGTCCGGTGGTGAGGAGGATCCGCCGGTAGCCGAGCCGCGCCGCCTCGGCCTCCAGGGCGGCCACGATCCGCCGCGCCAGGCCGCGGCGGCGGTGCGCGGAGTGCGTCCAGACCCGCTTGAGCTCAGCGGTCGCGGAGTCCTGCCGGCGCAACGCTCCGCCGGCCACCGCCTCGCCCCGTTCGACCAGCACGAGCAGCGCACCCCCGGGAGGCGCGAACTCCGCCGGCGGGTACCGGCTCATCTCGGCCTCGCCCTCGCCGGCTCCGTAGCGGGTGGAGTACTCCCACGCCAGTTCCGCGAGCATCGGGCGGACCAGCGGATCGCTGACGCCGACGCGCCGCAGCAGGGGGTCCTCGCCGTGGACGCGCACTCGACGCCTCACCTCCGCACGGTGGCCGGCCCCGGGCGGGGCTGCTGAGCGGTATCCAGGGTTCTGGAGTTAAACCTATTTGTCAAGTAGGAATACTAGGTTTAATGATCTTGGCCCGCCTCGGGGGAGACGCGGGCGGCCGGGCCGGGAGCCGGAGACCCGCACGGCTGCCGGAGACCGCCCGGCCGGAGCGGCGTCCCGCGCCGGTCGCCGGTCCGCCGCCGGGGCGCGGCCGTCCTGAGCCGTTCCGCTCGCTGGCGTGCTGGCCCTGCCACTGGTTCGGAGGCCGCGGAGGTCGTCCCGGGCCGTTCCGGTCGGCCCCACGCTCCGCATCCGGGGTGAGGGGCGCGCCCTCATCCGCCGCCGCACGATGCCGGGTGCGGTGCCCTCGCATGTTGCGGGGGAGCGGCGGAGGGCCCGCCCTCGGAGCCCGGCGCTCGGGAGCGGCCGTCCAGGGCACCGGCGCCGCCCGCGCCGGCGGGGTCCGGCGCGCCACCGCGCACCGGACCCCGCCGAACCACTGCCGCTCAGGTCGCCGGCACCGGCTCCGGCGCCATGGGGCGGACCGACAGCGCGTCCTTGGACTCGTCCAGGTCCACCAGCACGGTGTCGCCCTCCTGGAGCTCGCCGGCCAGCAGCGACCGCGCCAGCGGGTCGCCGATGGAGGCCTGGACCAGGCGGCGCAGCGGGCGGGCGCCGTAGACCGGGTCGTAGCCGGTGAGCGCCAGCCACTCCCGCGCGGCCGGGGTCACCTCCAGGCGGAGGCGGCGGTCGGTCAGCCGGCGGGCCAGCCGGTCGATCTGGAGGTCGACGATCCGGGTCAGCTCACTGGTGGACAGCGCGTCGAACACGATCACGTCGTCCAGCCGGTTGAGGAACTCCGGCTTGAACGTCGCGCGCACCGTCTGCATGACCTTCTCGCGGCGGGTGGCGTCGTCCAGCGCGGGATCCACCAGGTACTGCGAGCCGAGGTTGGAGGTGAGGATGAGGATGGTGTTGCGGAAGTCCACGTGCCGGCCCTGGCCGTCGGTCAGCCGGCCGTCGTCCAGCACCTGGAGCAGGGTGTCGAACACCTCGATGTGCGCCTTCTCCACCTCGTCCAGCAGCACCACCGTGTAGGGCCGGCGGCGCACCGCCTCGGTCAGCTGGCCGCCCTCCTCGTAGCCGACGTAGCCGGGCGGCGCGCCGACCAGCCGCGACACCGAGTGCTTCTCGGAGTACTCGCTCATGTCGATCCGGACGATCGCCCGCTCGTCGTCGAACAGGAACTCCGCGAGCGCCTTGGCGAGCTCGGTCTTGCCCACGCCCGTGGGGCCGAGGAACAGGAACGAGCCGGTCGGGCGGTCCGGGTCGGAGATGCCGGCCCGGGCGCGGCGGACCGAGTCGGCCACCGCCTGCACCGCGCGGCTCTGCCCGATCAGCCGCTGGCCGATCTCGTCCTCCATCCGCAGCAGCTTGCTGGTCTCGCCCTCCATGAGCCGGCCCACCGGGATGCCGGTCCACGACGAGACGACGTCGGCGACGTCGTCCGCGCCGACCTCCTCCTTGACCATCGTGGGCTCCGGTACGCGCTCCGCCTCCTCCTCGGCCGAGGACGCCTCCTCCAGCTGCTTCTCCAGCTGCGGGATCTCCCCGTACATCAGGCGCGAGGCCGCCTCGAAGTCGCCGTCGCGCTGCGCCCGCTCGGCCTGCCGGCGCAGCTCGTCCAGCCGCTCCTTGAGCTCGCCCACCCGGTTCAGCCCGGCCTTCTCCTGCTCCCAGCGCGCCACCAGCGCGTTCAGCTGCTCCTGCTTGTCGGCCAGATCGGCGCGCAACCGGTCCAGACGCTGCCTGCTGGCGGCGTCGGACTCCTTGCCCAGGGCCATCTCCTCCATCTTCAGCCGGTCGACGGCGCGCTGCAGCTCGTCGATCTCGACCGGACGGGAGTCGATCTCCATACGCAGCCGGGACGCGGCCTCGTCGATGAGGTCGATGGCCTTGTCGGGCAGGAACCGCGCGGTGATGTAGCGGTCGGACAGCGTCGCCGCCGCCACCAGCGCGGAGTCGGCGATCTGCACCTTGTGGTGCGCCTCGTAGCGCCCCTTCAGCCCGCGCAGGATCGCGATCGTGTCGGCGGCGGACGGCTCGCCGACGAACACCTGCTGGAACCGGCGCTCCAGGGCCGGGTCCTTCTCGATCCGCTCCCGGTACTCGTCCAGCGTGGTCGCGCCGACCATGCGCAGCTCGCCGCGGGCCAGCATCGGCTTGAGCATGTTGCCCGCGTCCATCGCGCCCTCGGCCGCGCCGGCGCCCACCATGGTGTGCAGCTCGTCGATGAACGTGATGATCTGGCCGTCGCTCTCCTTGATCTCGGTGAGCACGGCCTTCAGCCGCTCCTCGAACTCGCCGCGGTACTTCGCGCCGGCGACCATGGCCGACAGGTCCAGCGAGATGAGCCGCTTGTCCCGCAGCGACTCCGGGACGTCGCCGGCCACGATCCGCTGCGCGAGGCCCTCGACCACGGCGGTCTTGCCGACGCCCGGCTCCCCGATGAGCACCGGGTTGTTCTTCGTCCGCCGGGAGAGCACCTGGATCACGCGCCGGATCTCGGAGTCGCGCCCGATCACCGGGTCCAGCGCGCCCGCGCGGGCCTGGCCGGTGAGGTCGACCCCGTACTTCTCCAGCGCCTGGTAGGTCTCCTCCGGGTTCTCGGAGGTGACCCGGCCGCGCCCGCGGACGCGTTCGAACGCCTCCAGCAGGCTCTCGGGGGTGGCGCCGGCGTCGTGCAGCAGCCGGGCGGCCTCGCCGCCGTCGGTCGCGAGCCCCACCAGCAGGTGCTCGGTGGAGACGTACTCGTCCTCCAGCTGCTTGGCGCGCTGCGCCGCGGTGTTCATCGTGATGATGAGCTGGCGGGAGCTGGTCGGCGCGCTGACCGTGGAGCCGGCGGCCTTGGGCAGGCCGTCGACCGCCCGCTGCACCGCGCGGTCCAGTTCGTCGGGGTTGGCCCCGACCTCCTTCAGCAGCGGGCGGATGATCCCCTCGCCCTGGTTCACCAGCGCGGCCAGCAGGTGGAGCGGCTCCACCTGCGGACTGCCGTCCGAGGTCGCGCGCCGGATCGCCGTGGACAGCGCCTCCTGGCTCTTCTTGGTGAGTTTGTAGTCCATGTGTGGCCGCCCCCTCTGCACGTGTGCCCGCTCGCCGGTCCCCGGTCCGCGTGCCGCGGCCGCGCCGCGGCACGGGCCGGTCTCCCTACTGCTCCGGTGGCGGGGCCGGGTGGTTGAAGATCGTGACCCGTGTCCGCCGCACCGGCAGCAGCTCGCCGCCGCCGGACTGCGCGGCGGTGCGCCGGGCGACGGCGGCGCGCGCGGCGTCCAGCTCGTTGGCCAGGTGGAACAGGTGCTCCCTGAGTTCGGCCACCTCGCGCTGCAGCTCCATGATGCGCTTGATGCCGGCGAGGTTGATGCCCTCCTCCTGGCTGAGCCGCTGCACCTCCCGCAGCAGCTGGATGTCGCGCATGGAGTAACGCCGCCCCCGGCCGGACGCCCGGCCGGGAGAGACGAGGCCGAGCCGGTCGTACTGCCGCAGGGTCTGCGGGTGCAGGCCCGAGAGCTCGGCCGCCACCGAGATGACGTAGACCGGAGTGTCGTCGCCGAAACCAGGACTGCCCATCATGGTCACACCCCCTTGGCCCGCGCGTCGAGGTCGCTGCGCGGGTTCTGGTCGGCGGTCGCGGCCTGGAACTTCTCCAGGGCCTCGCGCGCCGCGCTGCTGAGGTTCTGCGGCACCGCCACCTCGACGGTGACCAGCAGGTCGCCGGCTGTACCGTCCCGCCGGGGGGAGCCCTTGCCCCGCACCCGGAACGTCCGCCCGTTCGGCGTGCCCGGGGGGATCTTCACGGTGACCGGGAACCCGTTGAGGGTCGGCACCCGCACGTCGGCGCCCAGCACCGCCTCGGGGAAGGTCACCGGCACGGTGATCGTCAGGTTCTCTCCGGACTTGCCGAACAGGGGGTGCGGCTGCACGTGTACCACCACATAGAGGTCGCCGGCCGGTCCGCCGCGCTCACCCGGCGCGCCCTTGCCCTTGATGCGGATGCGCTGGCCGTCGCTGACACCCGCCGGGATACGGGCCTGGATCGTGTGAGTGCTCTTGCCGCGCCCGCTGCCGTTGCAGGTCGGGCACGGGTCGTCCACGACCAGTCCCCGCCCCCGGCACTCGCCGCACGGCTCGGACAGCGAGAAGCCGCCCAGGTTCTTGTTCTCGTGGCCGGTGCCGGAGCAGCGCGGGCACACCCGCGGCGCGGTGCCGGCGCGGGCACCGGTGCCGCTGCACGTCGGGCAGGCGGCCTCGCTGGTCAGCTGGAACGACCGGGTGACGCCGTTGGCCGCCTCGGTGAACGTCAGCTTGGTCTCGGTCTCGACGTCGGCACCGCGCCGGGCCTTGGTCGCGGTGCGGCCGCGGCCGCCGAACAGCCCGCCGAACAGGTCGCTCAGCCGCTCCCCGCCCGGTGCGCCCTGTCCGCCCTGCCCGAACAGGTCGCCGAGGTTGAAGTCGCCGGGGCCGGTGCCGCCGCCCGGGCGGTAGGTACCGCCGAACAGCGAGCGCGCGTCGTCGTACTCCTTGCGGCGCTTGTCGTCGGACAGGACGTTGTAGGCCTCCGAGATCTCCTTGAACCGGTCCTCGGCGGCGCTGTCACCCCGGTTGGCGTCGGGGTGGTACTGGCGGGCGAGCTTGCGGTAGGACTGCTTGATCTCGTCCTTCGTGGCGGTCTTTGAGACTCCGAGGACCTTGTAGTAGTCCTTCTCCAGGTAGTCCTTGGTGCTCATCGACGCTTGCCTTCTCCCGCTCTCGCCTCAAGGGTCTGCTGATGTGGCCGGGGTGGTGCGCCCGCGCCGTGGCCGGGTCGCTCCGACGGCGGACCGCGGAGCCGCGCACCGCCCCGACCGGGGCAGCGCGCGGCATCGGCGCCCGCGGCGCCGCCGTCGGAGACTGTCCTTCCCTACTTACGCGGTCCGTCCCCGTCGGCCGGCCGTTCGTCCGCCGCGGTCTCCGCCTCCGTCGCGGGTTCCGCCGCCTCCGCCGCGTCGACCGCGTCGGCGTCCGCATCGGGGGCGGGCGGGGGCTCCTCGTCCGAGGGGCCGGCCACCACCACGCGGGCCGGGCGCAGCACCCGCTCGCCCACGAGGTAGCCCGGCTGGAACACCTCGATGACGGTGGGGACGGTGACGCCCGGGGTCGGCACCAGGGTCAGCGCCTCGTGCACGTTGGGATCGAACTCGTCGCCCTTCTCCCCGTACTTCTTGAGCCCGAGCTTGCCGACCAGCGACTCCAGCGACTCGCCCACGGACTTGAAGCCGCCGGTGAGCTCGTCGTGCTCACGGGCGCGGCCGATGTCGTCCAGGACCGGGAGCAGTTCGCCGACGACCTGGGCGACCGCCTGCTCCCGTACGGCGGCGCGGTCGCGCTCCACCCGCCTGCGGTAGTTGGCGTACTCGGCGTGCACCCGCTTGAGGTCGTTCACCCGCTCGTCGAGCTCGGCGCGCAACGCGTCGGCCCCCGCCAGGTCCGCCTCGCCGCCGGCGGACTCGTCCACCCGCGGTTCCCCGGGCGGCGCCGACTCCCCGGCCGGCGCCTGCGCGGCGGCGCCCGACTCGGGCGCCGCCCCCTCCGGGGTGCGCAGCTCGCCCGTCTCAGGATCGATCCGCCGCTTGTCGCGGATCACCGGTCCCTGGTGCTCGCGGCCGTTGTCGTTCTCCGGCAGCGCCATTCGCTGCGCCCTCCTCTCCCGTCGTGACTCAGGCGTTGCCGTCGCGCTTGGGGTTGTCCTCGTCGACGATCTCGGCGTCGACGACGTCGTCCGCGCCGGCCTGGGCGCCCGCACCGGCCTGCCCGCCGGCCTGCGCGCCCGCCGCGTCGCCGCTCGCCTGCTGGCTCTGGCTGTAGATGGCCGAGCCGATCTTCTGGCTGGCCAGCGCGACCTTCTCGCTCGCGGAGCGGATGGCGTCGATGTCGGAGCCTTCGAGCGCCTTCTTCAGCTCGCCGAGAGCGGCCTCGGTCTCGGACTTGACGTCCGCCGGGATCTTGTCCTCGTTGTCCTTGATGACCTTCTCGGTCTGGTAGACGAGCGACTCGGCGTTGTTGCGGACCTCGGCCTCCTCGCGGCGCTTGCGGTCCTCCTCCGCGTACTGCTCGGCGTCGCGCACCATCCGGTCGATGTCGTCCTTGGGCAGCGACGAGCCGCCGGAGATGGTGACCGACTGCTCCTTGCCGGTGCCGAGGTCCTTGGCGGTGACGTTCACGATGCCGTTGGCGTCGATGTCGAAGGTGACCTCGATCTGCGGCACACCGCGCGGCGCCGGGGGCAGGCCGGTCAGGTCGAAGACGCCGAGCTTCTTGTTGTACTGCGCGATCTCGCGCTCGCCCTGGTAGACCTGGATCTGGACCGAGGGCTGGTTGTCGTCGGCGGTGGTGAAGATCTCCGACCGCTTGGTCGGGATCGTGGTGTTGCGCTCGATGAGCTTGGTGAACACCCCGCCCTTGGTCTCGATGCCCAGGGAGAGCGGGGTGACGTCCAGCAGCAGGACGTCCTTGACCTCGCCCTTGAGCACACCGGCCTGCAGGGCGGCGCCGATGGCCACGACCTCGTCCGGGTTGACGCCCTTGTTCGGGTCCTTGCCGCCGGTGAGCTCGCGCACCAGGTCCACGACCGCGGGCATCCGGGTGGAGCCGCCGACCAGCACCACGTGGTCGATCTTGTCCACGGTGATGCCGGCGTCCTTGATCACCTGGTGGAACGGCGCCTTGGTCCGCTCCAGGAGGTCGGAGGTCAGCCGCTGGAACTCCGCACGGGTGAGCTTCTCGTCGAGGTGCAGCGGGCCCTCGGCCGAGGCCGTGATGTAGGGCAGGTTGATGGAGCTCTCGCTGGAGCTGGACAGCTCGATCTTGGCCTTCTCGGCCGCCTCGCGGAGCCGCTGGAGCGCCATCTTGTCCTTGGACAGGTCGACGCCGTTGCTGTTCTTGAACCGCTCGACCAGCCAGTTGACGACGGCCTGGTCCCAGTCGTCGCCGCCGAGGTGGTTGTCGCCGTGGGTGGCCTTCACCTCGACCACGCCGTCGCCGACCTCCAGCAGGGAGACGTCGAAGGTGCCGCCACCGAGGTCGAAGACGAGGATGGTGGCCTCGTCCTCCTTCTCCAGGTGGTAGGCGAGCGCGGCGGACGTCGGCTCGTTGATGATGCGCAGGACGTTGAGGCCGGCGATGGTGCCGGCGTCCTTGGTGGCCTGGCGCTGCGCGTCACTGAAGTAGGCGGGGACCGTGATGACGGCGTCGGTGACCTCCTCGCCCAGGTAGGCCTCGGCGTCCCGCTTCAGCTTCTGCAGCACGAAGGCGCTGATCTGCTGCGGGTTGAAGGTCTTGCCGTCAATCTCGGTGGACCAGTCGGTGCCGATGTGCCGCTTGACCGACCGGATGGTCCGGTCGACGTTGGTGACCGCCTGGCGCTTGGCCACCTCGCCGACGAGCACTTCACCGTTCTTCGCGAAGGCCACGACGGACGGGGTGGTCCGGGCGCCTTCGGCGTTGGCGATGACCGTGGGCTCGCCGCCCTCCAGGACCGAGACGACCGAGTTCGTCGTTCCCAGGTCGATGCCGACCGCACGTGCCATGAGTACGTCCTCCGTCAAGGTTGAGTCTTACTCGCGCAGTATTGCTCTGCGGGTTTCCCACTGTCAAATCACTTGAGTCGTGTCGACTCAATGTTCCTCACGCACCCTGTCAACGCGGGGGCTCCCGGGGTTGTTCCCGCGGGTGGCGGAATCCGTGCGGGATCCGGGGC
>NZ_QEIO01000198.1 GCF_003336425.1 Marinitenerispora sediminis | reverse complement strand
TGCTCCGGTTGCTCCTCCGGCACCCGGCGCAGCCGCGCGAAGAGCTCGGCGACCTCGGCGTCGCGCTCCGCGTGCGCCCGTGATGTGGGCCGCTTCTCGCTGCGCCGGGCGCCACTCCGGAACCGGTTCGGCCGTTGTGCCTGGCGAGAAGACGATCGGTGAGGAAGGCGCTAATGAAACACGTGGAGATCGCGATCGTGGGGGCCGGGCTGTCCGGGCTGGCAGCGGCGCGATACGTGCGTTCGAGGGGTGTGGAGTCGGTGCTCGTCCTGGAGGGCGGCCCGCAGGCGGGCGGCCGGGCGAGGATGCCGCGGGCGGCGGGCCCGGACGGGGCCGCCACTGGGAGGATGTTCGTCGGGCACGCCGATCGCGCGGTGCTGGAGCTGGCCGAGGAGTTCGACCTCGCGGTCGAGGACGTGGACCCCGGGCAGACCCTCGACGACCTCCGGGTCGACGAGGCGGGGTTCAGTGCGGTGAGCACGCTGAACGTCCCGGCGCACGTCTCGTGGTGGACCCGGCTGCGCAACGAGTGGGTGCTCGCCCGCCTCGTCCGGCTCGCGGCCGGTCTGGACCTGGCGGAGCCGTGGCGCTCCGCCCGCGCGGAGGAGCTCGACGCCCAGACCGTGCGCACCTGGTTGCGGAGCCACTCCACCGACCCCGGCGTGCTGGAACTGGTCGAAGAGCAGCTGACCTTCGAGGCGGGGCTGCCCGCCGACCGCATCAGCATGCTCTGGCTGCTCGCCCACATCGGACCGGTGCTGCGCGACGACCGGGAGCCGCTCCGGCTGGACCCCGCGGAGCTGCTCGACCGGATGGCCGCCTGCGCGGCGGTGCGGACCGGATGCCACGTCGCCGACGTCGGCCAGGAGGCCGACCGGGTACGCCTCTCCGGGCCGTGGGGGTCGCTCACCGCCGACCGCGTCATCCTGGCGGTCTCCCCCGCCGACGCGCAGCGCGTGGCATTCTCGCCGCCCCTGCCGGCGAGCCGCCGGCGGATGCAGCGGCAGTGGCCGCAGGCGGAGATCATCCGGACCGAGATCGTCTACTGGCGGCCCTTCTGGCGCAACTTCGGGCTGTCCGGGGAGGCGGTCTTCGAGGACGGCATCCCCGCCTGGACCTTCGACGACAGCCCGGCCGACGCCTCCTACGGCAGACTGGTCGCCCACACCTACACGTTCGGCGAGGCCGACCCGCTGGGCGCCGACCAGAGCGTCATCGAGGCCCCCGCGCGGCACCGGGGCATCCTGCTGGACAACCTGCAGCGCACCTTCGGGCCCCTCGCGGCCGATCCGGTGGCCTTCGTCCAGTCCCCGGCCGGTCCCGACACCTACAGCCGCGCCTTCCAGTCCCCCACCCCGCCCGGCTTCCTCACCGAGTACGGCCCGCTGCTGCGCCGCTCCTGCGGCCGGATCCACTGGGCGGCGACCGAGACCGCCGCGTTCCCCGCCAACGGGGCCCTGGAGGGAGCCGTGGCCAGCGGACTGCGCGCCGCCGGGGAGGTGCTGGACGCGCGCTCCGCCACGGAGGCCTCCTGATCGGCGGCGACCGGCGCCCGGCGGGACGGGCCACGGCAGCCGGCCCGCGCCGCGCGGCCAGGCGCCCATGAGTTCCCGCCGCCGCACCGCCCGCCGCGACGCCGATCCGGGGCGGCCGCCGCTCCTGGTCCGGACGGGCCGGCGGCCGCACGAGGACGTCCGGCGCGCCGGAGGCCGACCGTGCCGGGACCCGCTCCGGGCCGCCCCGCGCCCATGGCCGGAGGTGATGGGCGCCGGGGACGGGGCAGACTCGACACCACGGACCGCCGGCAGCGAGCCTTGGGAGGCACGATGGAACCCCGCGTGGTACACGACCCCGACCGGTCGCGCTTCGAGATCTTCGCCGGCAACGAGCGCGCGGGTTTCGCGGAATACCGCCGCTCACCCGGTGCCGTCGCCTTCCTGCACACCGAGATCGACAGCCGTTTCGAGGGGCACGGGCTCGGGGGGCGGCTGGTCCGCGCGGCGCTGGACAAGGCCGGCGAGCAGCGGCTGGGCGTCCTGCCGCAGTGCCCCTTCGTCCGGGGGTGGATCGCCCGGCATCCGGAGTACGTCGCGCTGGTGCCGGAGGAGGAGCGCGCGCGGTTCGAGCTGTAGCCGGCGCTGGTCGCGGCCGAGCGGCCCACCGCGTCCCGGCCGGCGCCCGCGGCGGGGCTCCGGCCGGGACGGACCCCGGCTCCGGTGCCCCTGTGCCGAGCGGACCGCGGGCGGCCGGCCGCGCGGCCTCGTGCTCCGTCTCGGGCGGTCGGGGTCCGGCGTGGCGTCACAGTCCGGGCTGGTCCCAGGCCCCACAGGCATCCCGGCACGCGGAGCAGGCGGGCCGCCTCGCGCTCGCCCAGTGCCTTGGGGCGAGCCGGGGCGGGGGCCGGCGGCCTCCGCGGGTGCGCCAGGCCCGCCCGGGCGCGGCCGGTGTCGCGGCTACCCCCGTGCCGCCGCGGCCGCCGCCTCCCGGACCGCGTGGACGTGCGCCGCGGCGCGGTCCGCGCCGGCCAGGAGCGGGGAGGGGACGCCCGGGGTGGCGCCGATCGCCGAACCGGGCTGCACGCCCTCGGCCGGGATGCCGAGGACCACGACGCGCTCGTCGGCCCGGCCCCGCGCGTCGAGGAGGTGGAAGCCGTCCGGCGTGACGTCGAGGGTGCTGCCCGTCGTACGGGTGCCGTCGGCGTTGGGCCGGGAGTGCAGCCGGGCCCGGCCGCCGTCCAGGAGGGAGCGCAGCAGCGGGTCGTCCGTGTCGGGGACCCTGCCCTTGGACATCCGGGTCTCGATGAACGCCCGGGCCCGCACGGGCGGCCGGCGCACCGCCGTGGAGCGGCCGACGAAGGCGCCGTCGGCGTGCTCGAAGACCGCCCCCTCGCCGAGGAGCTCCAGCAGGCCGGCGTCCACGAGCGACAGCACCTCGGCGGTGCGGCGCGGCGGCGGCCCCGAGGCGAGCGCCAGGCCGAGCGGGGTGAACTCGCCCGCCACGTGCGCGGCGGCGCTGCGCCCGTCGATCGCGCCAGCGCGCACCAGGGCGTGCACGTGACCGCGCAGCGCCGCCATGGCGCGGTTCACGGTGTTGCGCGGGTGCCGGAGCGGGTCGTGGATCGCCCGCAGCTCCTCATCGACATAGCGGGCCACCCAGCGCCGCCACTCGTCCTCCTCGAACGGGCCGGTCGGGCCGGGGCGGTCCAGCCGGTCGACCGCGAAATGCCAGCGCGGATCGGTGACCGCCGCCGCGACGACGTCGTCGATCCCGTGCGCGGGCGCCGCGGCGAGCCGTTCCAGCAGCGTCTCCGCCGTAACACCGGGGGCGAGCGCGCCGGGGTGGTGGTCCAGCAGCGTGGACAGGTGCGCCCACGCCAGCTCGCGGGCCACCTGCGGCCACACGGCGGCGCGGAAGTCCTGGAGCGGGGTGCGGGCCGCCTCGGCGAACCACTCACGGGTGGCGAGCCGCGGCTGGTAGCGGGGCGGGAAGCCTCCGGGGTAGGCGGCCTTGGCGCGGTACGGCAGCCCGCGCCGGGAGCCGGCCACCAGGCGCGGCTCCCGGCCGCTGGGGAGGTAGCGCAGCCGGGCCGGGAAGTCCGGGTCGCCGGCCGGCTCGAAGCGCCCGCCCCGTCCCTCGGTGAGCAGGGCGACGACGTCGAAGAAGTTGGCGCCGAGCCCCGCCACCAGCACGGTCTCCCCCGCGGGGACGGCGTCCCAGTCGCGTTCGGCGGGCATGCCCGGTTCGACGTAGACCAGCCCGTCCCGCTCGGCGGCGTCCACCAGCGCCTGGACACGGACGGAGCGGACCGCCTGCACCATCCCCTGGGCGAGCACGACCACCGCGCCGCGCAGCACCCGGCCGTCCGCCAACCGTACGGCGCGGGCGCCGCCGTCCTCGGCGGTCAGCTCGACCGCCCGGCCGGTGAACTCCGCGACGCTGACCCGGCCGCCGGCCGCCGCCCGGGCGAGCTGCTCGCGGTAGTACACGCCCTGCAGCCGACGGGTGGGGAAGGACCAGGGCCGCAGCTCGGCGGTCTCGCGCTCCACCCACGCGGGGCGGCCGGGTGGGGCCGCCGGGTCGGCCGCCCAGGCCATGAGGTCGGGCCCCGGGACCACCGGGCCCGACATCGGGGTCGACTCGTCGGTGTAGATCGTGGTGTGCGCGCTGTAGGTGTTGTTCAGCAGCAGCGGCGACTGGTCGGTGCGCCATGTGGCGCCCGCCCCGACCTCCACCGCGTCGACCAGCGCGGCCCGCACCGGCGGCGCGCCCGGTGCGGCCCGGGCCGCCAGCCGCTCGACCACCGAGACCCCGCGCGGGCCGGCGCCCACGACGACGACGTCGAACTCCGCCACCGTGCTCATGGGCGGCCCAGCGGTTCGGGGCGGTCCGCGCCGGGCGCGCCGCCCAGCTCGGCCGGCCGCACGTCCACCGTGTCGCCGCTGCGCTCGACCCGGACCTCCAGCCCGTAGACGCGGCCCAGCGTCTCGGCGTCGAAGGCCTCGGCCGGGGGCCCGTCCGCGACGATGCGCCCGCCGTGCAGCAGCACCGCCTGGTCGCAGAAGTGCGCGGCGTGGTTGAGGTCGTGGATGGCGATGAGCGCGGTGACGCCGCGCTCGCGGGTGATGGTGCGCACGATCCGCAGCGTCTCGATCTGGTAGCGCAGGTCCAGGGCCGAGGTGGGCTCGTCGAGCAGCAGCACCCGCGGCTCCTGGGCGAGGGCCCGGGCGATGAGCACCCGCTGCGCCTGGCCGCCGGAGAGCTCCGACAGGTGCCGGTGCCGGAGCTCGGCCAGCCCCAGCTGGTCGATCGCCGCCTCGACCACGTCCCAGTCGCGCGCGGTCGGCAGCAGGCCGATGTGCGGGGTGCGGCCGAGCAGGACGGCCTCGCGCACGGTCAGCTCGAACGGCGCCTCGCTGGACTGCGGCACGTAGGAGACGGTCTTGGCGTGCTCGCGGCGCGGAATGCGGAGCAGGTCCCGGCCGGCGAAGCGGACCGTTCCCGTCCGCGGCGTGAGGATGCGGGCGAGGATCTTCGTCAGGGTCGACTTGCCGGAGCCGTTGGGGCCGAGCAGCGCGCAGAAGGCCCCCTCGGCCACCGTGAGGTCGATCCCCTCCAGGACGGAGTGCCGGCGGTAGCCGAACTCCACGCCCGCGACTTCGAGGCTCATCGCGCCGCCGCCCTTCGGGTGAGGATGAGGTTGATGAACACCGGGGCGCCGATGAAGGCGACCACGATCCCGACCGGGATGACCGACGGCGCGAGCACCGTGCGGCCGATGGTGTCGGCGACCAGCAGCAGCAGGCCGCCGGTGAGGAAGGAGAACGGGAGCAGGAAGCGGTGGTCGGCGCCGATCACCAGCCGGGCGATGTGCGGCCCGACCAGCCCGACGAAGCCGATCACCCCGCAGAAGGACACGACGACCGAGGCCAGCAGCACGGCCAGCACGATCAGCCCGACCCGCAGCGCGGTCACGTTGACGCCGAGGCTCTTGGCGGCGTCGTCCCCGGCGAAGGCGACGGCGTTGAGGTCCTTGGCGAACCACAGCAGCACCGGCAGCAGCAGGAGGGTGACGGCTCCGACGATCTGCACCTCGCGCCAGGTGGCGTCGTTGACGGAGCCGAACGTCCAGCGCACGATCGCCTGCAGCGTGTTCTCGTTGGCCACGAACTGCAGAGCCGACGTCATGGCCTCGAAGAGCTGGGTCAGCGCGATGCCGAGCAGCAGCAGGGTGGCCGTCGACATCGACCGGGCGGAGGCGAGCCCCAGCACGAGGGCGGAGACCGCGAGCGCGGCGGCGAGGGCGCTGCCCACCACGAGCCAGGAGGCCGAGCCCGCGGCACCGCCCGTGGCGAGGATGGCGAGGGAGGCGCCGAAGGCCGCGGCCGGGGACACGCCGAGGGTGAAGGGGCTGACGAGCGGGTTGCGCAGCAGGCCCTGCATGACCACTCCGGCCAGCGAGAGGGCCGCGCCCGCGGCGAAGGCCAGCAGCGCCCGGGGCAGCCGCAGGTTGGTGATGATCGTGAAGGTCTGCTCGAACTCCGCGGTGAGCACCCCGCCGAAGACGGAGAGCCGGACCGCGTGCCACACGTCGGCCAGGGTCGCGCCGGACGTGCCGACGGTCACGCACCAGCCGACGGCCAGCAGCGAGACCGCGACGCCCAGCAGGAGGGTCAGGCCGCGCAGCGATCCGCGCGCCCGGCGCCGGGCGGCCGGCTCGGCGGCACCGGGGGGATTCTCGGTCGCGAGCGTCATCGGCCTCACGCGACCTTCTGCACGTAGGCGTCCGCGCCGGCGAACTCGGTGCCCTGGAAGTCCTCGACCCACCGCTGGAGGTAGGCGTCGGGGTCGACGTCCTCGAACTCCTCCGGGTGCAGCCAGGTGGCGAGGTACAGCGCGCCGAGGGCCTTGGACAGGCCGCTGGTGGCCCAGCCGTTGGTGACGTAGACCTCGCCCTCGCGCTCCGCGCTGATGGCCTCCCATCCGGCCCGGCCGAGCAGGTCGTCGCGGACGTCGTCGAACCGCTCCTGGCCGGTGGGCTCGGCCGCGGGCCCGAACTCGTGGACGATCAGCTCCGGGTCGCGCTCGACGACCGCTGCGGGGTCGACGGTGGTCTCCGACTGCTCGTCGCCGCCGGCCTCGACGTCGCCGAAGACGTTGCGTCCGCCGGCGGCGGTGATGATCTGGTCGAACCCGGAGCCGGGCAGGGCCGTGAGGTAGGGCTGCTCGGTCTCCCAGTAGACGGACACCGGCTCGGCGCCCTCGACCCGGGTGGAGACGAGGTCGAAGATCTCGTCGTAGAAGCCGGCGACCTCGTCGGCGCCCTCGGTCTCGCCGAAGACCTGGCCGAGCAGCTCCACGGTCTCGTGGAAGACGTCGAAGTCCCAGGCCGTGGCGACGACGACGGGGACGCCGAACGACTCCAGCTGGTCGGCGGCCTCCTGCCAGGCGCCGTTGCGCGGAAGGATGAAGACGTCGGGGTCGAGCTCGGCGACGGCCTCGTAGTTGATCTCGGACAGGTCCTCGCTGACCACCTCGTCGTCGGAGATCTCCAGGTAGGGCAGGCGCTCGGCCGACACCCGGTCGACGCCGACCACCGTGTCGCCGGCGCCGATGGCGCGGACGAACTCGTTGGCGTAGCTGTTGAGCACGACGGCCCGCTCCACCGGGCCGTCGATGGTCACCTCGCGGTCCATGTCGTCGACCACGGTGATGGAGCCGGACGAGGCGGCGGCGCCGTCCTCGGGGACGACCTCGCCGCAGCCGGCGGCGAGGAGGGTGAGGGCGGCGAGGCTCGCCGCAGCGGCCAGTCGGTGGCGCAGCGCGGTCGCGGGCATGGGAGGTCCTTGCGTTGTCAGGGATGGGTGGGGAGG
>NZ_QEIO01000197.1 GCF_003336425.1 Marinitenerispora sediminis | reverse complement strand
ACTGGGGGCGGTGGCGGGAGGGCGGGCGCCGGCCCGACACCAGCAGCGCGGCGGGCGCCGCGCCCGCCCGCTCCAGGCGCCGGGCGGTCTCGAACGCCAGCTCCGCGCCCATACTGTGCCCGAACAGCGCGAGCGGCAGCGGGCCCGCCGCGAGCGGCAGCAGCTCTGCGGTGACCAGGTCGGCCAGGTCGGCCAGGTCGGCGACGGGGGGTTCAGCCAGCCGGTCCTGCCGGCCCGGGTACTGCAGCGCCACGACGTCGACGAAGGGCGCCAACGCGGCGAGGTTCGTCGACATCGGGGTGTAGTAGGTCGCCGGACCCCCGGCGTGCGGGAAACAGACGAGGTGGACGCGGGACGTGTCACCGGAGTCGGACACCCGGTGGAAACGACGGATCCAGGGAGACGCGTAACCGGCTGCTGGCATGGTTTCCTCCGCTCACAGAGGGGCACGGCAAGGGCAGCGTCCGAGACGTGTGCGGCGTCGCGAACACGATCGATAGAACCTTATTCCGCCCCGGGGCCCGCTTCTCCGGCAGGGAGCCGAACGGGCGGTGCGGGTGCGTCGGCGGGCCGCGGCCACGCGCCTTCGGGGCGCGCCCCCACCTGCGTTTTCTCCCTAATGGAGATTCGCGGCACCGAAAACACGAAAAGGATTCAAATAACGGCGGGCGCGGGTAACGCGGCGGCGGGCGGGATGTGACGGGAGTAACGCCCCGTCACCGCTCGTGCGAAAGGCCGTCCCAATTGCGGCGCGGAAATGCGGCGGCGCCGTACGCCGCCGGAAAACGGCCCCGGGCGTCCGCGAGTCCCGGAGAAGGCGCGCCGCCCCGCGATTCCCGAGCCGAGGCGGCACCCCGTCAGAGGGAGGCGGCCGGGTCCGGCGGCGTCTCGCCGGGAGCGGCCGCGCGGGCCGCGAGCACGTCCGCCGCGTCCGCCACGAGCTTGCCGAACACCTCGGGCTGGTCCAGGTTCACCATGTGCCCCGCCCGCGGTACCGTCAGCAGCCGGCCGTCCGCGCACGCCTGGAGGAACTGCCGCTCGTGGATGCGGAAGTGGTCGCGGACCCCGTTGATCAGCCACACCGGTCCCGGGTACGACGCCAGCAGGCCCAGGACATCGAGGTTGACGACCTCCTCGATCACCGCCCGCGCCGCCTCCATCGCCAGCCCGCCGTCCAGCACCGCCGCGGCCCCGTCGGCGGGCAGTGTCAGCCGGTGGAAGCGGGAGTTCACGGCCAGGCCGCGGTCCGGCAGCCGGTCCAGGAGCGCTGTCGGGATCCGGTACATGTGCGCCAGCGCGTTCACCGGGCGGGCCGAGCACGAGACCGCCATCAGCCCGGGCACCCGGTCGGGATACGCCGCGGCCGCGGCGATCGACACGAACCCGCCGAGCGAGAGCCCCACCACGAGCGCCCGCCCGCCCAGCTCGTCCACGGCCGCGCGCACGGTCGCGACCGCGCCGCCGAGCGTGAAGAGCTCGCCGCGCCGACGCCCGTGGCCGGGCAGGTCGGGGGCGAGCACCCGCCGGCCCTCGGCGCGCAGGGCGTTCACCTGGGGGCGCCACATGCTCGCCGACACCCGCAGGCCGTGCACCAGCACGATCGGCATCCGCCCGTGGGCCGGACGCTCCGCGGGCGTGCGCGGGGTGCCGGGGGCGGGGCGTGCGCCGTCCGCGCCCCCGCTCCCGGTGTCGTCGCTGTCCCTCGTCATGGTCCTCGCCGCCCACCGCTCCCGTCAGAGCGCCGTCCGCCGTCCGAGGCGCACGGTCAGCCGCCGGTCCGGACGAAGCTGTCCACGTACCCGCCCCACGCCTCGCCCTCCCAGCTGATGAAGAGCCGGTCCCCCTCCGGGTTCGTCTCCACGGTGCCGCGTTCGCGGCCCGGGCTGCCGCCGGGGCAGTCGAGGGTGATGACGGTCTCCCCGCCCTCGGTCGACAGCGATCCGGGGCAGGAGAGGGGGCCGCTCGTGGTGACCTCGTCTCCGGAGACCACCATGGTCGCGATCTCGCTGCCGTCGACGATCGACTCCCAGGTGCCCGCGGGCCCGCCGCCGGGTGCCGCGTCCGAGGACGCGGACGCGGCGGCGGGCGGCGGGCTGCCCTCCCGGGCCGGCGCGGTCTCCTCCTGCTCCGCGCCACCGCCGCTCCCGCCGCAGCCGGCCACGGCCATAGTGGCCGCCAGGGCGAGTCCCGCGGTGCGTACTGCCGTTCTCACGATCGTCCTTCCGTCCTGCTGCGAACACCGGTCGACATACCCGGTCGATGCTGCGAAGATACGCCAACCCTCGCCCGCGCCGTCCGTGTGCGGCCCGGCCGGGCGGCGGTCCGGCGCGGTGCGCGGCGTCAGCCGACCCGGAACGCCTCCAGCATGCGGACCAGCGCGGTTCTGACGTGCTCCAGGTCCGTGGCCTCCGTGGAGGCGGCCAGCCACAGGGCCGCCTCGTTCATCGCCCCCGACAGCAGCCGGGTGAGCGGCGCCACCGGCTGCGGTGCCATCCGCCCCTCCTCGACCAGCGCCGCGATCGCCTCCGCCAGATGCCGGGCCGAGGCCGCCTCGTCGAGCGCCCGCCACTCCGACCAGCCGAGCACGGCCGGGCCGTCGACGAGCATGATCCGCTGGGTCTGCGGAGCCGTGCTGGCGGTGAGGAACTCCTGGCAGCCGGCGACCAGGCGGGTCCAGGAGTCCTCATGGGCGTCGGCGGCCGCGGCGACCCGGTCGGCCACCTCCTGCTGGACCTCCGCCAGGACCGCGCGGAAGAGGTCGGCCTTGCCGCCGAAGTGGTGGTACAGGGCCCCCTTGGTGACCCCGGCGGCGTCGACGACCTCCGCCAGGCCCACCGCGGTGTAGCCCCGGAGGGCGAAGAGGCGCCTGCCCTCGCGCAGCAGGGCCCGCCGGGTCGCCTCCCGCTGCCGTGCCCGGACACCGTCGGCCATCGCGTCTGCTCCCGTCCTTTGACATACCGAGAGTATGTCAGTAGGTTCGTTTCACATACCGAAGGTACGCGAAAAAGGGGTCGAACCATGCTGACCAGCTACTATCCCGTCATCTGCACACCGCTGCTCCAGGAGTCCCGCGACTTCTACACCCGGCTGCTCGGGTTCGAGACGACGTTCGCGGCCGACTGGTACGTGAGTCTGCGCCGGCCGGGACCGCAGCCCTGCGAACTCGCCCTCCTCGACCCCGGCCACCCCACGCTCCCCGAGGGCTACCGGGTCCCGGTCAGCGGACTGCTGCTCAACTTCGAGGTCGACGACGTGGACGCCGAATACCAGCGGCTCGTCCGACGCGAGGGACTCCGCCCGGTACTGGAGCTGCGCGACGAGGACTTCGGGCAGCGGCACTTCATCGTGGCCGACCCCTCCGGCGTCCTGGTCGACGTCATCACCCCCACCACCCCCGCGGCCGAGTACGCCGGCAACTACGTCCAGTCCTGACGCGGCGCCGCCGCCGGGCCGCCTCAGTCCTTGTACACCACGGTCACCGGCGCGTGGTCGGACCAGCGGCGGTCGTAGCTCGCCGCGCGCTCCACCCGCGCCTCCCCGGCCCGCCGCGCCAGGCCCGGCGTCGCGACGTGGTAGTCGATCCGCCAGCCGGTGTCGTTGTCGAAGGCGCGCCCCCGGTAGGACCACCACGAGTACGGCCCCTCGACGCCGGGGAAGAGCCCCCGCACCACGTCCACGTACCCGGCCTCGTCGAACACGCGCGACAGCCACGCCCGCTCCTCCGGCAGGAACCCGGAGTTCTTGCGGTTGTTGCGCGAGTTCTTCAGGTCCGCCTCCCGGTGCGCGATGTTCCAGTCACCGCACACGACCAGCTCCCGCCCCTCGGCCTCCACCTCGGCGCGCCGCCGCACCAGGTACGGCAGGAACGCCGCCATGAACCGCTCCTTCTCCGCCTGGCGGTCCGTGCCCACCTCACCGGAGGGCAGGTAGAGGCTCGCCACCGTGACGTCGCCGATGTCGCCCTCCAGGTAGCGGCCCGCCGCGTCGAACTCCTCGCTGGCGAATCCGATCCGCACTCCGTCCAGGGCCGTCCGGCTGTACAGCGCGACCCCCGCGCGGCCCCGGTCGCCGGCCGGAACCAGGGTCACGTGCCAGCCCTCGGGCGCGGCCAGCGCCGGGGGCAGCTGCGCGTGCTCGACCCTCGTCTCCTGCAGGCACACCACGTCGGCGTCGGTGCCGGCCAGCCACTCCAGGAACCCCTTGCGGGCCGCCGCGCGCAGGCCGTTCACGTTCACCGTAGAAATCGTCATCACCACGACCAGCAGCGTAGCCAACCGCGGGGACCGGGGCCGGCCGCACCGCGGCCGGCCCCCTATCAGGGGTGCAGCACCACCTTCGTGTAGCCCGCCTCGCGCCGGTCGAACCTCTCGTAGGCCGCCGGCGCCTCCTCCAGCGGCAGTTCCTTGGTGACCACGAAGGACGGTGCCGCGCGGCCCGCGGTGATGAGGTCGCGCAGCTGCCGGTTGTACCGCTTCACGTTCGCCTGCCCGGTCCCCATCCGCAGGCCCTTCTCGAACAGCCGCCCCATCTCCAGCAGCAGCCGGCCGCGCCTGGCGTCCTCGGTCGGCCCACCGGGGTCCGCCGGCAGGTAGAGGCCCGGGACACCGAGCGCCCCCGTGGGCCGGACCGTGTACACCAGCGCGTTCAGCACCGCGGCCGGCTCCTCGCGCCCCTCCCCGGTGCGGGCCTGCGCCTGGTAGCCGACCGCGTCGATGCCGGCGTCGGTGCCGCCGTCCGTCGCGTCGCGGATCCGCTCCGCCGGATCGCCCTCGGTGAAGTCGACCGGCTCCGCGCCGATGGACTCGGCGAGCCGCAGCCGCTCGGGCACCCGGTCCACCACGAACACCCGCGACGCGCCGCGCAGCAGCGCCGAGTAGGCGGCCATCAGCCCCACCGGGCCAGCGCCGTAGACCGCCACCGTGTCCCCGGGCGCCACCCCCGCCAGCTCGCAGCCGTGGTAGCCGGTGGGGAAGATGTCGGCCAGCAGCGCGTAGTCGGCCTCGCGCTCCGCGCCCTCCGGAAGCGCCAGGCAGTTGAAGTCGGCGTAGGGCACCCGCAGGTACTCCGCCTGACCGCCCCGGTACGGGCCCATCGCCACGTAGCCGTAGGCGCCGCCGGCGAAGCCCGGGTTCACCGTGAGGCAGTAGCCGGTGGCCCCCTCCAGGCAGTTGCGGCAGAAGCCGCACGCCACGTTGAACGGCATGACCACGCGCTGCCCGACCCGGACCGATGCCACGCCGGAGCCGGCCTCCTCGACCACGCCGAGGTTCTCGTGCCCGAACACGATGCCGGGCTCGGCGGCCGTACGCCCTTCGTACATGTGCAGGTCGGACCCGCAGATGCAGGTCGACGTCACCCGGACGATGACGTCGCCCGGATGCTCGATCCGCGGGTCCGGCACGTCACGCACGGCCACGTCGAACGGCCCCTCGTACACCAGTGCCCTCATCGGACTCCTCCTCGCGAGCTGGGACGGTCCCCCTGCCCGGCCCCCTACCCGGCGGCCGGCGGCGCATCCGGGTGCCAGGCCCGCGGGTCCGCGCCAGGGGCCGCCTCCGGAGCGGCCGGGCCGCCGCCCGCGAGCTTGCGCAGCACCCCGTACGTGCGGTTGGACCGCGCCGCCTCCCGCTGCGCGGCCGCCGTCACGTCGATGTAGGACTGCGACGAGGTAATGGAGGAGTGCCCGAGCAGCCGCATGATCTCGGTGACCGACGCCCCGTCCTCGGCCAGCCGGGTCGCGAAGGTGTGCCGCAGCGCGTGCACCAGGGTGCCCTTCGCGACCCGGTCGTGCACCCCCGCGTGCCGGTAGCACTGCTTCACCAGGTACTGCAGGCCGCCCCGCCGCAGCGCCGCGCCCCGGTTGTCCACCAGCAGCGGGTCGGCGCCGCGCAGCGGCGCGCCGAACCGGTGCCGGCGGGTCCGCAGGTACTCCTCGATGAGGGCCTCCAGCGGCTCCTCGATCGGCAGGGACCGCGTCTTGTCGCCCTTGCCGACCACCCGGATGCGCCGCTCACCCGGTCGCCCGCTCAGCGACTCCAGCCGCAGCGACAGCAGCTCCGCGGAGCGCAGGCCGGTCAGCAGGGCCAGCGCCAGCACGGCCAGGTCCCGCTCCGGCCACGGGTCCCGCGCCTTGCGGCACCCGGCGGCCAGCGCCTCCAGCAGCCGCTCGGGGGTGTCCTCTCCCATGAGCGGCTTGGGCTGGCGGGGCTTGAGCCGCGGCCGGTCCACCGCCGGCATCGGGTTGCCGGGAACCAGGCCCTCGGCCACCAGGAACCCGAAGAACTGGTTCCAGGTCGACCACGCCCGCGTCACGCTGGAGGCGGCCCGGTCGGTCGCGAAGTCGGCGAACGCCCGCCGCAGCAGCCCGCCCGACAGGTCCGCCAGGCGCAGGTCCCGCACCGCGCACCGCTCCGCCGCGGCCGCGCACCGCAGCACCGCCGTCAGGTCACGCTGATAGGCGGCGAGGGTGTGCGGCGACGGCTTCGCCGGCCGCCGCGCCACCAGGTACTCCTCGACGGCGTCGACCGCCCGCATCGGCGACGCCCCGCCGTGTTCACTGTTCCCGCTCTCGGCCACAACGCTCATACCCCCAACCATGGCCGATTCCGGTACCCGGGGGCACCGCCGACGGGCCGGAAAACCGCGGGGGCCGCGGGCCGGAACCGCCGAAGCGGCGGGCGGTTCCGGCCGCGCGCGGGGGAGCAGTGCACCGAACCGGGATGATCACGACTGGTTTAGCCTTGGGGCAACGCCCCGTGGCGGGCGCGACGCGAACCACGACGAGGGATACCGAGGGAGACGATGTCGGCGACGCGGCTGCTGGTCCTGGGTGTGGTGCGCCGGCTGGGACGGGCGCACGGCTACCTCGTACGCTCCGAACTGCTCTCCTGGGGCGCCGAGGAGTGGGCCAACGTCAAGTGGGGGTCGATCTACCACGCGCTGCGGCAGCTGACCAAGGAGGGGCTGCTCGCCTCCACCGAGATCACCGAGTGGCCGGGCCGGGTGGACTACGAGGTGACCGAGGCGGGTGACGCCGAGTTCCTGCGGCTGCTGCGGGACGCGCTGCGCGGGCCCGACCACCGGGCCGACATCCTGGGCGCGGGGCTGGCGCTGCTGCCGGCACTGCCCAGAGCCGAGGCGGTCGAGCTGCTGAGAGCGCGGCTGGCCGCCCTGGAGGCGCAGCACGAGGAGGTGGCCGCCCGGCTGGAGCGGATCGCCACCGGCGGCGGCGATCCGCATATCCGCGAGCTGCCGGGACTGCGGATGCACGGCATCGACAGCGCCGCCGAGTGGACCCGCGGGCTGATCGAGCGGCTGGAGGCCGGCAGCTACCCGATGGCCGGCGACGAGGCGGACGGGCGCCCCGCCGCGCCGCGCGGCTGACCC
>NZ_QEIO01000196.1 GCF_003336425.1 Marinitenerispora sediminis | reverse complement strand
CGGTGGCCCTGGCCGGACTGGCGGCGGGCGGGCTGGGGTGGCTGTTCACGAGCGGGGACGGCACCGTGGTGCGGGTCGCCGACGCTCCGACGGAGCCGCCGACCGCGCCGGCCGAGGTGTCCGACTCGCCGGCTCCGCCCTCGGAGTCGCCTGACGAGGCCCAGGACGCACCGGTGGTCGAGGAGGTGGTTGTGTCGCCGAGCCCGGAGGCCCCCGCCCCCACCGCCGAGGAGGCGCCGGAGGCCGCGGCGGAGCCGCCGACCGACATGGGCGGTACACCCGACACCTCGCCCGACAATGCCGTCCCTACGGACGGCGGAACCGGCAGCGGCGGGTCGAATCCGCCGCCGGCCGAACCCGACCCGACCACTCCGGAACCCGGGCCCACGCAGAGTCCGACCGACCCCGGTGACGGCGGCGAGGACGGGTCTGGCGGCGGGTCCTCCGGCGGCTGGCCGCCGCCCTGGTGGCCGTTCTGACCCGGTCCCGGCACGTCTTCGCCGGCCCCGGTGCACGGCCTCCGGCCCGCCCGCGCGCATGACGCAGGGGGTCCGGCCGCGCCGCTCCGGCCGGGTACGGCCGGGTACGGCCGGGTACGGCCCCCGCAGCCTCCTGGCACCGGGTGTCCGACTCCGTCGGCCGTACGAGGCGTGGTTCCCGCCGCATCGCCCCCCCGACGCGGAACGTCTGGCCCTGGCCATGGACGTCGATCCCGCGAGGCCGGACATCCCCTGACATGGGACGTCCGGCCGGCACAACAGCACGCTCAGGCCCACTCCGTGCGCTCGCCGGGGTGCGGTCGGCGCGCTCCGGTGGAGGTGTCTCGGAGCCCGGGCCGCCGTGGTTCGGAGCGTCGTGAATTCGGGATTTGTTCGCCCGGATATGGGGCACACGTGGCTCGTCGGGCCACAGCATCTGATAGGGCGCGAACTGCTATGGCAATTTGTCGGGTTCTTGCGCTGTGCGTAATGTGCGGTCTTTACGATCATCGACATGACGACGACGCAGACGGGCCGCCCGCTCAACGGTGACCGGATGGTGGTCCTGTTGAAGGAGTTCGGGATCGAGGTCGAGAACGCTCCCGGCCGGACGGCGGGCGCGATGGCCGCGGTGCAGCTGGCCTACGCGCTGCTCGGCGCCGCGGAGCGCAACGCGATCGACGCCGAGCAGGCGGCGATCGCCGCAGGGTCGGAGGATTTCGGCCCCGCCGCACACAGCCGGGCGGTTGCGGCCGGCGTGCGCAGCGAGGTCGAGGAGTTCGCACTGGCGGAGTGGCAGGTCACCCGGCTCACGCAGGCCCTCGGCCGCCTGGTGGGGGACGGCTCGGAGCAGCCGGATGAGGAAGGCGTGGTCGCCAACCGGCTCGGCCGCGCGATCGAACTGACCGGTGCCGCGCTCGCCGCCCTCCTCAGCGCCGCCGCGTCGGTCCGCGATACCCAGCGGGATGACGACGACAGCCGTGCGGCCGCCGCCGACATGCTCGACGCCATGCGGGCGCTGGACCGGGCGCAGACCGCCCTGCACTAGGGCTTGTCCGGTCGCCCGTGGCGCAGCACCGCACCTGCCACCCGGCGGGGTGACCACTGCCCAGCGATGGTCGTCCGCCAGACACGCCACAGGTCCGCGTCCCGGGCCCGCCCCGTATCCCCCGTATCCCTGAACCCGCGCAGGACAGGCCGGGCGGCGCTCTGGCGACCAGCTGGCCGGGGCACGGTGCGGTGCCGACGGCCCGGCGCGGCACGGCGCCGGGCCATCGGAGGCCGAGTGGTGCGGCGGGCGGAGGCCGGCCGCCGCGATACGGGCGGCCGCGGCGGTCAGAGCCGGGCGCCGAGGTCCGGGTGGTTCCTCGGGCGGAGGAAGTCGGAGCCGGCGATGTCCCCGGCGCCCGTCCGCGGGCCGGTGAGCACCCGGGAGTCGGTGCTGAGCAGATCGGCGTCGCTCCAGGAGCCGGAGATGCCCCAGGAGTTGCCGGACCCCCTGGCCGAGCCGATGGCGACGGCGGCGCCGTTGCCGACCGCCAGGTTGCCGGTCGGCACGGTCGCCGAGCGGTTGAGCTGGAATCCGCGGTCCGCGTTCTCGTAGGCGGTGTTCCGGGTGAGCCGCATCGCTGCGCCGTTGCCGTTGTCGGTGTAGCCGTCGGCGGCGTTCCCGAACGACATGGTGTTGCGGACGACGTGCGCGACCACCGGCGCGGGGCTGCCGCCGCCGAGCTTGAAGCCGTTGCCGTCCCCGGAGAAGTCCGGCAGGTTCCAGCGGTTGTAGCCGTTGCCGTAGGCGACGCTGTCCTCGACCGTGATGGGCGAACCGAACTCCCAGGCGTCGAACCCGTCGTCGACGTTGTTCCACAGCCGGGCGCCGCGGACCACGTTCCCGCCGCCTGACCCCTCCTTGATGGCGAGGCCGTCGGCGCTCTCGCCGTTCTTGCGCGGGTCGCGGTTGCCGTAGCTGTCGAGGTTGAGGATGAGGTTGCGCGGGGACTGCCCCTGGAGCTGGAACCCGCTCTCGTAGTTGTCCCGCGTGACCAGGTCGGCGAAGACGTTGTCGTTGCACCCGTCGCAGTAGACACCGTACGGACCGTTGATGATCTCCAGCCCGCTCACCCGCCACCATGACGCCTCCTGGTGGATGGCGCCGCGCTGCGGCCGCGGGATACTGCCGCCCACCGGGGTGTGGCTGGCCGGCAGCGCCTCGCCGTCGATGACCACGCGTTCGTCCCCGTAGTTGGTCAGGGTGATGGGGGCGTCGGCCCGGCCGCTGGTGGTGATGGAGATGTTCGCCGAGGTCAGCGGGTACGTGCCGCCGCGCACGGCGATGACGTCACCGGGCTCGGCGAGGTCGACGGCGCGCTGGATCGTGCGCAGCGGCCGATCGAGCGAGCCGGGGGCGGTGTCACTGCCGTTGGTCGCGACGACCAGCGTGGGAACGGGGTCCGCGCTGGCCGCCGCAGCCGGCGCGGCGCCGGCGGGTCCGGACATCGCGGCGACGGCGGCCAGGGCAGCGGTCGCGGCGACGGCCGCGCGGCGGACGGTGCCTGCGGTGCCGCTGCGGACCGGGGGTCTCCTTCGGAACATGGCGATCCCTTCGACGGAATGGAAGAAAGCGCTTTCCGAACCGGAGTGTGGCACCACCCGGACTCCTCCACCAGGGCCGGTCGGCCCCTTGATACGGCCCCGGCCCGGCCCCTTCCGGGACCGCCGCCGCGCCGTGTCCGTTTCCTGCAATACCCTGCGCCGCCGGCCGCCGTATCGTGCGCCCCATGACGATTCACTGCGATCTGGTCGGCCTGGTCGTGGCCGACATGGCCGCGTCCCTGGCCTTCTACCGCCGCCTCGGCCTCGACATCCCGGCGGACGCGGACTCCCAGCCGCACGTGGAGACCACGCTCCCGGGCGGGCTGCGGCTCGCCTGGGACACGGCCGACACCATCCGCTCGTTCGCCCCGGACTGGACCCCGGCCCGCGGCGGCCCGAACATGAGCCTGGCCTTCCGGTGCGACGGCCCGGCCGATGTGGACCGCCTTTACCACGACCTCGTGCGGGCCGGCTACCCGGGCCACGTGGCACCCTGGGACGCGGTGTGGGGGCAACGCTACGCGACGCTGCACGACCCCGACGGCAACGGCGTCGACCTCTTCGCCCCGCTGCCGGCGGCGTGAACGGGGTGGTCCCGGCGCCCGGCACCGCGGTCGGGCCGGGCGCCGCACGCGGCGGTCAGTCGCGGCCGGTCGACACCAGCCCGCTCTCGTAGGCGACGATGACCAGCTGCGCCCGGTCGCGCGCGTCGAGTTTGGTGAGCAGCCGGCTGACGTGCGTCTTCACGGTGGCCACCCCCAGGTGCAGCCGTTCGGCGATCTCGCGGTTCGCCAGCCCGCGCGCGACCAGGACGAGGACCTCGCGCTCCCGGGCGGTGACCCCGCGCAGGTCGCGCGCCAGCGGCGGCGCGGCCGCCGGCCGGCGCGCGAACTCGGCTATGAGCCGGCGGGTCACGCTCGGGGCGAGCAGCGCGTCGCCGGCCGCCACGGTCCGGATGGCGGTCAGCAGGTCGGCCGGCGGCGTGTCCTTGAGCAGGAACCCGCTGGCTCCCGCGCGCAGCGCGGCGTACACGTAGTCGTCGAGGTCGAACATCGTGAGGATGAGCACCCGTACACCAGCCGTCTCTGGCGCGTCGCGGAGGCGGCGGGTCGCCTCGATCCCGTCCATCTCGGGCATACGGACGTCCATGAGCACGATGTCCGGCCGCTCCCGCCGTGCGAGGTCGACCGCGGCCGCGCCGTTCTCGGCCTCGCCGACCGCCATGAGCCCGGGCGCGCTGTCGACGAGCACCCGGAAACTGCCGCGCAGCAGTGCCTGGTCGTCGGCCACCAGCACGCGGATCGGTTCACTCACGCCCTCACCCCGCCGCCGGTCACGTACGGCAGCCGTACCTCCACCGCGAACCCGCCGCCCTTCCGCGGCCCCGCGGCGAAGCTCCCGCCGAACGCCGCGGCACGCTCCCGCATCCCGATAATGCCGTGCCCGCCGCCGGCCGCTCGCTCCCGGCCCGGGCGCGGTGGCGGGCCGGTGTCCACGACCGTGATCCGCACGTCGCGGGCCGACCCGCTGACGGTGACCTGGCAGCGCGTCGGAGCCGCGTGCCGGACGACGTTCGCCAGCGCCTCCCGCACGATCTGGTACACGGAGAGCCCGAGCGCCTCCGGCAGCCGGCCAGCGCCGGTGACCCGCAGGTCGACCCGGACACCGGCCGCCTCGGCCGGGGCGACGAGCGCCGGCAGGTCGGCCGGTCCCGGATGCGGCACCCGGTCGGCGGCCGCCTCCTGGAACGCGCCCTCGGTACGTAGCACGCCGAGCAGCCGGCGGGTCTCGGTGAGCGCGCCGCGGCTGGTCTCCTCGATGGTCCGCAGCGCCGCGCCCGCCTCCTCGGGGCGTTCCTTGAGGACGTGGTTGGCGACCCCCGCCGTCACCGCTATCACCCCCATGCTGTGCGCGACGATGTCGTGCAGTTCCCGCGCGATGCGCAGCCGCTCCTCGGTCACCGCCTGCCGCGCCAGCCGGGCGGCCGACCACGCCGCGTAGTCCCGCCGGGCGCGCACCGCACTGCCGACCGTCCAGGCACCACCGAGGAGGACCGCCCCGAGCAGCACCGCCACCGCCTCCCCGCCCCACCACGCGGGCTCCGTGCCGCGGGTCGCCGGCACGCCCGTGGCGGTGGCCCCGAAGAGCCCGACCGCGCTCAGCGCGCCGACAGCGGTGGACAGCCCCCAGCGGACGCGCACCCGGGTGTGGGCGACCGTGTAGAGCGCCCACGCCGCCGCGACGAACGCGTCGTGCGCCGTACCGAGGAACAGCCCCGCCGCCGACATCCCGAGAACCACCCCGAAGACCGGCAGCGGCCACCGCCGGCGCAGCGCGAGCGGCAGCCCGATGCCGGCCGCCACCATGTAGTCCACCCATGCGGGCACCACCGGACCGGACGCGCGGGCGGGACCGAGGTCGGGCAGCGCCAGGAGCACCAGGGTGAAGGCGACGGCGGCCAGCCCGTCGAGCACGGCGAGTGCGCCGGAGCGCAGCCGGGGCGGGCACACCGCTCGCTGGTCCGGCGCGGCCGGCGGGGAGGGGGCGGTCACCGTGTGACGGTATCCCGGAGCGGCAGCCGCGTCGTCCGCCCGCGGGCGGTCCGCCGCCGGACGGACCCGGCGGCACTCCAGCACACCCGGCGAGGAGCCCGGCGGGCAGCGGCCCTACCCGTCCACCGCCCCGGAGGCGCACCGCGGAGCGGCGGTGTTTCACGTGGAACACCGTGCGTGACCGCGCGGGATGGTCGCGGTCAGCCGGGCAGCGGTCCGATCGGGTCGGTGCCGCCGTGGCAGTCCACTGGGTCGCAGTCGCCGCGTTCGCGGCGGCCGCCGAGCCGCGGACGGCCGCCCGTTCCGCCCGCCCGGTGGCCCGTGCGGGCGGTCTCACTCCTCGGTGGGCCCCGCGTCCGGGCCGGGCCGGAACTCCCATTCGGGGCGCCGGGCCGACTCCAGCTCCAGTACGGTGACGCGGTTGCGGCCGGCCCGCACCACCGGCCCCGGAACGTACAGCGTGCGCTGCGGACCGCGCCGCCAGTACCGGCCGAGGCAGAAGCCGTTGACCCACGCCACGCCCTTCGTCCAACCGGGCAGCGCGAGGTGCAAGTCGACCGGGCCGCCGACCTCGAACTCGCCGCTGTGGAACGCCGGCCCGAGCACCGCCGCGTCCGAGGGCGTGAACGGCAGTCCGGCATGCGCGTCGAGGTCGATCCGGTACACCTGCCAGCCGCGCAGTTCGGCGCCGTCGACGGCGACCGGGCCGATGAGCCCCTTGTGCTCGCCGATCCGGGGCCCGTAGTTCACCCGCCCCTGGTCCTCCACGAGGAGGTCGAGGACCGCGTCGGGCCGGTTCGGCGCGACCGCCAGTGAGGTGTCGTGGAACTCTCGGCTGAGCACGCCGGCCGGGACCCCGTCCACGAGGACCTGCGCGCGGTCCCGCACCTCGCCGACCGTGAGCACCTGGGGACCGGCGGCGGCGAGCGTTGTGCGGTAGAGCACGAACCCGCGGTACTGGCCGGCCTCGTCCATGGTGGGCGCCCGGTCGTGGTCGGTGCGGGTGGCGAGCCGGTCCAGGTGGCCGAGCAGCGGCGCGGTGGCGGTGGCGCGGACCGGGAACGCCGGCGCCGGTCCCGCGGGCTGCGGCGCGAGCTCCGGCACCGGGGCGTAGCGGGCGATCACCTCGCGGTAGGCGGCGTACTTCTCGGTCGGGTCTCCCGCCTCCGACAGGGGGGCGTCGTAGTCGTAGGACGTGACGGTGGGCCGGTAGACGCCCTTGTGGTTGGCGCCATTGCCCAGGCCGAAGTTGCTGCCGCCGTGCAGCATGTAGACGTTGACCGAGGCCCCGGCCGAGAGCAGCTCGTCCAGCGCCCGCGCGGATTCGGCGGCCGGGGTGGTGTGGTGCGCGCCGCCCCAGTGGTCGAACCAGCCGTTCCAGAACTCGGCGCACATCAGCGGACCGGTCGGCTGCTGCCGCCGCAGGACGGCGAGCCGTTCGGTGACGTGCCCGCCGAAGTTCCCGGTGCGGTGCACGTCCGGCAGCCCGCCCCGGGCGAGCATGGTGTCGTCGGCCTGGTCACAGGTGAACAGCGGGACGTCGATACCCCCGCGCCGCAGCATCCCCACGAGGGCGCGCAGGTAGCCGGAGTCGTCGCCGTAGGCGCCGTACTCGTTCTCGACCTGCACGGCGAGGACCGGTCCGCCCCGCGTCACCTGGGCCGCTGCCAGTACCGGCAGCAGCCGGTCGAAGTAGCCGGCGACGGCGTCCAGGAACCGCGGGTCGCTGGAGCGCAGCCGGATGGCCGGGTCCCGGGTCAGCCAGCCGGGCAGCCCGCCGTTGTCCCACTCGGCGCAGATGTAGGGGCCGGGGCGCACGATGGCGTGCAGGCCGTGGGCGGCGGC
>NZ_QEIO01000195.1 GCF_003336425.1 Marinitenerispora sediminis | reverse complement strand
CCGTACTGCCGCCCCGGCGGGCGGCCGGCGGCCCGAGCCCGACCTTTCCGGGGCCGGCGCTAGTCTCATATGCGTCCATACCGGCCGGTGGAAGGTGAGCCGCAGGTGGTAGCCGAGGAGATCCCGCCCGCCGGGGCGGCAGTACGGGGCGCGCCCCGCTCCGACAGCGGGAGTCCCCGCCCGACACCGACCGGGCGCGGTCGGCCGGCCGCCACCGCGCTGCGCGCGCTGGCCGCCGCCGGTTCGGGAGCCGCCCAGCTGCTCGCGCTGCCGCCGTACGGACTGTGGTGGCTCGCCCCGCTCAGCGCGGCGCTGCTCGCCGCCGCGCTGCTCGGCGTCCGCCTCCGCCGCGCCGCCTGGCTGGGCGCGCTGGCCGGCGCCGCCCTCATGGTGCCGCTGATCCAGTGGCAGGAGGTCTTCGGCGCCGACGTCTGGCTGGCCATCGCCGCCGTCGAGACGCTGTACTACGTGCCGATGGCCATGGCGATGGCGTGCGCCGGCCGGCTGCGCGGCTGGCCGGTGTGGGTCGCCGCCCTCTGGGTGGCCCAGGAGTTCGTGCGGGCGCGGTTCCCGCTCGGCGGCTTCCCGTGGGGCAAGCTCGCCTTCAGCCAGCCCGACACCCCCTACACCGGGTACGCGGCCCTGGGCTCCTCGGCGCTCGTGACGTTCGCGGTCGCGCTCAGCGGGACGCTGCTGCTGTGGGCCGCCGTGCGCGCCGCGGCGGCCGTCCGCGACGGCCGCCCGGCCCCCTGGCGCCGGGCCGGTACCGCGGCGGCGGCCGTCCTGGGGGTCGCGGCGATCGCGGCCGGCGGAGCGGCCGCGCCGCACCTGAGCGCGCCGGCCGCTGAGCGCACCGTCACCGTCGCCCTCGTGCAGGGCAGCGTGCCCAACCCCGGTGAGGTGGACATCCGCGGCGAGCGGATGCAGGTGCTGACCAACCACGTCGAGGGGGTGCACGAGCTCGCCCGCCAGGTCCGCGCCGGCGAGGTGGCCCGCCCCGACGTGGTGGTGCTGCCGGAGAACGCCAGCGACCTCGACCCCTACGCCGACCCGCAGGCCGCGCGGATGATCCAGGACGCCGCCGAGGACATCGGGGTCCCGCTGATGTTCGGCCTGTCCCACTACCTCGGGGACGGCAGCCAGCGCGAGGTCCGCAGCGTGGTCTGGGACCCCGAGGACGGCCCCGGCGCCTACTACACCAAGCGGTACCTGGTGCCGTTCGGGGAGTACGTCCCCTTCCGCGACGTCTTCGCCGGCCTGGTCACCCGCCTGGAGCAGGTCGGCAGTGACGCTGTTCCCGGCACCGAGCCCGGCGCGCTGCGGGTGGGCGGCACCACCATGGCCGTGGCCATCTGCTTCGACGTCGCCTTCGACCTGCCGCTGCGCGAGGCGGTGCTCGCCGGCGGGCAGGTGATCGCCGTCCCCACCAACAACGCCAACTACAACTTCACCGGCCAGACCGAGCAGCAGCTCGCCATCTCCCAGCTGCGCGCCGTGGAGCACGGCCGCCCGCTCGTGGTGGCCGCGACCAGCGGCATCAGCGCGGTCGTCGCCGCCGACGGGAGCGTGCGCTACCGCTCGCCCGAGGCCGAGCCCGCCGTGCACGTCGCCGAGGTCCCGGCCATGACCGGGCTCACTCCCGCCACCCGCCTCGGCGCCGCGCCGGAGTGGGCGCTCACGCTGCTCGGGCTCGGCGCCGTCCTGGTCGCCGCGGTGACGGCGCGCCGCCGTGCGGACTGAGGACCGCGGCGGCGCGCCCGGCCGCTGCCGGGGTCAGCCCACCAGGGTGCCGCGCGGGACGATCTCGTCCAGCGCGACCAGGTCCTCCTCGGTCGGCTCCCACTGGCCAGCGGCCGCGTTGGCCCGCACCTGCTCGGGGCTGGTCGCGCCGGCGATCACCGAGGCGACGGCCGGCTGCGCCGCCAGGCCGGAGACCGCCACGTCCAGCAGGGACAGCCCGCGCTCCTCGGCGAACGCGGTCAGCGCCTCCACCGCGTCGAACCGGGCGCCGGTGAGCCGGTCCTCCATGCCGTTCACCTGGTACCGGCTGCCCTCCGGGACGGCCTGTCCGCGCCGGTACTTGCCGGTGAGCAGCCCGCTGGCCAGCGGGAAGTACGGCAGCACGCCGATCCCGAAGTGCTCGGCCGCCGGCAGCAGCTCGTTCTCGGCCCGCCGGTCCAGCAGGCTGTACTCGTTCTGCGCGCTGACGAAGGACGCCAGGCCGTTGGCGCGCGCGACCCATTCGGCGTCGGCCACCTGCCACGCGGTGCGGTTCGACGAGCCAATGTAGCGGACCTTGCCCTCGCGCACCAGGTCGGTGAGGACCGACAGCGTCTCCTCGATCGGCGTCTCCGGGTCCGGGAAGTGGAACTGGTAGAGGTCGATGTAATCGGTCCGCAGCCGCCGCAGCGAGCGTTCCACGGCCGCGCGGACGTAGCGGCGCGAGCCGAGGGCCTCCCACTCCGGCGTGCCGTCGATCCGCATGGGGGCGCCGAACTTGGTCGCGAGCACCACGTGGTCGCGGCGGCCCTCCAGCGCCGCGCCCAGGAACTCCTCCGAGGCCGTGCCGCCGTAGATGTCGGCGGTGTCGACGAAGTTCACGCCCGCGTCCAGCGCCGCGTCGACGACCGCGCGGGTGGCGGCCTCGTCGAGGCGGCGCCCGAAGTTGTTGGCCCCGAGCCCGACGACGGAGACGGACAGCCCGGAGTTGCCGAGGCGGCGGTATCTCATATCGCTCATACCCCCCAGCCAACCACGGCGCCGCCGGGGCGGTGCCGACGCCTCCGGCGGCCGGGCGGGCCCGGGGAACGTTCGCGCCCCGCCGCGCGTTGACCCGGGTGGGACCGTCGACCGTCGTCCAAGGGGATGAAATCCATGCCGCTGCTGGCCGTGCTCGCGCTGATGGCACTGCCGTTCCTGGAGATCTGGGTCATGATCCTGGTCGGCCAGCAGATCGGCGTGGCCTGGACCATCCTCGCGCTGTTCGCCATGAGCGCCGCCGGTGTACTGGTGACCCGGCGCGCGGGCACGAAGGCGTTCCGCGACGCCGACGAGGCGATGCGCACCGGCCAGCCGCCGCGCGGCGGGCTGCTCGACACCCTCATGCTCTTCGTCGGCGGGGTCCTGCTCACCACCCCCGGGTTCATCACCGGGCTCCTCGGGCTCGTCATGGCGCTGCCGGTCACCCGGCCCGCCCTGCGCTGGGCCTTCACCGCGTGGGCGACCCGCCGCATGGCGCGCATGACCACCGACCCCGGCGGGGTCCGGGTCGGCGTCCGGGTCCCCGGCCAGCCGCGCGGCGAGCAGCCGGTGGGCCGTCCGGGGGAGGGCACGGTGATCCGCGGCCACGTGGTCGAGGACGGCGACTCGCCGGCGGCCTCCTGACCCGCCGTCCGGCCGGAGCCCCCGGCCAAGGGGACCCGCGTGGCGGCGTGCGCACCCGCCGTCGGGGACAATCGGGAACGTGATGAGCGAAACCCGCTGGAACTACCTCATGGACATGGACGGCGTGCTCGTACGAGAGGAGCACCTCGTCCCGGGGGCGGACGCCTTCATCTCCGAGCTCCGGGAGAACGGCGTCCCCTTCATGGTGCTGACCAACAACTCCATCTTCACCCCGCGCGACCTGCGCGCGCGGCTGCTGCGCACCGGCCTGGACATCCCCGAGGAGTCCATCTGGACGTCGGCGCTGGCCACCGCGCAGTTCCTCGACCAGCAGCGCCCCAACGGCACGGCGCACGTGGTGGGGGAGTCGGGCCTGACCACCGCGCTGCACAACATCGGCTACGTGCTCACCGACCGGGATCCCGACTACGTGGTGCTGGGGGAGACCCGCACCTACAGCTTCGAGGCGATCACCCGCGCCATCCGGCTGGTGCGCAACGGCGCCAGGTTCATCGCCACCAACCCCGACGAGACCGGCCCGAGCCAGGAGGGGCCGCTGCCCGCCACCGGCGCGGTCGCCGCGCTCATCGAGAAGGCCACCGGCCGCGCGCCCTACTACGTCGGCAAGCCCAACCCGCTCATGATGCGCTCGGCGCTGCGGGCCCTCGGCGCGCACTCCGAGAACACCCTCATGATCGGCGACCGCATGGACACCGACGTGCGCTCCGGCCTGGAGGCGGGCCTGCAGACGTTCCTCGTCCTCTCCGGCATTTCCGGCGCCGACACCGCGGAGCTGTTCCCCTACCGGCCCACGGCGGTCATCGGGTCGGTCGCCGACCTCATCGGCCGGGCCGCCGACCCCTTCTCCTCCACGGCCGGCTGACCGGGCGGGCAGCGGCGCGCCGCATCCCGCGGCACCGGCTCGGCGGGGCGGGACGACCGCCCCGCCCCGCGCTTCGCCCAGGTCCGCCGGGGTAGGAGGTCCCTGGCGCACCCGTGCCCGAAGGACGCGGGGGCGCGGACCACGAGGGGGCGCCAGGTGGCCAAGGGGGGCACACTCGCGCAGCACCGGCCGCTGCCGTCCACGGTGCGCCGATGGCTGCTGGACGGCCTCCACCACGACGACCGGCGCCGGGCCGGCCCGCACGGGAGCGGGGATCCGCGCGGGCAGCACCGCTGGTGGCAGGTGATGTGCCTGACCGGCGTCGACTACTTCTCCACCCTCGGCTACCAGCCCGGCATCGCCTTCGTGGCGGCCGGCCTGCTCTCGCCCGTGGCCACCCTCGTCCTGGTCGCCGTCACCCTCCTCGGCGCGCTGCCGATCTACCGCTGGGTCGCCGGCGCCAGCCCGCACGGCCAGGGCTCGCTCGCCATGCTGGAGCGGCTGCTGCCGTGGTGGGGCGGCAAGATGCTGGTGCTCGTGCTGCTCGGGTTCGTCGCCACCGACTTCGTCATCACCATGACGCTGTCCGCCGCCGACGCGACCGCCCACGTGCTGGAGAACCCCTACGTCCCGCACGCCCTCGACGGGCACCACGTCGGCGTGACGCTGGCCTTCCTCGCGCTGCTCGGCGTGGTCTTCCTGGCCGGGTTCAGCGAGGCGGTCGGGATCGCCGTGGTGATCGTCGGCTGCTACCTCGCGGTCAACGTGGTGGTCATCGCCGCCGCCGTGGCGCACGTGCTGGCCAACCCGCACGTGGTCGTCGGCTGGGAGCAGGCGCTGTTCACCCAGCACGGCGGTGATCCGCTGCTCGTCATCGGGCTCGCGCTGATCGTGTTCCCCAAACTGGCCCTGGGGCTGTCCGGGTTCGAGACCGGCGTGACGCTCATGCCGCAGGTGCGCGGCGGCCCCGGGGACACGCCGCGCCGTCCCGCGGTGCGCATCCGGCGCACCCGCCGCATGCTCACGACGGCCGCGCTCATCATGAGCGTCCTGCTCATCACCAGCAGCCTCACCACCACGCTGCTGATCCCGGCCCGGGAGTTCGAACCCGGCGGCGCGGCCAGCGGGCGCGCGCTCGCCTACCTGGCGCACGCCTACCTGGGCAACGGGTTCGGGACGGTCTACGACGCCGCCACCATCGCCATCCTGTGGTTCGCCGGCGCCTCGGCCATGGCGGGGCTGCTCAACATCGTGCCGCGCTACCTGCCCCGCTACGGGATGGCGCCCGACTGGACCCGCGCGGTGCGGCCACTGGTGTTCGTCTTCACCGGCACGGCGTTCCTCATCACCCTCATCTTCGACGCCTCGGTGGAGGCCCAGGGCGGCGCGTACGCGACCGGGGTCCTGGTGCTGATGCTGTCGGCCGCGTTCGCGGTCACCCTCTCGGCCCGCCGCGCCCGGCGGTACCGCGCCGCCGCGGCGTTCGCGGCGATCACCCTGGTGTTCGGCTACACGACGGTCGCCAACATCATCGAGCGGCCCGACGGCGTGAAGATCGCGTCCTGCTTCATCCTCGCCATCGTCGCCACCTCCCTGGTCTCCCGGGCGACGCGCTCCACCGAACTGCGGGTCACCGAGGTGCAGCTCGACCGCGCCGCCCGCCGCTACATCCACGACACGCCCCGGCCGCTGCGGTTCGTCGCGCACGAGCCCGGGCGGCGCGCCCACGCGCCCTACCGGGTCAAGGAGCGCGAGACGCGGGAGCTCAACCACCTGCCACCGGACGTGCCGCTGCTCTTCCTGGAAGTGACGGTGTCCGACGCCTCGGAGTTCGCGACCGTGCTCAAGGTGACCGGGGAGGAGTGCTACGGGTACCGGGTGCTGCGGCTGCGCGGCCCCAGCGTGCCCAACGGCATCGCGGCGTTCCTGCTGCACGTCCGCGACATCACGGGCGACGTGCCGCACGTCTACTTCTCGTGGGCCGAGGGCAACCCCGTGATGGCGATGCTGACCTACCTGGTGTTCGGCGGCGGCGACGTCGCCCCGCTGACCCGGGAGGTCGTCCGCGAGGCCGAGCCCCACCCGGCGCGCCGGCCGCTCGTGCACGTCGGGTAGCCGCGGGCGGCGCCGCGGCCGGCCCGCACCTTCCGCGGACGCGGGCGGGACACGCCGCGGGGCCGGGGCGGCCCCCCGCCACCCCGGCCCCGCGGTGTACCCCGGTCAGGCGCTCTGGCGCTGCCGGGTCAGTGCGTGCAGGTGCTCCTGCTCCTCCCGGCGCCGTGCGCGCAGCAGCTCCAGGCGCTCGGCCAGCACCTCTTCGAGGTCCTCCATGCTCCGGCGCTCCAGCAGCATGTCCCAGTGGGTGCGTGCGGGCTTCGCCTTCTTCTGCTGCGGCTGCTCGCCGTCCACCATCAGCGCGTTCTCGCCGCAGAAGCGACACTCCCAGTTCGGCGGGATCTCGGCTTCGGTCGCGAAGGTGACGGAGAAGCGATGACCCCGGGGGCAGTCGTAGGTGACCTCTTGGCGCGGGGCCAGGTCGGTGTTGCGGTCGTTCTCGTAGCTGGTTGCCCCGAGTCGTGTGCCGCGAAGTGCTCGCTCGGCCATCGTGTACGTGCCTCCAGGCGCTCTTGCGGTCTTCGTGGGTGTAACGCGTCGGTCCGTGTCAAGATTCCCCGGACACCGCCCGTCCAACCGTGCGACACTATTCGGTTGGGCAGCGTCATGCGGCATCGGGGCGGGCCGGATCCGGACATCGCCGTGGCCATCGGCGTTGCCACGGCCACGCCGATGGCTCCGCCGGGAACCACCGGACGTGAGTCCGGCACCTGGCGCCTGCCGCCCCCTTCGGCGGCGGAACGCCCGTGCCCCGCAGAGGACGGCCACGCCAGCCACTCCGAACGCAGCCACTCCGAACGCAGCCACCCGCCGGCAGCGCCACCGCTGTCCACCCAGCCGGCCAGCGTGCCGGCCGCAGTCGCCCGGGCGGTGGGCGCGGCCCCTCGCGGTGGGGAGCCAGCCCGGCGGGGCGGCCGGCCCCGGTAGGGGCCGGATCCACCACCTGCCAGCGGCCTCGCGCGCAGGTCAGGCCGCCACCGGCCGCCTACGGCCATTCACCAGCGCCCACCGGCAGCACCCGCCCGCGACCTAGGACGTGTTTGGAAAGTTCAGAGCCATTCCCCGATGGCCGCGACCAGGACGGTGGCCTCGAACCTCAAGGCGAGCTTGTCAAAGCGCGTGGCTACC
>NZ_QEIO01000194.1 GCF_003336425.1 Marinitenerispora sediminis | reverse complement strand
GGAGCGGGACGCCAACGAGGGCGACACCCGGATGCTGGTCACCGATTTTCTCAGCGAGGGTCTCGATTACCACAAATACGACCACCTCACGACCGAATACCGGACCCAGGGCGAATCCGCCGATTATGGAATCCGCATCGACGACCAGCTCTTCGCCCTGACCGAGGTCAAGCGGTGCGGCCAGGAGCTCGACGCCCGCAACCTGCGGCAGGTGCGGACGGTCGCGGCCGGCGAGGAGGTCGAGTGGCTGGTGCTCACCAACGGCCGCGTCTGGCAGGTCTACCACTTCACCGCCGACGCGTCCACGGTCGAGCTCGTGTTCGAGGTCGACCTGCTCGATGAGGAGAACCGCACGGCCACCATCGACGGGCTGTTCCACCTGAGCAGGTCAGCGGTCCAGCAGGGGCGGCTGGCCAACCTGCGCGCGTGGCGGGCGGCACTGGAGCGGGGACCGCTCGCCGAGGTGCTGCAGAGCCCGGCCGTCATCGAGGCCGTCCGCCACGAGGTGCGCCAGCGGACCGGGCACATCGGGCACCTCGGCGACACCGAGGACGTGCTGCGGGCCCTGCGCGACGGCATCATCCCGTCCAGCCTCCTGGACTGACCCGGCGCGTGGGGGCGCCGCCACGCGTCCCGCCCTCACACGCTCCCGCGTCGGCACCGCGTCCACCGCCCCCGCCCGTCGCCCCGCCGGGGGGCGGTGCGACGGGAGGCCCGCGGCCGGCCGGCGCTAACCTGGGGGCGCCAGATCCCCGGTCGGAGAGGGCCGATGAACCGTTTCGCAACCACCGCCGCGTCCGGCGCGCTCGGCGCCGTCCTCCTCGCGACGACGGCATGCCAGGCCGGTGGCGCGGCCGAACCGCCCGCCGGCGGCACGGCACCCGGCGCCGGCGCCGACAAGGCCGGGATCGCGGCGGTCACCGGCGCGACGCTGCGGACCAGCGAGGGCGACATCGAGGTCACGCTGTTCCCGGACCGGGCGCCCGAGACCGTAGCCAACTTCGTGCTGCTGGCGGAGGGCGGTCGCGTCGCCAATCCGGTCACGGGCCGGGACGAGTTCTACGACGGGACCCTGTTCCACCGGGTGATCCCGGACTTCATGATCCAGGGCGGCGACCCGCAAGGAACCGGCACGGGCGGGCCGGGTTACACCTTCGGCGACGAGATCGACCCCGAGCTGACGTTCGACGAGCCGGGCATGCTGGCCATGGCCAACGCCGGACCGGACACCAACGGGTCGCAGTTCTTCATCACCTCCGCGCCGACGCCGTGGCTGGACGGCAAGCACACGATCTTCGGCGAGGTCGCCGACGGCGCCGGCAACGACGTCGTCGCGGCCATCTCGGCCGTGGAGACCGACTCCGGCGACCGCCCGGTCGAGGACGTGGTGCTGGAGTCCGTCACCATCCACCGCTCCGGCGACTGACCCGGGCGCGCCCGCGGCCCGCGCCCGCGCCACCGCGGGGCGGCCGGTTCAGGCCGCCCGCTCCGCCGCGTCGCGCAGGGCGGAGGCCGCTCCGCCGACGACCGGTTCCCCGTGGCCGAAGCAGGCAACGTCGACGTCGAGCCCGGCGAGCCGGCGCAGCGACGCGATCGCGCGGGCCCGGTCGGTGTTGAACACGCCCAGGATGGCCCGGCCGTCGGCGCCGGCGACCGCGTCGCCGGTGACGAGCACGCGCGGGCCGGGGAGGTGGAGCGCGATACTGCCGTCGGTGTGCCCGGGAGCTCCCACGACGACGGCGCCTCCCGCGAAGTCGAGGACGTCGCCGTCCACCAGTGCCCGGTGCACCGGGCACGGCGGTGCCGGTGGAAGGGACGGCAGGTTCTCGAAGAGCTCGCGCTCCCAGGCGGGGGCGTCGGAGAAGTCGGGCGGCGCCCCCGGACGCTCGCCGCGCACAACGGGCGCGTCGTCGCGGTGCGCCAGCACCTCCGCCTCGCCCCAGGCGGCGATCTCCGCCGCCGATCCGGCGTGGTCCTGGTGGTGGTGGGTCAGCACGACGCGCCGGACGTCGCCCGGCCGCCGGCCCAGCCGGCGGAGCCCCTCGGCGATCGCCGGGGCGCTTCCGGCGACGCTGGTGTCGATGAGCGTCACCGCGTCGGCGTCCCGCCAGAGGTAGACGTGCCCGAACGGGAAGCGCAGCAGGTGCAGGTCCGGCAGGACCTCCGTCATGTCCATGGCGGCGGGCGAACAGCAGGCGGCCCCGGGGTTGCTGGCCGCCCGTCCGGTGCCACGCGCCAGGCCGACGCCGCCGATGCCGCCGACCCGTGCGGCGGCGCCGGCCGCCTTGGGCCCCGAACCGTCGGGGGCGGCCACCGAACCGCGCGCCCATGGCGGGGCCCCGGGGGACCAGTGTGCGCAGACCACCGCCGGCGCCCCTCTGAGCGCTCCATGTCCGG
Organism: Marinitenerispora sediminis; assembly: GCF_003336425.1. GTDB lineage: Bacteria > Actinomycetota > Actinomycetes > Streptosporangiales > Streptosporangiaceae > Marinitenerispora > Marinitenerispora sediminis. Next base: position 5,248 of record NZ_QEIO01000194.1, on the reverse strand, counting down.
CTGGAACGGCGGTGTTCCGGTCCTGCCCTCGGTGCGGCACCGACGCAGTCGCGGCCGCGCGGACCAGCTCACGGCGAGCCGGTCGGCGCGGTTGTCCCACTCGCCATCCGGAGCGGGCCGGGGGCCCGTCCCCGCGTCTGCCCCGCTCATCCGGAAGCGAGGCCGGCCCGGTGCGCGGCGCGCGACCGCGACGGCGCCGGCGGGCTTCGCCGCGCGACGGGGCGCTCATCCGGCGTCGCGGGACCGGACCCGCCCGGGACCGCCATGTCGCGCGCACCATGGGAAGGACTGCGGGCGCGCGCTGCCAGCGGTCCAGGTACCGAACGCGCCACTCCGGCGCGACCGGCCGACCGGCGCTCGCTCACCGCGTCGGCCATCGCTACGACCATTGGCCAGCGCACCGGCCCCCGCCAACGATCCCGCTCGCTGCCCCAGCTCCGGCTCCCCCGGCGCCCACCGCGCCGCGGATCTACGGCCCTGGGCGCCGCGGGCGGGGCCGGGGTACGGTGACCGCATGCGTTGACACCCGCCCCGCGCCCGGGGCCCACCGACTCCTTCGTGCCGCCGTCTTCCCCAACGACGCCCACCGGGCACCGAAGGAGTCCGCACCATGCGCACATTGACCATCGCCCTCCTCCAGCTGGCGCTCCCCGGCCCCGACCTCGCGGCGAACCTCGCCGAGGGCGAGGCCGCCTGCCGCCGGGCCCGCCTCCTCGGCGCGGACATCGCGCTGTTCCCGGAGATGTGGAGCAACGGCTACGGCACCCTCCTCCCGGAGGAGGCGGCCGACGAGGACCTCTACCGGCACCCCGACCTGTGGGACGACAACGACGCCGACGCCCCGGCGGGTACCGCCCCGGCGCCATCCGCCGACGCCGTGTGGGCGGGCGAGCCGATCGACCGCGACTCACCGTTCGTCTCGCGGTTCCGCGCCCTGGCCGCCGAACTCGGCATGGCGATCGCCGTCACCTACCTGGAGCGCTGGCCCGGCGCACCGCGCAACACGGTGACGCTGATCGACCGGCACGGCCGCGACGCACTGACGTACGCGAAGGTGCACACCTGCGCGTTCGGCCTGCCGGAGGCCGTACTCACCCCCGGCGACGGCTTCGAGGTCGGCCTCCTGGACACCGCGGCGGGCGAGGTCGCGGTCGGCGCGATGATCTGCTACGACCGCGAGTTCCCCGAGAGCGCCCGTGCGCTCATGCTGGCCGGCGCCGAGGTCATCCTCACGCCGAACGCGTGCGAGATGGAGGTGAACCGGCTCGCCCAGTTCCGGTCCCGCGCCGGGGAGAACATGGTGGCCGTGGCCATGGCCAACTACGCGGGGCCGGGCTGGGGCCACTCCGTCGCCTACGACGGCATCGCCTACGCCAGCGGACGCTCCCGGGACATGCTCGTGGTCGAGGCCGGAGAGGCGGCCGGAGTGTATCCGGCCGTCTTCGACCTGGACGCGCTGCGCGACCACCGGCGCCGCGAGGCCTGGGGCGACGCCTTCCGCCGGCCGGCCGCCTACGGGCCGCTCACCGGACGGTCGGTGCACGAGCCGTTCATCCGAGTCGACCGGGCGGGCCGACCGGCACCGCGCTGAAACGGCGCCACCAGCGCACACGGGCGGCCGCTGCCACGGTAGGGACGGTAGGGCCGGGCTGGCGGCCCGGTCATGCGCGGCGGCGCGAACAGCCACACCACCCCGGCGTCCCCCACCCGGCCCGAGTGGCACGCCTACCGCCCGCCCCCGGCCGGTCCGCGAGGAGCAGTGCAACGACAGCCGCAGGCGAGCGCGGACGAGAGGGCCGCGCTCGCCTGCGGGAAGCACTACCAGGGTGGCGCGGACGAACGTCCACGATCCCGGGCCATCCGCGCGTGCGCGGGGAGCATCCCATGCCCCCTTGACCCCCAGTCAAGTGCGCGGGGAGCATCCCTTCAGCACGTCGACCGTGGCCGCGACGCGGGGCCATCCCCGCGTGCACGGGGAGCAGTCGTTGACCTGGGACTTTACCAAGTCGCAGCGCCGATTCTGACCACTTCCTGAGATTCTCACAGAACTCACTTAGCCACATGAATGGCGCCGAAGGATCGATCCTGAGTGCGGGGAGAATCCGCGCGCATTCCCGAACGGACCGAGTGGCGCTGGCCTCGTACACGCAGACGCTTCGCGGGCTGGATCATCGGGGGTTCCTGTCCTGGTTCCTGCGCCCGGGCAGAAGCGGCCCGTTCCCCAGGAGCAACGATCGTTCACCTCGTCGGCGCGGTGCTGGGCCGACCGAGCTGGGCAGTGTGCTGCCGCGTGCGGTGCCCCAGGCAGCCACGCGTGCGTCGGGCAGGACGAGGTCCCAGACCTTGCGGTTGACGGTGCGGTGAGCCCGGTGGCCCGCACGGCGCGCCCCCTCCACGGCGCCGTCGTCGCACGCGGTCACGCGGCGCCGGCGCGGTTCAGTTCCGCCTCGACGCCAGGGCCCCCTCGTGCGCCCGGGTTTGGGCGTCGCCCTGCGGGCGGTGCCGATAGGCGCAACGTCGTCCGCCAGACATCGACCCGCAGCCCCCGCGGCGCCGAGGGCGGCGGGCTCTGGTCATGGCACGGTCACGGCGCGGGCTCGGTGTCCGGGCGCCCGGCATTGGGCCATTGTCCGTGGTGCCGGGCGCCGGCCTTCGCTGGCCTTCCGTGGCTGATGGCGCGTTAGTTCGACCCGCAGCAGCCCGCGGTGGCCGTCGCCGGCTCGCTCAAGGCGGTGGCGGAACCGGCGGCGCCGGCGTCCTCGCTCATCTGGTCGGCGTCGCCCTTGACCACGTAGACCTCCCACGGCTCCCCGCCGGGGCCGTGCACCCACACCTTGTCCTGCACGGCGTAACAGCACGAGGTGTCACTCTCTTCGAAGGTCGCCAACCCCGCCTCCTTGAGCCGGGTGGTGGCGGCGTCCACGTGGGCGCCGCTCTCCACCTCGACACCGAGGTGGTCAAGGCGGGTGTCCTGCCCCGGCTCGCCCTCGATCAGCACCAGCTTCAGCGGGGGCTCGGCGATGGCGAAGTTGGCGTAGCCCGGGCGGCGCTTGGCGGGCTCGACGCCGAACAGCTTGGAGTAGAAGACGACGGATCCTTCCAGGTCTGCGACGTTCAGGGCGAGTTGGACACGGGACATGGGGTCTCCTCGATCCGGTTGTATCGATGTCTGTCTATTCAACGTTGCGCATTGGATCGAAGTTTGTCAACATAGACGCATGTCGAAACAAGGGGCCGAGACGTCCGACGCGGCTGGCACGGTCCAAAGCTGCTGCCCCGGGCTGCTGACAGCTCCGCTGGAGGAGGACCAGTCCGTGGAGCTGGCGCGGGTGTTCAAGGCGCTGGGGGATCCGGTACGGCTTCGGCTGCTGTCGATGATCGCGTCCCGGGCCGGAGGCGAGGTGTGCGTGTGCGACCTGACGCCCGCGTTCGACCTGTCGCAGCCGACGGTCTCCCACCACCTGAAGCTGCTGCGCGAGGCGGGGCTGATCGCCGCGCAGCGGCGGGGGACATGGGTGTACTACCGGCTGCTGCCGGAGACGACCGACCGCCTCGCCGCCATCCTGACCCGGCCCGCCGGACAGCCCGTACCCCAGCCCGCCTCGGCCGCCCCGTGACCGCCCGCGTGGCGGGGACCGCCCCGGCGGTCGCGGGCCGGCTGGGGAAACTCGACCGGTACCTGACGGTGTGGATCCTGGTGGCGATGGCCGCCGGATTGGCGCTGGGCCGACTGGTCCCGGGGCTCGGCGAGCTGCTCGCGGGAGCGGGCATCGCCGGGGTCTCGCTGCCCATTGCCCTCGGGCTGCTGGTGATGATGTACCCGGCACTGGCCAAGGTCCGCTACGACCGGCTGGGGGCGGTCGCCGGTGACCGGCGGCTGCTCCTCTCCTCCCTGGTGCTGAACTGGGTCCTGGGCCCGGCGGTGATGTTCGCGCTGGCGTGGCTGTTCCTGCCCGACCTGCCGGAGTACCGCACCGGGCTGATCATCGTCGGGCTGGCCCGCTGCATCGCCATGGTGATCGTCTGGAACGACCTGGCGGGTGGCGATCGGGAGGCGGCGGCCGTGCTGGTCGCGCTGAACTCGCTGTTCCAGGTGGCGGCCTTCGGGCTGCTCGGCTGGTTCTACCTGGCGGTGCTGCCGGGCTGGCTGGGGCTGGAGCAGGCCGCGTTGGACGTGTCGGTGGCCGGGATCGCCGGTTCGGTGCTGGTGTTCCTCGGGGTGCCGCTGCTGGCCGGCTTCCTCACCCGCCGGTTCGGCGAAAGGGCCCGGGGACGCGACTGGTACGAGACCCGGTTCCTGGTCCGGCTCGGCCCTCTCGCGCTGTACGGGCTGCTGTTCACCATCGTCGTGCTCTTCGCCCTCCAGGGGGAGGCGATCACGTCCCGGCCGTGGGATGTCGCCCGTATCGCGCTGCCGCTGCTGGCCTACTTCCTCCTCATGTGGGCGGGCTCCCTGGCCGTGGGACGGGCGCTCGGACTGGGCTACACGCGGTCGGTGACGCTGGCGTTCACCGCCGCGGGCAACAACTTCGAACTGGCGATCGCGGTCGCCGTCGCCACGTTCGGCGCGACCTCGGGTCAGGCGCTGGCCGGGGTGGTCGGCCCGCTGATCGAAGTCCCCGTCCTCATCGGCCTGGTGCACGTCGCACTCGCCGCCCGCCGCTTCTTCCCCGAGAAGGAGACCGCTGATGTCTGACCCGCGCCCCTCGGTGCTCTTCGTGTGCGTGCACAACGCCGGCCGCTCGCAGATGGCGGCGGCGTTCCTCACCCACCTGGCCGGTGAGCGGATCGAGGTTCGCTCGGCCGGATCTGCGCCGGCCGACACGGTCAACACCGCCGTGGTCGCAGCGATGGCCGAAGTCGGCGTCGACCTCTCCTCCGCCACGCCGAAGGTCCTGACCACGGAAGCGGTGCGGGCCTCCGACGTGGTCATCACGATGGGGTGCGGGGACGCGTGCCCGGTCTTCCCCGGCAAGACCTATCTGGACTGGCGACTGCCCGATCCGGCGGGCCGGGGCGTGGACGCCGTGCGGCCGATCCGCGACGAGATCCGCCGGCGGATCGCCGACCTGGTGGCCGATCTCCTGCCGGCCGCGTCCGGGCGCTCGGGCGGGGCCGACGTCTGGGACTGCGCCGGCGGTGCGCCCAGCGAAGAGCGGCCCTCCGGCCAGGGACGCGTGGCGGGCCCGTGAGCACGCACCCGAGAACGCGGCCCGGGGCCTGAGCCCGCGGGGAGCCTCCCCCCCCC
>NZ_QEIO01000193.1 GCF_003336425.1 Marinitenerispora sediminis | reverse complement strand
CGCCGCACCGCTGCCGCTGGCCCAGGTGGACCACCACCTCTTCGGGCCCGGACGCGCCTACACTCTGGAAAGCACCCACATCTACTTCGCCGACCTCGCCCGCCTCTACGGGCTGACCCACGGCGCCGACTACTTCGACGGCCGGACCCGCAACTCGTTCACCGAGATGGCCGGCGCGGCCGCCGCACCGCTGGTGTCCGGTGCCCCCTTCGACCTCGTGATCATGGCACACAGCACCCCCGATCCGGAGCCCGGATGGCCGGGCCCGTCACTCACGAACGCCCTGCCGGGCGGCCCGATCGCCTTTGGTATCGCCGAGCAGGGCGCCGCCGCCGCGGCCACGGCGCTGCGCATCGCCGCCGAGTACGCGGCGGCGGCCGGCGCCCGCCGCTCGCTCGTGCTCGTGCTGGAGCAGAGCGTCCTGCTGCACGACCTCCCGCTGCCGTCCGGGGTCATGCTGCCGGAGCGCGACTCCGTCGCCGCGATCGTCGTGGACGCCGCCGAGCCGGCCGGCACCGTGACCCCCCGCCAGTTCGCCGACGTAGCACCGGAGGAGGTCCGCACCGTCCTGAGCGAGGCGCTCGGTGACGCCACGGAGGTGATCGCCGGCCCGGGTCTCGACCCGGAGCGCGACATTCCCGCCGGCCGGCGGGTCACCGCCGCGCCGCGCGGGCTGCCCGCCACGGGCCTGTGGGCCGGGCTCGCCGCCGAGCTGCCGGCCCGCCGCGCGCGCGGCGGCCGCGTGGTGCTGGCCGACTACGACCGCGAGCTGCGGTACGCGCACACCTACGAGGTCGTGTTCGGCCCGGAGCGGTCGGCGTGACGGCCGCGCGCCAGGGCGGCCGAGCGGGACGCGGCACCCGCTGGACCGCCCGTCTGAACTGGGCGGACATCCGGCGCGGCTGGCCGCGCGGACCCGCCCCGACCCCCTAGGGTGCATCGGAGCCGGCGCGGTCGGCGGCCGCCCCCGACCAGCGGGCCCGCCGGCCGGACTCCGCCAGGACGCCGGCGGCACCCCGAAACGAACCGTTGCAGGAACTGTCCAGGGAAGGCCCGACTGTGAGCGATACGACCGACGGCGCGCGCGATCCGCTACGCGGCATCGACGCCGGGAGCGCACCGGGGGAGGGGAGGGCAGCCGCTCCGCCCGGGGAGGCCCCGGACGCGGGTCCGCCCCCCGGTGGGGCGCCCCCGCCGACCCGCCGGACCGTCCTGGGGCTCGCCGGACCGATGACCCTCGCGGAGGTCGTCGACCTCCTCGTCGTGGTCGGGGTGGTGGCCCTGATGGGGCGTATGGGCGATGAGGCGCTGTACGTCCGCTCGCTCTACATGCCCATCGGCTTCCTTTTCATCGCGGTCTTCACCGCCTTCGAGATCGCCAACCAGGTCTCGGCGGCCGTGAGCAGGGGGCGAGGCCGGCCGCAGGACGTGCTGGCCATGGCGTTCAGCCTGCTGCGGATCTGGGCGGTCGTGGCCGTGGTGCTGTTCGGCTCGCTGGTGCTCGCGGGGCCGGTCTTCGCCGACGTCCTGGACGTCGCTCCGGAGTCGCAGGCCGACTTCCGCTCCTTCCTGTTCTGGATGTCGCTCGCGGAGCTGTCGCATATCGCCCCCGTCCTGTGCGCGTCCAGCCTGCGCGGATACGGGCACGCGCGCGCGGCGGCCGCCGTGACGCTCTGCGACGCCGCCGTGCACTTCGGGATCGTCGCCGTGCTCGGCCTCGGGGCCGGCATGGGCGTGCTCAGCGTGCCGCTCGCCGGAGTGCTGTCCAGCGTCGTTGGGGTCACCATCGGGCTGGTCTGCCTGCGCCGCACGGGGCTGTGGGTGCCGCGCACGCCCCGGCCCTGGCAGCCCTCGGCGTTCTCCCAGCTCGGCCGGGTGGGCGTCCCGGTGGCGGGCACCCACGTGGTGCTGTTCGGCGCGAACATGGGGCTGCTGTGGGTCCTGTCGCCCTTCGGCCCCGATGTGGTCTCCGGCTACTCCACCGCCGCGACCCTGCAGGGGCTGATCATCATGCCGGGCATCATGTTCGGCTCGGCCACCGCCATCATCATGAACCAGCAGATGGGGGCCGGCAGGTTCGACGTGCTGGGCCGGACGCTGCGCAGCGGTCTGGAGCTGGTCCTCGGCATCTACCTGGTGGTGGCGCTGGCGGTGTGGTTCGGCGGCGACCTGCTGGCCGGGCTCATGACACCGAGCCCCGAGATCGCGGCGCAGACCGCGAACTACCTGCACATCGTGGCCCTCACCTACCTGCTGCAGGGGCTGGTCCTGGCGTCGCTCACCATTCTGGAGCAGACCGGCGCCGGCCCGCTCGCCGTCACGCTGAACGTCATCTACTACGCGGCCGTCATCTGGGTCGGAGTCCTCGTCACCGCGGCCTTCCAGCAGCCGGAGGCGGTCTACCGGGTCGTCGCGGTGAGCAACCTGCTGGGGGTCTCCGTCCTCATCGTGGTCATCGTCTTCATACGCCGGCTGAGGCGGTCCGGGAGCCCGCTCATGGCGTCCGGATCACCGGGTTAGGGACACCGCGGCGCGCGGCGCCGCCGCCGGGCCGTGCGGTGCCCGGCGGCACCGCGGGCCCCGGGCGCCGCGGAGCGGACGAAAGGAAGTTCATGGTGCGGATCGCGCGGCACCGGGTGGCGTTCTCCGGACGCTCGGCGGAGGGACCGGCCACCTGGAGTCAGCGGCAGATGTGGCGGCTTATCCAGCTCCGGATGCCCGACACCGCCTTCTACAACCACTCGCTCGGGTTCGAACTCCCCGACGGGCTGGCACTCGACGACGTCCTGCGTCAGATCGGCCTGCTGGTGGAACGGCACGAGTCGCTGCGCACCCTCTTCCGGCACCGCGACGGTGAGCTCACCCAGCACGTGGTGGGGCCGGGCGAGCTGGACGTGGCGGTGCTGCTCGCCGACGGTGCGGCCGAATCCGACTCCCGGGAGCTCTTCATCGCGCACCAGCGCGGCATGTGCGCCACCGGGTTCGACTTCGCCGCCGAACTGCCCTTCCGGCCGCTCGTCGGGCTGGTCGACGGGACGCCGCGGGGGCTCGGGTTCTGCATGCCGCATGTCGCCGGCGACCTCCCCGCCACCCGCCTCATGGTGGCGGAACTGCGCACCGCCCTGGCGGCGGTCGCCGCGGGGGAGCCGCCGCCGACCGTCCCGGACACCCGCCAGCCGCTGGAGCAGGCCGCCTTCGAACGCTCGGCGCGCGGTCGCGCGCTCAACGACTCCGCGCTGCGGTACTGGCGCGCCCAGCTCGCCGAGTTCCCGCCCACCATGTTCCCCGGCCCCGCGCTGGAGGCGGCCCGTCCGCGGTTCCAGAGCGGCGCGCTGGAGTCGCGGGCACTGCGGCTGGCCCTCGACGTCCTCGCCGCCCGGTACCGGGTCACCGTGTCCACGGTGGCGCTGACGGCGGTCGCCGTCGTGCTCGGCGCCTACACCGGACTGCCACGGTGCGGAATGCAGCTGATCGTCGGCAACCGGTTCGTCCCGGAGCTGCGGCGGGCGGTGATGAACGTCATCCAGGAGGTGCCGATCTCGATCGACCTGCGGGCCGGCGCCTTCGGGGAGGTGGCCCGCGGTGCCTGGCGCACCGCGATGTCGGCCTACCGGCACGGCCGCTACGACCCTGACGACGCCGACGCGGCCGTGGCGGAGGCGGGCCGTGCACGCGGCACCGAGGTGGAGTTCGGGTGCTACTTCAACGACGTCCGGGTCCCGGCCGAGCCCGGTGGCGGGCCGGCGGCCGCCGCGACGGCCGAGGAGGTCCGCGCGGCGGTGCCGCGGAGCCGGTACGCACCGACGGACCTCCAGGAGCGGGAGACCGCCTACTTCGTGCTGATGGACGGCGGCGGCGTGCTGGGGGGCCGCGGCGACTCGGTGGTGCTGGAGCTCAGCGCTGACTCCCGGCGGATCCCGCCGCCGGAGATCGAGAACCTGCTGCGGGGTGTGGAGCGCCTGCTGGTGGAACTCGTCGGCCGGGAGATCCCGCCGGACGGGCTGGCCGCCGCCACCGGCGTCATGCCGCCGGCCGCGCTGACCGGCCGCGGGTGACGGTTCGGCCCTGACGGACCGGGCGGCGCCTGGTGGCGCCGCCCACGCTCGCGGCGGGGCGGCGGGGGAGCGGCGGGCCGGCTGGAGCAGGCCCGGCAGGACCGGGGCGGCGTTGGTCGCGCCGTGGACCACGAGCAGGAGCCGGCGCGCGGCGTCGCCGCCCGGGGCGCCGGGCACCTCCGCGCGGACCTCCCGGGGGAGGAGTGCGCGCGGCCGCTCCTCGATGGGCTCCTTCCGCTGGACGCGGAACGGGCGATGCGGGCGGACGCGGGGTGGACCTGCCTGGTCCGTGCCCGCGTCGACGTGTCGCTGGACGGACTACGTGCGGCGAGCTGGGCCGGCGAGCGGCACATCCGCCGCCCCGCCGTCGCCCACGGCCGCGGCGAGCGGCCCCCGGGGCGGGTGGGGGCGGACTCGCCGACGCCCGGCGCGACGCGCTCGTCGAGCGGCTGCACGTCATGGTCCGCGTGCGGCCGGGGCGATACGGCTGGTCGTTACGGCGTGGTTACGGTCCGGAGGGAGTACGGTCGCCGGCCGGTGCTCTCCGGCCGGTACCGGCCGCGGATCCGCGCGCTCTCGGGCGGAGGCCCTGCTCTGCCTCCCGGAAGCCGACGGATATGAGGGGATCGGCGAGTAATGTCGCTGAAAAATCATGGGGAGCGGGGATTCCCTCGTCAGTCTTTGCGCTGTTTTAATCGATCCTGCAGTTGGTATAAAGTCTTCGCTGCCGAAAAAACAATTATGAGGAGAGTCTTGTCATGGCGGACACTTACGTCCGGTATGTCAATTCCCCGGGTGTGACGACGTTGAGCGTCGCGCTCTTCATGGAAAATGAGGTACTGCGTCGTGGGCTGGACGATATGCTCCGATGTTCGCCGGCGGTGGGAGTTGTCCGGAACTGTGAGAACTTCACGGCCGTGGAAACCTGTGTCCGGTCCGGCGGCTGCGACGTCCTGATCGTCAGCGGGTCCGAGCGGGCCCGCGTCGGCGCCATCGCCGCCAGCGGCGAACGGCGCCGACCGAAGATCCTGCTGTTCGTCGACGAGTGGGACCTGCGCGCCCCCGAGGCCCTTGCCGACCTGCCGGTCGACGGGTTCCTGGCGCAGCGGGACCTGTCGGCGGAGTCCCTGTCGGAGACGCTCCGGCGGCTCGCGGTCGGCGACATCCCCATGCCGGTCGCGCTCGCCAAGTCGCTGCTGGCCCACGTGAGCGGGCAGTTCACCCCTTCGCCGTCGGTGCGTTCCGCGGTCTCCCTGACGAGCCGAGAACGGCAGACCCTGGAGCTGCTGGCCGAAGGGCTGAGCAACAAGCAGATAGGGACCAGGCTCGGAATCTCGCAGCACGGAGCGAAACGCCTGGTGACCAGTGTTCTGTTGAAACTTGGATCACCGAACCGGACCGCGGCGGTCATGACCGCTCTCAAAACCGGAATTATCGATTTCTCGCGGCCCGGATAGCGCCCCTCGGCGATTGGCCGAATCGCCCACGAATCACGACGCGGTCGCTTCCCCCGTGACACCGCCGTGAATTTTTTTCGCCATGACATCGGTCGACCCGGACGGCGCCACGCGGCGTCCGCAACGAAAGGCGGGCCATGGCTCTTGACCGCAGCACCGCACTGGTGCTCAAGCTGATGACGGCCGCCTATCCCGACCTCGGGAGAACGGTCACCGAGGCGAGCGAGGCACGCCGGCTGCACGCCCTGGCCCGGTTCCCCGAGGGACCCCCCATGGCCGGCGTACGCGAGCACACCATTGCGGGGAGCCCCGACATCCCGGTGCGGATCTACCACCCGCACACCGGGCGGTCCCCGCGCCCGGTGCTCGTCTACTTCCACGGCGGCGGTTTCGTGCTGTGCGGACTCGACTCCCACGACGGGATCTGCCGGCTGCTGGCCGACGGCACGGGTGCCGTGGTGGTCTCGGTGGACTACCGGCGCGCTCCCGAGCACCGCTTCCCCGCCGCGGTGGACGACGCCTACGCCGCCGTCCGCTGGGTGCACCGCCAGGCGGCCGAGCTGGGTGCGGATCCCGCCCGCGTGGCGGTCGCCGGGGACAGCGCGGGCGGCAACCTCGCGGCCGTCGCCTGCCTCCTGGCGCGCGAGCGCGGCACCCCGCCGATCGCGTTCCAGCTGCTCATCTACCCCGTGACCGACATCATGTCCACGCTGCCCTCCCGCCGGGAGAACGCGGACGGCTGCTTCCTCACCGCCACCCACCTGCGCTGGTTCCACGAGCAGTACCTCACCTCCCCCGAGGAGGCGGCGCACCCGCACGCCTCCCCGCTGCGCGCGCCCAGCCTCGCGGACCTGCCGCCCGCGCTCGTCGTCACGGCCGAGTACGACCCGCTGCGCGACGAGGGGGAGGCGTACGCGGCCCGGCTGGCCGCCGCCGGTGTGCCCGCCGCCGTCCACCGGGCCGACGGGCTCTTCCACGGGTTCTTCGGGATGTCGGCGATGCTGCCCGCCGCGCGGGCCACCGAGCACGCCGCCTGCGCGGCCCTGCGCGCGGCGCTGGTCCGGGACGCCCCCGCCGTCGGCGAGGACGGCGGGCCGGAGCGTTGGGAGGCCTCGCTGCCCGCGAGCGATGTACGGGGGACGGCCTGAGATGCGTGCCGACGGCCCCGGCCGGTGTCCGCCGCCCTACCGCGGCCGACGCGACTACTGCTACGCCGACTCGGTGAGCATGCTGCTCGCCGGCCACGGCCACCACGTCCCCTCCGAGCGGGTGGAGCTGCTCAGCGGCATCGGCCTGGGCGCGATGCTGTTCCCGGACGGCGTCCTGGTGCTCAGCCAGGTCTCCCCCGACACAGGGATCGACCAGGCGCTCGACCGGCTCGGCTTCGCCGTCCAGACGGAGCGGGACGGCACCGGCCCCGACTCCTGGCGGCGACTGGTCGAGCTGCTGCCGCACGGCCCGGTGCTGCTCGGTCCGCTGACGCTCGCCGAGCTGCCCTACCAGACCGGGCGGGTACCGGCCGACCACGAACGCTACGTGGTCGGCTACGCGGTCGAGCGCGACCACCTGCTGCTGCAGGACCCCGGCGGCGTCCCCCACGCCCACCTGCACCGCGAGGCGCTGCTGGCGGCCTGGCGTGCGGAACGGATCGGATTTCGCCGCGGCCGCTACCAGCTGTGGCACAGCCCGAAACGTGTCGGTGCCGAGCGGCCGCTGTACGAGACCGCCATGGCGGCCTTCCGGGCCGACTACGCCTACGCCGCCGCGGCACCGTGGCCCGTGGGGTCCGCGGCGCTCCGGAAGGGAGCCGACCACCTCACCGAACGCAACATCACCCGGATCGCCCGTTTCGAGCTGCCCCTGGCGGCGTTCCGGGCGGAACTGCTGGCCGAGTTCTTCCGCGATCACGACCATCCGGAGACCGCCCGCCTGTGTGAGCGCAAGGCCCGCGTCTGCGGGCAGGCGTACTGCGTGGGAGTCAGAGGGGAGCGCACCGAATTCACCCGTCTGCTGCGGCTGCTCGCCGAGATCGAGGACGAGTTCGTCGCGGATCTGCTCGGCAGCCCGCCCCAGTGCGGCCTCCCGAGCCCAGTGGGCCGCTGACCTCCGCGACACCCTTCGACCGAAAGCCGAGGCGATCACGATGGCCGTCCCGCCCAACC
>NZ_QEIO01000192.1 GCF_003336425.1 Marinitenerispora sediminis | reverse complement strand
CCGCCCCCGAGGTCTGGAGGAGCACCATGGGGCCCGCCCCCGCCCTGGGACCCGAGACACCGACGACACTGCCCTTCCAGCCGCCGTGGGACCTGTGGGAGGTGGCCGGGCTCGCCGCCATCGCGTGGGCGGTCACCACCCTGGTCGCCCGGGCCGGCCGGTACGGGTGCGGGGCCTCGCTGGCCATGGGCGCCGTGATGGCGCTGATGGTGGTGCTGGCCCTCGTCCTCACGCCCGCCGGTTGGTGAGACCGCCCGACGGGCCGGGACGCACCGCCGGCGCCCACCTGCGCTCCGGCGGTGCGTCCCGGCCCGTCACCCGGCGCCCGTTCCGCGACCGGTCGGACCGGACGCGGCCCGACGGCGCCGGTCAGCCGCTGACGCGGCCGGGCCCCCTCCGCCGCGTCCGCCGCCGGAGGGTTCCGCGGCCGCGGCCGCTCAGCACTCGGTGCCCGCCGGCGGCAGCTCCCCGGTGAGCAGGTACCGGTCCGCATGCTCCACGACGCAGGCGTCGCCGTTCCAGTACAGGCCGTGCCCCGGCCCGTCGCGCCGGACCATGACGCTCCCGGGCACCTGCTGGACGACCCGTTCGGTGGACGCGCCGTCCATCCACGTACCGACTCCGAGCAGCGGCGGCAGCCCCTCCGGCAGCGGTGCGGGCGGGTTCGTGACCGGCGTCGGCCAGCCCACGCAGCTGAGGACGCCTCCCAGCCCCTGGAGCCGGCCTCCCATGTTGGGCGCGGCACGCTGGATCTCCCCGAGGGTCGCGGCGAGGTCCGCGTGGTCGCGGGGCCGGGGCAGGTCGAGGCACTCCACCACCCCGGGGCCGGGGATCGACGGATAGGGGTTGCGCGGATCGGCCACGAACCCGGACGCGTCCCCGTTCTCGGCCGCCACGACCGCCTCGGCCAGCCGCAGCCACGCGTCGCCGGGCCGCGCGGAGACGAGGACGCCCCAGGCGGCGTCCTGCAGGTGCCGACCGGTGTAGGCGCCGTCGGCGACGGAGAGCGGGATCGGCTCGGTGTTGGCCGCCGCGACGAGTTCCTGCCACGCGTCGGGCACGTCCCGGTCGTGCAGCGCACACGCCTCCTCTGCCGCGCACCAGTCCACGAACCGGTCGAAGGCCGCCTCCCCGTCCGCGGCCATCTGCACGTACAGGGCGTCGGAGTCGTGGTTCGGCACCCCGTCGAGGTACAGGGTGCGGACCCGGTCCGGGAACAGCCGCGCGTACGCCTGCCCGAGGAACCCGCCGTAGGAGGTCATGTGCAGGGTGAGCCGCTCTTCGCCGAGCGCTCGGCGGATGGCCTCCATGTCGCGGGCGTGGCTGGCGGAGTCCATGTTGTCGAAGAGGGCGGGATCGTTGTCCCGGCACTCGTCGGCCACGGCGCGGTTGGCGGCGGCGAGGTCGGCGAACGCGGCCTGGTCGCGGGGCACCTCCGGTTGGCGGGTGGAGGTCCACGTGCAGTCCAGCGTCGTGCTCATCCCGCCGCCCATCGGCCCGCCGCGCAGGTCCCAGGTGACGATGTCCCTCGTCTCCCGTAGGCCGGCGAACGGCTCCCCGTATTCGGTGAGGTACCAGTTCGCGGCGCCGATGGGCCCGCCCGGGTTGACGAGCACGGTCCCCTCCGCCTGCCCGGTCGCGGGGAGCCGGCCCAGCACCAGGGTGATCTGCCGCCCGCGCGGCCGGTCCCAGTCGACCGGGACGCGCAGCGAGGCGCACTCCATACCCGTGTCCGCGTCGAGCCCCTCGCACGCGCCCCAGTCCAGGCCGGGGGCCGCGCGGTCCGCGGCCGGCTCCGGAGCCTCCGCCGCCGACGCCGCGGTGGCCGCCGCGGGTAGGAGTACCGCGGCGAGAGCGGTCGAGAGCACTGCCAGTAGTGGTCTGCGAGGCATGGGCGTCATCTCCCGGCTGATCGGTGATGCCGTGATCCTCGCGCTGCCGCCGGGCCCGGCGCGTCCGGCCGGGGCGGGATTCTCCGGGTCCGCCTCGGGACGGACCCGGACGGGGCAGCCGGTGCGTGCCGGGCTGCCCCGCCGCTCGGCACGCGGCGCCCGGCGGCGGAGACGCCCCGCCCGGGTGGCGGGCTCGGTGCTGTTCGCGTGGGCCTGGCGGACGGACCCGGGAGCCGGCCGGAGCCGCTCTCCCCCGCTGGCGGGCGGCCTCGGGGCTGCCCGGGCCGGTATCGGCGGGTCGCCGGTGGAGTCCGGTGGCAGCGGCCGGGACCCGGCGGGCGGCCGGACGTGTCCCGGCCGGGCCGCCATCTCGAACAGGCCCCGGCCGGAGCTTCCCGCTCCTGGCGCACCCCGCCGCCGGACCGGGCGGACCCGATCGGGGGAGGAACCGGACCGGGCCCGGCTCCGTCTCAGGCCGCGGCCCGCATGTGCTTGTGCGCCCACTCCTCGAAACCGGTGACGGGGAGGCCGAGGTCCCGCGCGTACTCGGGGCGGGCCGGCTGGCCGGCCACGTTCAGCCACTCGTGTGAGGCGCCCATCATCGGCATTCCCGCGGCGAGGGCCTCCTCCTCGGTCATGTCCGGGGCGGACAGCGGGGTCCCCAGGGCGCGCGAGAGGACCTCGGCGATCTCCGTCATCGGCAGGTAGTCCCCCGCCAGTTCCAGCTCGACCCCGTTGAACCGCTCCGGTTCGGCGATGGCCGCGGCGGCCGCGCTGCCGATGTCGGCCACCGCGACGAGGGACAGCCGGGTCCCGGGCTTGAGAACGCTCACCAGCCCGCCCTCGATCCCGCGCGGGAAGAGGAACGCCATGGACGGGAGGAAGTTCTCCATGAAGAACGCCGGCTTGAGCAGCGTCCAGTGGCGGAAGCCGGCCGCGCGGAGCCGGTCCTGGATCGCGCTCTTGGCACCGAGGGTGGGTTCCATCGAGGCCCAGCGGCCTTCGGCCCAGCCGGGAGTCGCCGTGTGCTGGCCGGCGCCGCTGACGGAGGTGTGCACGAACTGCGGTACCCCTGCGGCCGCCGCGCCCTCGATGAGGTTGACGCCCTGGGTGACCTCCCCGGCGAAGTCGTAGGTGTCCCCGGCCATGGCGGGCATCTGCACGGAGAAGACGGCGCGGGCGCCCTCCGCGGCCCGGGTCACGGAGTCGCGATCGTGGAGGTCGCCGGTGACCAGTTCGGCGCCGAGGGCCGCGACGGCCGCGGCGCGGGCGCTGGCGGGATCGCGGACCAGGGCGCGGACGGGGAGGCCCGCCGCGAGCAGGGCGCGGGCGGTGGCGCCGCCCTGCCTACCGGTGGCGCCGGTGACCAGGACAGGTGCGGAATCGGTGGACATGGTGCTCCTCATCAGGGTGCTGCCCGAACATAAACGGCGGGGCCCGCCGTTTCTTCTTCGGTAAGATACGGAGGGCCCCGCCGTTTAGCAACCCCTGAAGAGGAGTGAGGTGACGCCATGCCCGCCCAGCGTGCGGACGCCCGGCGCAACTACGCGCGCATCCTCGCCGTGGCGGAGGAGGAGGTCGCCGCGCACGGCGCCGACGCGTCCCTGGAGCAGATCGCCCGCACGGCGGGGGTCGGATCGGCCACCGTGCGCCGGCACTTCCCCACCCGCCGCGCGCTGCTGGAGGCGGTCTCCCGGCAGCAGATCGAGGCCCTGTGCGCCCGCGCCCGGGAGCTGGCGGGCAGCGGCGACAGCCGGGGCGCACTGCTGGAATGGCTGGGGGAGGTCGTCGCCTACTCCGCCTCCGCCCGGGGGCTGGCGGCCGCGCTGGCCCGCGACGGAGCCAGCCCCGACTCGCTGTACGAGAACTCCTGCTCGGCGGCCCTGGAGGAGGCAGGCGCCCCCCTGCTCCGCCGCGCCGTGCAGGACGGTGCGGCGGCGGAGGACGTCACCGTCGCCGATCTGATCACCCTGGTCGTCGGCATCGTCCTGGCCACCGAGCACCACCCCGATCCGCCGGCCGAGGCCGACCGGCTGTTCCGGCTGACCGTGGCGGGGCTGGGCCCCCGGAGCTGATCCGGACACACGACGGACCGCGCCGGAACCGGGCCGGCGTCCTTCGCGGCGCTCCCACGACGGAGGCGGTCCCCGCGCTGCGTCGGGCGTGCCGCGCCGGACCGGGCCCGGCTAGTACCCGGTGGCGCCGTCGGCGCGCTCGCGGAGCAGGTCGGCGTGCCCGTTGTGCCGGGCGTACTCGGCGATCATGTGCACCAGGACGCGGCGCAGCGAGACGGGTTCCCCGGTCGAGAGCTGCACGCCGGTGGCATCCAGGGACGGCGCTGCGGCGACGATCCCGCGTGAGCGCCCGCACTCCGCCCGCCACGCCGCGACCGCCTCCGCGACGTCGCCGTCGAGCTCCTCGAAGTCCTGGTCCGGCCGGTCGTCGGAGTAGTACAGATGCGGCACGTCCTCCTGGGCGAACTGCTGGCGGAACCACCACCGCTCCGTCCCGGCGAGGTGGCGGAGCAGGCCGTGCAGACTCAGCCCGGACGGCGGGACGCCCTTCTCGGAGAGGCGTTGCGCCGGCACGCCGGCGCACTTGAGCTCGAACGTCGCGCGCTGCCAGTCGAGCGCGGCGGTGAGGATCTCCCGCTCGTCGCCCACCAGGGGGATCGGCGGGCGCGTGTCCCCCTCCAGGCGGGGCGCGTAGTTCTCCGGCGGGATCTCGTTCATGGCGGCAGCGTCCCAGCCGGCACGGACGGCCGGGAACGCGGGGGCTGGCCGCGGCGGCTCACGCCGCGCGGACCAGGAGGCGCCCGGAGTCGCCCCCGGTCGCGAGCAGCGCACCGTCGTCGGAGAACCGCACGCGGGAGGTGCGGCCGGTCCCGCCGGCCGCGCGGTCGTTCGGGAGGAACGCGGGGAGCCGCTCCCGCGTGGCGGCGTCCACCACCTCCGCGCGCCCCCTGCGGCCGACGGCGAGCATCCGCCCGTCGGGCGAGTACTCCCAGTCGTAGCACACGGCCCACCGGTCGGTCCGGATCTCGTCGGGGAACCACCAGGTGAGCGCCCCGCTCTCCAGCGCGAACGCGCACGGCCCCTCGGCGTGGTCCGGATTGCACACCAGCAGCGTCTCCGAGGGATCGAATCCGACCCGGGCCGGCCGGCGCCCCATCGGGATGCGGTGCCGCAGCGTGCCCGTGTCGACGTCCCAGACGTCCACCTCGACGGTCTCCGGGTCCTCCGGCTGGTAGCGCGATCCGCGCGCGTGGCAGAGGGCCAGCAGCCGCCCGGACCGCGACAGTCCGCCCGCCCAGCAGTCGAACGGCGGCCGCCGCGCGGTCTCGAAGACCGCCGCCCCGTCCCGGTCCAGGATCCGGACGCGCTCCCCGGCGTCGAACACGAGCAGCCGGGTCCGCGCCGCGTCCCACGTGGGCCGCGCGCGGAACGGGTTGAACGCCGCGTCCTCGTACTGCCGGTAGCTGGCGAGGAGCCGCGTCGCTCCGGTGTCCGGGTCCAGCAGCCGGGTCTCGCCGTTGAGGGCGTACACGATCCGCCGGCCGTCGGCGTCGAACCGCACGGCGTGCACGAAGGTCTGCTGCCCGGCGGCCGGTTCGGCGTGCACCAGCCGGCGGTGTCCGGTGGCGACGTCCACCAGGTGGATCTCCGCACCGTAGGCCTGGTCCAGCATGGTGCCGAGCACCAGCGTGCGGCCGTCGGGTGCCAGGTCGAAGGCGTCGGCCGGGCACCGGTTGGGCGCCAGCATCTCCAGCACGGTGTCACCGCGGCCCGGGTTCGCGGCGTCGCCGACCCGGCAGAACCCCTCGCGCATCTTGCGGTCGCGGGCCGCGGCGAACGCGGCCTCCGCTTCGTGGTCGGACCCGGCGAGGTCGGTGACCGTCTCCCTGGGGCGCCTCCCCCCGCTCCACGCCGTGCGGACCAGGCGGCGCCCGTCGAGGGCGACGCGGTAGCGGCGCGGCCGCGCGGGGTCCGCGGACGTCAGCGTCGTCTCCAGCTGTGTCATGGCAGGCGAACGTAGCGCGAAGGAACGACAGGGCCGTGCCGGGACCCGCTCAGAGGCCGACCGCGAGGCCACCCGCCGGCACCTCGGCGGCCCGGCAGGTGTCCAGGATGGTGTCGCCGACGGTGACCGGGTTGTCGTACATCGGGACGTGGCCGCAGCCGAGCAGCCTGACGTGGCGGGCGTGCGGGATGCGGGCGCCGGCCCGGCGGGCGGCGCGGACGGGCAGCACCCGGTCAAGGTCGCCCCATCCGATGGTCACGGGACAGGCGAGTCCGGGGGCCGCGTAGACGTACCCGGCGACGTGCGCGGCCAGCCGCAGGAACGGCGATCCCGGGGCGAGCATGGTGGCGTCGAACCTCAGATCCCGCACGCTGGCCGGATCGGCGTCGGCTCCGCGCAGCACGCGCCGGGCGACGGCGCGGGCCGGCGGGCTGTCGGCGGCGGCCAGCCGGACCGGCTCCGGAACGCGCGACGCCAGCCCGGCGCCGAAGGCGAGCAGCCGTCGGCCGTAGGTCTCGCCGGCCGGGGAGAACCCGATCGGGGAGAACGCGGTGACCGACCCCGCCGCGCCGAGGGCACCGAGTTCCAGGGCGATGGCGCCGCCGAGCGAGTTGCCCACGAGGTGCGGCCGGCGCAGGCCGAGGTAGTCGCAGAGCCCGCTGACCGCCCGCACCAGGGCGGGGATGTCGTAGGGGGCGTCCGCCGCCGGCCACGGGGACTGGCCGAAGCCGGGGAGGTCGACGGAGACGACGTCGTGCCGGGCCGCGAGCGCGTCCACGACCGGGTCCCACGCCCGCCGGCTGTGTCCGAGCCCATGGAGCAGCACCACCGGGGTGCCCGCGCCCCGGCGATCGTAAACAATGTTCCATGGGTTCATGAATTCCAGGTCTACCCCATGTGTCCAGTCACCCAGCGGAAGGGACGCGCCACATTCGGTGCGAGCCGGGTCGGCAACGGGCGCTGCGGACCGGCTCTGCGCGGCCGGCGCGGACCCGGACACCACACGTACATGTGACGGGCGCCACATTTACTCAGGAGGTCGCCCGTAGCACCGCGCCCAGAGGGGGTGCGCGGCACGGCTCCTCGCTGCCCGGCCTCCACCGGCGCCCGACCGAGGACTGCGGCGCGCGCCAGCCGTGGCCCCTCGCCCTTCCGGGCGGATCGCGGTGCGGCGCCGCTGCGCGGGCGCCGGACGGGCCGCGGTCAGCACTCCCGCATGAGTTCCTCGATCGCCCGCTCGGCGAGGGCCGCCCGCTGCGCGCGGGACGCCTGTTTGACGGCGGCACTCACCCGCTGCGCCTGCCGGGTGGTCGGCACCATGCCGACCAGCAGCGCCGGGAGCACCAGCCGGCGGACGAGGAGTTCGCTCTCCGACGTGACGTGCGGCCGGCGCACGACCGAGACGTTGACCCGGATCGCGTGCTCGTTGCCCCAGGGGACCCCCGGGCGGTCGGTCTCGATCGCCACGTAGCGGAAACCGTGCGCGAGATCGCAGGGGGCGCAGCCGACCGGGCCGCGGCTGAGCCGGCCGCCGCACGCGGGGCACGCCAGCCGGTCCAGGGCCGCGTCCACCACCCGCCAGTCGTGGCGGTCCGGTTCGTCGGCGATCAGCTCCGCGACCGCCGCCTCCTCCTCCGCGGGCACCTCCCAGCTCGCGACCAGGCGCCGCCACTCCTCCTCCAGGAGGCCGTCCACCAGCCCCCGGCAGGTCGCGCACGCGGGCGCCCCGCCGTACTCGTATCCGCCGCACTCCGCGCACCGGGACACCGCGGCTCCCACCGCGGGGCGTCCGCGCATCCCTTCGACCACTCGACTCACCCCTGACCAGCTGACTCGCGGCCGGTCCGCCGGCCTTCCCCGCCGACCGCCCGCCCCGATCGTCCTCGCGCGTGGCCGCGTCGCGGGGGCGGTCGCCCTCGCGGCACACGGGCCCACCTGCTCGGCGGACGCCGGGGACTCCCGCTCCGCCCCCCGCAC
>NZ_QEIO01000191.1 GCF_003336425.1 Marinitenerispora sediminis | reverse complement strand
GCCGGGAAGCGCCTGCGCGGCCCGCCCACCGGCCCGCGGCCCGCCGGCACCCCCGCCAGCGCCACTGGCCCGGTGCCGCACGGCGACGTGACCCACACCACACACGTGCGCCACCGCCCGGCGGAGTCGGGGAAACGATCGCCCTGCGCCGCGCCCCCCGGGGAGCGCCCGGGCCGGTGCGGGCGACCGCGCGAGTGGACGCATCCCCGCACGTCGCTACATTGGGACTGATGCGTACCGACCTGACCCCCGGCGACCTCAGCGGACGCCGGTTCTACCAGCTACTGACCTCGGTCGTGGTGCCGCGTCCCATCGCCTGGGTCGCCACGACCTCGGCAGGCGGAGTGGACAACCTCGCGCCGCACTCCTTCTTCACCATCGCCAGCACCAACCCGCCGATCGTGCAGTTCACCTCCGTGGGCCGCAAGGACACCCTCAGCAACGTGGAGAGCACCCGGGAGTTCGTCGTCAACCTGGCGACGGAGTCACTGTGGGCGGAGGTCAACGCGACCGCCACCGACTTCCCGCCGGACGTCAGCGAGTTCGACGCCGTGGGCCTGGAGCGCGAGCCCAGCGCCCGGGTACGCCCGCCCCGGGTCGCCGGATCGCCGGTGGCGCTGGAGTGCCGGCTGCACTCGACGCTGCCGCTGGGCGACTCCACGGTCGTGTTCGGCGAGGTCGTGCACGCGGCGGTCGACTCCGCCGCCCTCGACGGGGGCCTCCCCGAGATCAGCCGGCTGCGGCCGCTGTCCCGGCTCGGCAAGAACGAGTGGGGGACGGTCGGCGAGGTGACGCCGCTCGACCGGATCAGCCACGCCGAGTGGCTGCGGGGCTGAGCTCCGCGGCCGGATGCCGCTGTCCGCGGCCGCCCGGCCGCGCGCTGCCCGGCCGTTGCGGAGGCGGCCCCGGACGGCGTACGCGCAGCGCGCCCATGGGGCACCCGGGTGCGGCGGCGGGCCCGTACCAGCCCGGCGTCGAGGCGAGCGGGCGCGACGCCCGACCAGCCGTCCGCGGGGCGGGCGCCGCCCCGAGCGCGCCGCGCGGCAGGACAGCCCCGCGGCCGCCGCACCCCGTACCGACCGGCCGCCGGTCACCGCGGTGCCGCGACGGAACCACGAGGCCGACGGACGCGGGACCCCGCCCACGCGGCCGCACGGCCGGCGACGGCGGAGCCGCGCCGGGAGGGGACGCCGTGCGGCCGCCGCGCCTGGCAGCGGTACCTGACACCGGCTGTCAGCAATGGCGGTAAGACTGGAGACATGCGCGCCAGCCGACTGCTGTCCCTTCTCCTGCTGCTGCAGAACCGCGGCCGGATGACCGCCGCACGGCTCGCCGCCGAGCTGGAGGTGTCCGAGCGGACGATCTACCGCGACGTCGAGTCCCTCAGCGCCGCCGGCATCCCCATCTACGCCGACCGCGGCACCGGTGGCGGGTACCAGCTGCTGGACGGGTACCGGACCCGGCTCACCGGGCTGACCGACGCCGAGGCGGACTCGCTGTTCCTGTCAGGGGTCCCCGACGCCGCCGCCGAGCTGGGGCTGGGCGCCGAGATGGCGGCCGCCGGCCTGAAGCTGCTGGCCGCGCTCCCCGACGAGCTCCGGGACCGCGCCGAGCGCGTCCGCGAGCGGTTCCACCTGGACGCTCCCGGCTGGTTCCGCCGCCGAGAGGAGGCGCCGTACCTCGGCGTCCTCGCCACCGCGGTGTGGGAGTGCCACACCGTGGAGGCGGAGTACCTCCGCCGGGACGGCCGGGAGGTCCGGCGCACACTCGACCCGCTCGGCCTGGTCCTCAAGGGCGGCTCGTGGTACGTGCTGGCCCGCCCGCACACCGACCGCCCCGACCCGCCGCCCCGCACCTTCCGGGTGGCGCGGCTGCGGCGGCTGGTCGACACGGGGCGGACGTTCCAGCGCCCCGCCGACTTCGACCTCGCCGGTTCCTGGGCGGCGTGGGCCGAGCAGTTCGAGTCCAGCCGGTACCGGATGACGGCGCGGGTGCGGATCACCGCCCGGGCGCGCGAGCTGATGCTGGCGCTGTCCTCCACCCGGGCCGTCGCCGCCGTGGAGGCCGCGGGCGAGCCCGGACCCGAAGGCTGGGTGGAGCTGGAGCTGCCCATCGAGTCCGTCGACGTCGCGCTCGTGGAGTTCTCCGGCTACGGTCCGGACATCGAGGTCCTCGACCCGCCGGAACTGCGCGACCGTCTCGCGGCGGCCGCGCGGGCCACCGTGCGGCTGTACGATGCGCCGGCCCCCGAGGCGGAACGGGATCCGGTGTCCCCGCCGGAGTGAGCCGCGGTGCGGCTACTCGGCCGGGCGGTAGGCGGTGATGGTTCCGCCGTTGCTGAACGTGTGCGTCTCCACCGGCGCGAACGCGCGCGGCCGGAACGGCCCGGCGAACATCGGCAGGCCGCCGCCGGCGACGACGGGGTACCGCTTGACGACCAGTTCGTCGATCTCGGGCAGCAGCTGCCCGGCCAGCACGCCGCCGCCGCACAGCCAGATGTCGCCGTCCCCGGGTTCGTCCTTGAGCCGGCGCACGAGTCCGACCGGGTCGTCGGGGACCAGCTCCACGGCCGGGTCCGGGCTCTCACCGAGGGAGCGGGAGACCACGTACTGGCGCAGGTGGGCGTAGGGGTTGGTCACGTCGGCGTCGACCTGGTAGGTGGCACGCCCCATGATCACGGTGCCGAACCGCCGGTTGGGCGCGCCCTCCAGGCCGAGCTGCGGCCGAATGTGGGTGGGCGCGGTCTCGGGGAACTCCGCGCGCAGGTGGTCGAGCATGTCCGGCGCCAGCGGGTAGAAGTCGAACTCCCCGCCCGGGCCGGCGATGAAGCCGTCGACGGAGACTCCCACGTAGTACACGAGCTTTCGCATTCACGACCTCCGAGCCACTAAACGACGCTAGATGTAGTACTTTGTTTGCAGTGCCACGAACGTAGTACTACACATGGAGTGGTGTCAAGCGCATGGTCCGACGCAACCCGGAGAGAAGAGCGGCGCTGCTCGACGCCGCCATCGAGGTACTGGCGCAGGAAGGCGCGCGCGGGCTGACCTTCCGCGCGGTGGACCGGCAGGCGGGAGTGCCGGCCGGTACCGCCTCCAACTACTTCGCCAACCGCGAGGAGATCCTCACCCAGGCCGGCGGGCGCGTGTACGAGCGGCTGGACCCGGGCGAGGCCGCACTCGCCTCCGGACTCCAGGGACCCCGGGACCGGGCCCGCGTCACCGCGCTCATGCACGATCTGGTGGACCGCGTGGCCGCGTTCCCCACGGGCTTCCTGGCGCTCCTGGAGCTCCGACTGGAGGCCACCCGCCGGCCGCACCTGCGGGAG
Source organism: Marinitenerispora sediminis (assembly GCF_003336425.1). Lineage (GTDB taxonomy): Bacteria > Actinomycetota > Actinomycetes > Streptosporangiales > Streptosporangiaceae > Marinitenerispora > Marinitenerispora sediminis. Next base: position 4,670 of record NZ_QEIO01000191.1, on the reverse strand, counting down.
ATCCTGACCGAACGCGTCCGCGCCGACGTGGACTTCAACATCAGCTACCACCGCGAGACCGGGCGGCCGGGCGACGCGACCACGGTCGTGCTGCTCTGGCTGGCGCTCAACTGGCTCATCCTCGAACGCCTCACCCTGCCCGACCTGTTCGCCCCCGAGCAGCGCGGCGACCTGGTCACCGCCCTGGTGGACCGCCTCCTCGCCGACCAGCCGGCGCCGACACGCCCGGTTCCCGGCGACGCGGCGCAGTAGCGGGCGCCCCCGCGGCGGCCACGTACGCGGCGCCTCCGCCTCCGGAGGCGCCGCGTCACCCCCGCACGCGGTAACCCACGTACACCATGCCGTCCGCGAAGCGCCGCTCCGCGACGCACTCCAGCCCCAGGCGGACCCCGTCCGGAAACACCCGCAGCCCCCCGCCCACCACGGCCGGGGCCAGGTACACCCGGCACTCCTGGACCAGCCCCGCCCGGAAGGCGTGGGCGGCGAGGGTGGGGCCGCTCACGCTGACGTCGCGGTCCGCCGCGGCCACCATCCGGCGGACCGCCCCGGGGGCGAACTCGCGCTCGATCCGGGTACGGGCGGTGACCGGGCGGTCCAGCGTGCGGGAGTACACGACCTTGTCGGCCGCCCGCCACAGGGCCCCGAAGTCCCGCGTCGTCCGCGCGTCGCCGGGCCCGGTGCCCATGGTCTCCCAGCCGCGCATCACCTCGTACATCCGCCGGCCGAACAGGTGCGTGCCGACCGGCCGTTCGGCCTCGTTGATGAAGGCGTGCGCCTCCTCGCCGGGGACCGCCCAGTCGAAGCGCCCGTCCTCGTCGGCCACGTAGCCGTCGAGCGAGCAGATCATGGAGTACACCAGCCGCGCCACGCTCGTCTCCCCTCTCCCCGTCGCCGCCCGGTCCGCCCGCACAGCCGGGGCCCTCCTCCGGAAAATCCGGTGGCCCGCGCCCGTCCCAGGATGCTTTCATCCGGGTACGACGGCGGCGGAGCCCGCACCCCGTGCCCCGGCGCGGCGGCCCCGGGACCGAGTCAGTGGAGGTGGCCGGTGCCTCGCGGCGTGGAGATCCCGCTCACCGGCGGCAACGTCGGCGTCCTGGTCCGCGACGGCGACAGGTGGGTGTTCATCGACTTCGACGGCGCCGGCCCGGGTCGCGGCTGTGGGACCTCGGCTACGCGGCGCACGGGTTCGCCCCCCTGCGCCCCGGCGGCGACCCGGTCCGCGACGCGGCGCGGCTGCGGGCGCTGGCCGACGGTTACGGGCTCGACGCGCACCAGCGGGCCGCGCTGCCGGAGCTGACCGCCGAGCACGTGCGCGGCATGCACCGCCTGCTCGTGGACGGCGCCCGGCACGGCCGCCAGCCGTGGGCCCGCCTGCACGCGCGGGGGCACGCGGCCTACTGGGCGGCGGCCGCCGACTACGCCGCCGCCCACCGCGGCCGGTTCGCCGCGGCACTGCTGGCGTGAGCGGCCCGCTCAGCCCGGGCCGGCGGCGCCGGCCGGCGGGACCGCGCCGCCCGCCCCGGCCTGGTCCGGGCCCGGTTCCGGCTCGGCGGCGCGGTGCCGCCAGCTGGCCACGAGCACGAACGACACCGTGACCAGCAGCGCCCAGGCGCCGAACTTCGACGGGTGCACCAGCGCCCACGCGGCCTCCTGGTGCGGATAGCTCCAGGCCCCGAACAGCGTGGCCGCGTTCTCGGCCACCCACAGGAAGAACCCGATGAGCACGAAGGAGAGCGCCAGCGGCATCCGGTAGCGCCGGTCCCCCACCCGAGCGCACCCACGCGCCCCAGGTGGCCGCGATGATCCCGGCGGCCAGCGGCAGCCGGAGGTCGGGCAGCCAGTGGTGGGTGAGGAAGTTGGCGTAGACGGCCGCCGCCAGCACCGCGGTGGCCGCCGGCCGGTAGCCGACCAGCCGCAGCTCCAGCAGCGTCCAGGCGCGGACCACGTAGCTGCCGACCGCCGCGTACATGAACCCGCTGTACAACGGCACCCCGGCGACCTTGGCGACCGCGTCCTCGGGATAGCTCCACGAGCCCATGTGCACCTTGAACAGCTCGAAGACCAGCCCCACCACGTGGAAGCCGAGGATCGCGAGGATCTCCCGGCCCGTCTCCAGGCGCAGCCCCCAGAACACCGCGGTGACCGCGACCGCGTACAGCAGCAGCGCGTCGTAGCGCGCGAGGGGCAGCGGGAGCACGCTCGACGCCGCCAGCCCGGCCAGCAGGAGCCCCGCGAACGCGCACGCGCGCGCCTGCAGCAGGCCGAACCGCGCCAGTCGGCCGAGCGCCGACCGCAGGTCCGCCCACCGCCGTTCCGTAGCCGTCGCCACCCGGCTCTGACGGCAGTACGGGCTGCCGGGTTCCCGGCCGGACCGCCGCCGCTGCCGCCGCCGCGGCCGCGCCGGGCCTGTCGCTCGCGGGGTGCGTCTCCGCCGGCTCCCCCGACGCCGGCGGGGCCGGGCACACCGTACGGTGCGCCCGGCCCCGGCCAGGTTCTCGGGCGGCGGTCAGCCGAAGAACCCGAAGTACCAGAGCGCTCCGTTGGTTCCCGCGATGGCGGCACCCGCGAGCATCGCGCCGGTCGCGAAGCCGGTGCGCAGCGAGCGCACCAGGTACTCCAGCGAGACGACGTTGTTGAGCAGGAAGTACCCCAGGTAGAGCGCGTGGAAGAACCCGCTCTCGGTCAGGATGCCCTCGTAGTACCAGGGGCTGCCCCAGTAGCCCTCGGTGAGGGTGAACCAGGACCACGCGTGGGAGACACCCCAGCCGAGCGGGATCTGGATCAGCGGGATGACCAGGAGCGGCAGCACCTTGACGAAGCTCCACAGCCCGGGCTGGTCCGCCATGCGGGCCCGCTCCTCGGCCCGGCGCGCCGCCTCGCGCTCCGCGCGGACCCGCTCGCGGTGCGCCTGTTCGGCCTCGTGCTCGCGGCGCCGCTCGCGCTCGCGTTCCCACTCCTCGCGGCGGCGCTCCTCGGCGCGGCGGCGCCGCAGCTCCTCCTCCTCGCGCCGCCTCCGCTCCTGTTCGGCGCGGCGGCGCTCCTCGTCGCGCGGGGAGCCGCGGTACAGGTCGGAGTAGGCGGACTCGTCGCCCCGGGTGCGGTCGGCGGCTCCGGTCGGCGGCATCGCGGCGGTGGGCGCGGCCTGGGGACCGGACGGGATGGAGCCGGCCGCCGCCGGGTAGCCGGCGGTGCGGCCGGACTCGGCTCCCATGACGGAGGTGGCGTCGGGGACGCCGTGCTGGGTGGCGGCCCGGGTGGCCTGCTGGTCGTCGTAGCGCTGCGTCGCGGCGGCCCCCGCGGCAGCGCCCGCCCCGGCGCCCAGCGCCACGGTGGCACCGCCGTCGGTGCCGCCCCCTCCGGCGAGGGCGGCGTTGACCCGCGCGACCTGCTCCTGTACTCCGCGCATGAACGTCGGCGGCAGCCAGGAGCTGCCGACCTCGACGTCGCCGAGCGCGTCGAGGACGTCGCCCGGGCCGGGGCGGCCGCGCTCGTCCTTGGCCAGGCAGGCCGCCACGAGGCGCTGGAGGGACGGCGGGACTGCCGAGATGTCGGGCTCGTGCTGCAGGATGCGCATCACCAGGGTCGGCATGGCGCCCTCGCCGAAGGGGCCGATCCCGGAGGCGGCGTAGACGAGCACCGCGCCGTAGGCGAACATGTCGCTCTTGGGGGTGAGCGCCTCGCCCTGGATCTGCTCGGGCGACATGAACCCGGGGGTTCCGATGATGGACTGGGTGGCCGCGGTGCCGCTGGTGGCGCGGGCGATGCCGAAGTCGATGACCCGCGGCCCGTCCTCGGCGAGGAGCACGTTGCCGGGCTTGAGGTCGCGGTGGATCAGCCCGACGCGGTGGATCTCGGTGAGCGCCTCGGCCAGCCCGGCGGCGAGTACCCGCAGGCTCGGCTCGGGCAGCGGTCCCAGGGCGCGGACGGCCTCGTCCAGCGGCAGCGAGGGGACGTAGGAGGTGACCAGCCAGGGCACCTCGCCGTCGGGGTCGGCGTCGATGACCGGGGCGGTGAACGCGCCGCTGACCTGGCGGGCGGCGGTCACCTCGCGCGCGAAGCGCTGCCGGAACGAGGGGTCGGTGGCCATGTGCGGATGGATCCGCTTCACCGCCACGGCGCGCCCGCCGGCGGAGCGGCCGAAGAACACCTGGCCCATGCCGCCGGCGCCCAGCCGCCCGATCAGCCGGTACCGGCCGATCCGTTCCGGGTCGCCGTTCTCCAGAGGGCCCACGCCAAACCTCCGTTGTCCGCCGCTGTGTCAACCGCTTGAGATCGTAACGAAAACGCGGAGCACAGTGACCGAAAACGCCTACGGATTGGCGTATTCGGCAGTGAATGCGGGTGATGTCCGGGCGGGTCGTGGGAAGAATGAGAAGCCACGCTGGTGGTGGAGTGACATCCCTCTCCTTTACCACGTAGATTCAAACAGTCGCCCGGGGTCGAGCGGTGCCGCTGCCGAGCGCGGCGGCGGGGGCAGCGGGCCGGACCCGCCCCCACCGCCAGGCAAGGGCCGCCGCCCACCCGGTCCGCCCGCGTGGGCGCGTCTGGGTCGCCAGGCCCGCCGTAGCCCGCCCACCGCCCACACCGACGCCGAACCGGCTCCCGCCGGGCCGTGGACGGGAACCGGCCCCCGCGCCGCGCGAGCGAACGCCTGTCTCTTATACACATCT
>NZ_QEIO01000020.1 GCF_003336425.1 Marinitenerispora sediminis | reverse complement strand
TCCCCGTCCTGGTGCGGGCGCGGAACAGGATGGCGTTGACGGTTCCGCGGTGGTCGGCCCACCGCTGGCCTTTGCGGGGATGGGCGGGCATGAGCGGGGGCGGGCAGGCCCCCTCGACGTCGGTGGGTTCATGGCGCCGGACCACGTCGACACGCGGTACCAGAGCACCGGCTCACTCCGCGGACCTTCCAAGAAACAGAACCTAGAGCACCACGCCGATGTCCACCCGCCCGTGGTCGATGAGCTGCGCCTTCCACTGGGCGAGGAAGTTCTCGTAGTCGTGGCGGCGGATCCCCCACAGGCCCGGTGCCGCCAGGAGCTGCGCCTGGGTCAGTGAGAGCGGGAGCGGCTGCTCCCGGCCGCCGAACTCGCTGAGCAGGACGGCCAAGCGGCGAATCTCGTCGGCCTTGTCCGGGACCTGCTCCCGGAGCCATTCGAGTTTCGGGAAGATCTCCGTCGTCGCGTCGAACGGCACACTGACGAGGTACATCTCGGACACGCGGACCTCCGGGTGTAGGCCGTTGCCGCCGTAGGTGCGGAGGCGGCTGGCGGGGCTCCTCCTGAGCCGAACGCGGCAGCGGAACCTCGGTGGGGCCGAATCTCGCTACCGACCGTCGTGGCGTAGGAACTCACCGTGATGTTATCGGCAATGGAAATGGCGCAGCGCTGGTTTACCGAACTGGTGAAGCGATCTCTCCGCCTGGACCGCGCGGTCGACTCTCTCGGAGAAACGATCGCGTGCATGGGAGGCGGAGAGGCCGATGTCCATGAACTCATGACGCGCCATTGGCGAACATGGCGAGTCGGACTGCGCGGCGGTCAAGGAACCGCCCCGCCGTCACCTCCGGCGGGCCACCGTCAGGCCGTCCCCGATCGGCAGCAGGACCTGCTCCACCCGGTCGTCGTCCCGGGCGTGGGCGTTGAACGCGCGGATGCCCTCCACTGACGGCAGCGTGACGGACGGGTCGACGACCCTGCCGTGGGACAGCGTGTTGTCCACCAGCAGCGCGCCGCCCGGCCGGATACGGGGGACCAGTTCCTCCCAGTAGGCGATGTAGCCCTCCTTGTCGGCGTCGATGAACGCCAGGTCGAAGAGCGGCTCCGCGGGGAGGGCACGCAGGGTGTCGATCGCCGGGCCGAGGCGCAGGGTCACCTTCCCCGCGACGCCGGCGCGGTCCCAGTAGCGGCGGGCCACGGACGTCCACTCCTCGCTGACATCGCAGGCGAGCAGGGTGCCGTCCTCGGGGAGGCCGCGGGCCACGCAGATGGAGGAGTATCCGGTGAACGTACCGACCTCCACGGCGTCGCGCGCGCCGATCAGCCGGGTGAACAGCGTCATGAACCCGCCCTGCTCGGGGCCGATCTGCAGGCCCACCTGGGCGGGGAAGCGGCGCTCGGTCTCGGCGACGAGGTCGCGGAGGACGCCGTCCACCGGCGCACTGTGCGCGACGACGTAGTCGTGGAGTTCGGGGCTGAGGTGCTCGCTGCTCCGTGTCACGGGGCCAGCGTATCCGGGCGCCCGCGGGACAGACCCTCGCGGCACGGGCCGTGGCGGAGCGCCGCGCGCGGCCCGCGTCGGACCGCGCGCGGCAGGCTCAGCCCGCTGCCTCCGGCAGCCGCGGGACGGCGTCGCGCAGCGTCCGCGTGTAGTCGTTCCGCGGGTCGTGCAGCACCTGCTCCGTCGGCCCCTCCTCGACGATCCGGCCGCGGTACATCACGGCGGTGCGCTCGCACAACCGCTCCACCACCGCGAGGTCGTGCGAGATCAGCAGGTAGGCGAGCCGGTGCTCCTCGCGCAGCCGCTCGAACAGGTCGAGCACCCGCGCCTGGACGGTCACGTCCAGCGCGCTCGTCGGCTCGTCCAGGATGAGCACGCGCGGCCGCACCGCGAGTGCGCGGGCGATCGCGACCCGCTGCCGCTGGCCACCGGAGAGCTGGTGCGGGTAGCGCTCGGCGTGCTCCGCCGCCAGCCCCACGTCGGTGAGCAGCTCCACCACGCGGTCCCGCTCGGCCGCGCGCGGCACCAGGCGGTGCGTGCGCAGCACCTCCGCGATCGCCGCGCCGATCCGCATGCGCGGACTGAGCGCGCCCTCGGTGTCCTGCAGCACCACCTGCACGGCCTGCCGGTAGGGGCGCAGCTGCCGCATGGCGAGCACGTCCTCGCCGTCGAACCGGACGCTGCCGCCGGTCGGGCGGACCAGGCGCAGCAGCGCCCGCCCGACCGTGGACTTGCCCGATCCGCTCTCGCCGATCAGACCGAGCCCGGACGGCCCGTCCGGCAGTGTCAGGCTGACCCCGTCGACGGCGACCGTCGAGCCGAACCGGACGCTCAGGTCGGTGGCCTCAAGCATGGGTGGCACCTCCCAGCCGCGGCACCGCGGCGAGCAGTTCCCTGGTGTAGTCCTCCCGCGGATCGGCCACCAGCTCGCCGGCCGGTCGCGCCTCGATGACGCGTCCGGCCCGCATGACGGCGATCCGGTCGCACAGGCCGGCCAGCACGGCGAGGTCGTGGCTGACGAACAGCACGCTCATCTCCTCCTTGTCGCGGAGTTCGGCGAGCAGCTTGCAGATCTCGGCCTGCACCGTCACGTCGAGGGCGCTGGTGGGCTCGTCCGCGATGAGCAGCTGCGCCCCCAGGGCGAGGCCGAGGGCGATGGCGACCCGCTGCAGCTGGCCGCCCGAGAGCTGGTGCGGATAGCGCGCGAGGTGCTCCGGATCGAGCCACACCCGGCGCATGGCCGACTCGGCGCGCTCGCGCGCCGTCGCGCCGGCCCCGCGGTGCAGCCGCAGCGCGCGCAGCACCGTTGTGCCCACCGGGAGCACCGGGTTGAACGCCCCGGCCGGGCTCTGCGGGATGAGGGCCATGGTGCTGCCGCGCAGCAGCCGCAACCGCCGCTCCGGAGCACCGACCAGCTCCTCGCCGGCCAGCCGGATACTTCCGGTCACGGTGGCACCGGCGCGCCGCGCCAGCCCGAGTACCGCCAGGCCGGTGAGCGACTTTCCCGCGCCGCTCTCCCCGGCGAGGCCGAGGATCTCACCGGCCCCGAGCGTGAGCTCGGCGAGCTCCACCTGGGTGCGCTCGCCGAACGACACCCGCAGGTCGCGGATGGCGAGCAGCGGCTCCGCCGTGCTCATGTCACAGCCTCCTCGATGGTCCTTGTCCGAAGGGTCGGCGGCGGTGCGTCCCGCCGGCCGCGCCGCGGCCGGGGTGTGCCCCTCGCCGCCGTCGGCCTCACAGCCGCGGGGTGCGCCGGGGGTCCAGCCGGTCGCGCAGCGCGTCGCCGAGCACGTAGCACAGCGCCGCCACCAGCATGATCGCCAGACCGGGGAAGGTGCCGATCCACCACTCGGTCATGAAGCGGTTCTGCGACTGCTGCACCATGAGCCCCCAGTCAGGCGTGGGGGACTGCGCGCCGAGGCCGAGGAACGACAGCCCGGACGCGACCAGGATCACCCCGCCGATGTCGGTGGAGGCCTGGACCAGCAGTGGCGTGACCGACCCGGGCAGCACGTGCCGGAGCAGGATGCGCCAGTGCGGCAGGCCGAGCGCGCGGCACGCCTCGATGTGCCGGCGCCCCGCCACGGAGGCGGCCTCGCTGCGCACCAGACGCGCGTACCACGGCCACCAGGTGACGGCGAGGGCGATGGTCACCCCGACCAGTCCGCGCGGCAGGACGGCCGCCAGGGCGAGCGCCAGCAGCAGCGCCGGCACGGCCAGGAAGACGTCGGTGACGCGCATCAGGATCTCGTCGATCCAGCCGCCGAAGTAGCCGGCGACCAGGCCGACCACCGTGCCGACTAGCAGGGAGACGACCACCACGACCAGCGCGATCGTCGGCCCGAAGCGGGCGCCGTAGAGCACGCGGGAGAACACGTCGCGGCCCAGTTCGTCGGTGCCGAACCAGTGCGCCGCCGAGGGCGGCCGCAGCGCTTGGCCGGTGTCGGTGGCCCCACTGGCGTGTTCCGGGTGGGGCGCCAGCCAGGGGGCCAGCAGCGCCACCAGGGCGATGAGCAGCAGCAGGCCGGCGGCCACCGCGATCGCGGGGGAGCGCCGGAGTTCGGCCAGCGTCCGGCGGGCCGCGGACGGCCGCGCCGGGGCGGCGGACGGGGAGGCTGGGGAATCAGGGGAAGCGGTCACCGGAGCCGGATTCGTGGGTCGAGGGCGGCGTGCACGAGGTCGACGATGAGGTTGGCGGCGATGTAGAGCAGGGCCACGAGCAGCGTGACCCCGACGATCGCCGGGACGTCGAGGACGGTGGCGGAGTTCGCGGCGTAGCGCCCGAGCCCGGGGTAGTTGAACACCGCCTCGACGAGGAAGCTGTTGACCAGCGAGTAGCCGAAGATCAGCGCGCAGAGCTGCAGCACCGGGTTCCAGGACAGCCGTACGGCGAAGCGGCCGAGGACGGCGCGCTCGGCGAATCCGAGGGAGCGCACCATCTGGATGTGCGTCTCGCCGAGCGTGTCCAGCACGCTCGCCCGCACCAGCCGGGCGATCACCGCCACCGGGTAGGCGGACACGACGAGCGCCGGCAGCAGCAGGTGGTCGAAGACGCTGGCGAGCATCGGCCAGTTGCCGGTGACGAGGGCGTCCACGAGCGGCAGGCCGGTGACCTTGGCCAGCGGGTACTGCGCGAGCATGTCGGCGTCCCAGCTGCCGGCCACCGGGAGCAGCCGCAGCTGCCCGGCGAAGAACGTCTGGAGCAGCAGGGCGAGCCAGAACACCGGCATGGAGGCGCCCACGATCGCGGCGCTCCGGACCAGCACGTCGGGCAGCCGGTTGTGCCAGCGGGCCGCGAGCAGCCCGGCCGGCACGCCCACCAGCAGGCCGATGAGCAGGCCGGCGAGCACCAGTTGCAGCGTGTTGGGCAGCAGCGAGAGCAGGTCGTCCAGCACCGGCCGGTGCGTCCGCACCGAGATGCCCCAGTCGCCGCGCAGCACGCCGCCGACGTAGTCGATGATCTGCTCGTGGGTCGGCCGGTCCAGCCCGAGCTCCTCGCGCACCCGCGCCCGCTCCTCGGGGCTGGCGCGCGGCCCGGCCCAGCCGGCGGCGGGGTCGCCGGGCACCAGCCGGGCGATGACGAACGTCAGCACGACGACCCCGAGCGCGACGAGCGCCGACAGCCCGAGCCTTCGGGCCGTATACGCAATCACGGGTGGTTACCTTCTTCGTGGACGTGGCCGGGGCGGCCCGGGGGCCGACGCGCCGTGCGCGCCGGACCCCGGGCCGCCGGGGGAACGTGGGGACCGCGGCCGGTCAGGCCGGCTGGAGGTCGTAGACGAACACCACGTTCGGGTAGGCGGGGTTCTCCACGAAGCCCTCGAAGGAGCTGCTGATGGCCCGCTGGTACATGACGTCACCGAGCAGCAGCACCGGCGCGTCGGCGATGACCACCGACTGCATCTCCTCGTACATCGACTGCGCCTCGTCCGGGTCCACGGCGGTGACCGCGCCGACCTCGTCGATCATCTCGTCCAGGTCGGGGTTGGAGTAGTAGGAGAGATTCATGTTGATCTCTTCCTCGGTGCGGAACACGCTCTGGAACCAGGAGATGGGCTCCGGGTTGTCCGGCCACCAGTAGGTGAGCAGGATGTCCTGGCGGTCTTCGGGGTTCTCCTCCTGTCCCCGCGGCCACACGCCGGAGTCCCACGGCAGCGCCTCGATGTTGAGCTCGATGTTGACCGCGGCGAGCTGCGACTGCATCAGGGTGGCGACGGTCGCCGTGGTCTCGTTGCCCTCGGTGTAGGTGAGGTCGAGCTGCAGGATCTCCCCGCTGTCCGGCCCGTACCCGGCCTCGGTGAGCAGCTCCTCGGCGCGGTCGGGGTCGTACAGCCGCAGGTTGAGGTCGCTGGAGTGGCCGAGCAGGCCCTCCGGGATGACCCCGTCGGCGTCGGTGAGCGCGCCCTCGGAGGCGTCGATCAGCTCGTCGTAGTTGACCGCGTGCGCGACGGCCTGCCGCACCCGCTCGTCGTCCAGCGGGGCCTTCTCGGTGTTCATCATCCCGAAGAGGTTCTGCCAGGACGTGCCCGAGGTGATCTCCAGGCCGTCCTCGCCGCGCATGGGCTCCAGCAGGTTGGTCGGCAGCTGGCGGGCGTAGTGGGCCTCACCGGAGGTCATCAGCTGCGCGGCGGTGGACGCCTGCGGGACGACCCGGTACAGCACGTTCTCGTAGTGGTCGCCCTCCCAGCCGCCCCAGTACTCCTCGTAGCGGGTCAGCGTGAGCTCGTTCTCGCTGCCGGCCTCCCAGCTCTCGACCGTGTAGGGCCCGGTGCCGAAGGACGCGCCGGTGAAGTCGTCGGCGCTGGCCGGGATGTCGTAGATGTAGGCCGCGTAGGAGGCGCTTGAGATGAGGTCCAGCGGTGCGGGCCGGCTCAGCTTGAAGGTGACCGTCTGCTCGTCCGGCGTCTCGATGGAGGAGACCGGGCCCCACAGGTAGGCGGCGCCGGCGCCCTCCTCGATGGTCCGCTCGATGGCGGCCTTGACCGCCTCGGAGGTCAGCGCCTTGCCGGTGTGGAAGGTCACCCCCTCACGCAGGGTGAACGTCCAGGTACGGCCGTCCGAGGAGGACTCCCACTCGGTCGCCAGCAGCGGCTCGACCTCCTGCTGCTCCGCGTTGTAGCGGGTCAGCGTCTCGTACATGTTGGGGAAGGCGGCGAGTTCGTTGGAGTAGGAGGCGGCGGGGTCCCACTCGGTCACGAGCTCGGTGTTGGTGAGGTAGGTGAACGTCCCGGAGTCGGCTCCGGCAGCGCCGTAGCCGCCGGACGCGCAGCCGCTGGCGACGAGCGCGAGGGACGTCGCGATCGCCGCGACGGCCCCGGTCCTGCGGAGCGGACCAGGTTTCAGGGGTCGGTCGTTGGTTGTCATCGTCTGCCTTGGTTGGGGGTGGTTGTTATGGGGAAGGCAACGGTGCCGGTGCGCACCGGGCCGCGGCCGCCTGGGCGGCGGGGCACCGCGGCGGCCGCGACGGTCATGGCCCGGCGTCCGCTACAGAGCGAAGAGGCACCGGGTCACGAGCAGACAACGGGGCGGTGACGATCCGTTACACCTTGCTGAGGGGTCCGGCCGCCTTGACGCGGAGCCGCACCGCCGGCTCCCGTAGGTAAGCCAGCGGGATCTCGTCGATTTCGACGATCTTCACGGCACCGGCGTCCGCGCCGGCGCTCACGGCGTTGTCGATCGCCGCCTGGCGGGCGGTCTCGACGGCCTTCGCGCGGCTGCGCTCGCCGTACCCAACAGCGTAGATGCGGTCGATCTGGCCGCTTACCGTTCCGATAGCCGCACCGATCGCGTTCGCTACATCGTAGTGCGCGGGACGGATAACCTCAGTGACTCCCGGCACACGGTCCGGGATGAGGACGCTGCCGCCGCCCACCGCGATGAGCGGAAGGTCACCGCGCGTGACCTTGATGCGGTCGATGGCGTCGGCCATCTGCCGGTCGGCCTCGGCGAGCGCCGCGCCGAGCAGGTCGCCGGCGTGCGCGGGCGGCGGGGCGCCGCCCATCTCGGCCCGTCCCGCTGCCACGGCGGCGTCGGAGAGCGTGGCCACGTCGCCGCCGAACACGAGCGCGTCGCGGTCCAGCTGGTAGCCGACGCTGTCGGGGCCGACCAGCGCGGCACCGCGGTCCCCCTCCCGGACCACGGTGCCGCCGCCGATCGCGATGCTGACCAGGTCGGGCATGCGGAAGTTGGTGCGCACCCCGCCCACCTCGACGCCGAACGCCGACTCGCGGGGGAACGACGTCATCAGCGCGCCGATGTCGGTGGAGGTACCGCCGACGTCGGCCACCAGGGCGTTCTCCTGACCGCTCAGGAAGGCCGCCCCGCGCAGGCTGTTGGCGGGGCCGCTGCCGATGGTGAGCACCGGCGTGCGCTCCGTGAAGGCCAGGCTCATCAGCGTGCCGTCGTTCTGCGCGAAGAACGGCACCGCGTGGCCGAGGTCGTGGGCGTCCAGCGCCTCCTCGATCGCCTCGATGATGTTCGCGGCCACCCGGCCGAGGGCGGCGTTCAGGATGGTGGCGTTCTCACGCTCCAGCAGGCCGAGCGAACCGACCTCGTGGGAGAGCGAGATGGGGATGTCGCCGAGTTCCCGCTGGATCACCTCGGCGGCCAGCTGCTCGTGGGCGGGGGAGACCGGTGCGAACACGCTCGTCACGGCGACGGCCTCGGCCGTCCCGGCCACCTCGCCGCAGAAGCGCGCGACCGCGTCGGCGTCGAACGGGACGATCTCGCCGCCGTCCAGCTCCATGCCGCCGGCCACGATGCGACCCCCGGCCGAGATCACCCGATGGAGGTCGTCCGGCCAGCCGAACATCGGACGAATGCAGGTGGACGACGGAGCCCCGATCCGGATCGCCGCGACCCGGCGCAGGCCGCGCCGCTGCAGCACGGCGTTCGTGGCGTGCGTCGTCCCGACCATGACGTGGCCGATCCGCTCGGCGCGCACGGCGGGAGCGGACAGCACCTCCCGCAGCGCGTGGTTGATGCCGCCGGTGATGTCGAGGGTGGTCGGCACCTTCGTGCGGGCGACGGGCTCCTTGGAGCCGTCGAGCACCACGGCGTCGGTGTTGGTACCGCCGACGTCGATGCCGATGCGCAGGTCGGCGGAGGTCACGAGACGGACTCCTTTCGTCGGGCCACGAGCTCCTCCACGGGGATGTAGTCGAAGTCGTAGTCGAATGCGCGCGGTCCCACCAGCGCGAGCCCGGCCTCGGTGCGCCACATGTCCGGGGCGGGCAGCGCCACGAGGGTCACCCGCTGGCCGTAGCGCAGCTCCTCGGTGAAGATCACCTCACCGGTCTGGGAGTCCAGCGCGGTGATGACGTCGGGCACGCTCGCGAGGACCTCGCCCTCCTCCAGCACGGCGAGGTTCTCGTTCTGGATCTCCACCCGGACCAGCCGGTCGCGGTCGCCGGCCACGCCGTCGACCAGCACGTTGCCGCGGGCGAAGCCGCCGACCGTGCGCCGGTTGACCTCGGCGATCTTGCCGGTGACCAGCACGTGGCCGCCCAGCGGAGCCAGGCGGTCGACGGTGTCGCCGAGGGAGGTGTCGGACAGGATCTCACCGATGCGCACCGCCCGGCTCACGCTGCCGCGCACGGTGGCCGTGCGCGCCGTGGCGCCGTCCAGGCTGTGGTCGACGGTCACCGAGAAGCCGCCGAAGGCGACGGACAGGGCGCGGGCGGTGCGCTCCAGCCACTGGGCGTCCATGTCGCGGAAGACCACGTGGTGCCCGCGCTCGTCCACGAGCACGGTGGGGGTGGCGGGCACGCCGTGCAGGTGCATCGAGATCATCTGCACCTCGGGGTAGGCGCGTCCCATGCCGTCGGCGTCCACCAGCGGCAGCCCGGTGTGGGCGGCCCACACCACGGGCTTCAGCGCGTTGTTGCCGCCGACCTCCGCGGCCATCCAGGCGTAGGCCGGCCGGCCCAGCTCGCGCTCCATGGCGTCGCGCAGCCACACCCCCTGTTGGGGATTGCCGATCTTCTCCAGCGTGATGTCGGGGGATCCCAGGCCCGCCGTGGGAAGGATCAGCGCGTCGTCGGGGACGTCGTCGAGGGACACGACTTCGACGGGTCCGAGCTCCTGCACGGCCTGGAGGGCGGCGAGCAGGCCGGATCTCGTCGACCCGCCTCCGCCCGCCCCCAGGATCGCCGCTCCCCGCGCGTAGTAGGGCAACGTCGTCTCATCGAGTAGCACGGGTGCAGCCTAGGCGGCTGGTCTGGGCAGGAACATGGTCCCTCACGCACGACGTTTCCAATTCTTATTGTGCATGGGGCACAATCAACGACCATGGCGAAGCTGCGCGCGCTGTTGACCACTCCGGGGCTGGAAACCGTGGCCCTCGTCGCCGAGGTCGGCCTGGACCGTGAGGTGACCGACATCGTCATGGTGGACGATCCCGCCGATCTGCACAAGGGCGTTCCGGACGGAATCGTGCTGCTGACCCCGCGGCTCAGCGCCCAAGCGGAAGGTTACCAATTCGACATCTGGTGCCGACGGGTGGCCGAACTCGGCATAACGGCCCTGCTCCTGCACGGCCGCGAGACCGGGGAGGTCCCGCGCAGCGCCATCCGCATCGCCCGCCGCTCCGACGTGGCCATCGGGTGCGTGCCGGCCAAGATCGAGGCCGCCCACCTGGTCCGCGACATCGGACGCGGGATCGACGAGGGCGCCGAGGTCGCGCTGCGCCGGGCCTCCGCCGTGGCCGAGGCGCTGCGCGCGGGCGCCGGCGAGGAGGGCGGGACCGCGGCGCTGTGCGAGCAGGTCAGCCGGATCAGCGGGATCCCGGTCGAGCCGCGCCGCCACGCGGCCACCGGCGAGTACGGCGTCCCGGTCATGGTGGACGGCGTCGAGGTGGACCACGTCGCGGTGCCGGACCGCGCCGGCAGCGACGGCGACCTCGCCCGGCTGCTGGCCTGGATGACCGCCGAGGCGGCCGGCCGGGCCGCCATGGAACGGCAGCGCGCCACCGAGCTGCCGATCCGGTCCCGCACCCGCATCCTCAGCGAGCTGCTGGTGGCGGACCCGCAGCACGTGGCCGAGCTGGTGCCGCGCGCCCGCGCCCTCGGGCTCGCGGTGGACGACTGGCACGTGGTGGTCGACATGCGGATCGACCTGCGGGGGCTGGACGAGGTGCAGCGGCTCGGCGTCGCGGAGATCCTCGGACCGGTCGCGCTGCAGACCGTCGGCCGCTCCGGCGCGAACCAGGGCCAGGGCGAGGGCGGTGGCTCGGGGTGGCACCTGGCCTACATCGACCGCGCGCCGCTGCTGGTCCGCACGTGGCGGCGCCGCCCCGGCGAGCAGGAGCTGCGCGCGCTGCGCGGCTCGGTCGAGTCGGTGCATTCGGAGCTGACCCGGCGGATGCCCGAGCGTCCGGTGCGGTGCGGTATCGGCAGCGCGCACGAGTCGGTGGAGGGGCTGCGGGCCTCGTGGGCCGAGGCGCGGGCAGCGCTGCTCAGCGACGACCCGGACTCCGGCTCGGCCGCGCCGGCGGTGGTCATGTTCGACGACCTCGGCCTGCACCGCATGCTGGTGGAGTGGTACACCACGCACACCGCGCGCACGGCGGTGCGCGACCTGCTGGCCCCCCTCGACGCCCTCGGCCGGGACAAGGCGGCGACGATGGTGCGCACGCTCCGGGTCTACCTCGACCACCAGGGGTCGCTGAGTGCCACCGCGGCCGCCCTCAACCTGCACCGCAACGCGGTCAGCTACCGCCTCAAGCGCATCCTGTCGCTGCTGGACGTCGACCTGTCCGACCCCGACCAGCGGCTCGCCGTGCACCTCGCCTGCCGCGCGTGGAAGCTCGTGTAGGAGGGCACGGGGCCGGTGGGGCGGGTGCCGCCTACTCCGCCGCGGCCGGGCGCCCGGCCGCGGCGGAGTAGGCGCGGTCACGCCTCGGGCAGCAGGTCCCGCCACGGGAAGAGGTAGACGGAGAACAGGATGATGGCGATGGTCAGCAGCGGGGTGACGACGTTGCGCTCCACCTTGCCGTCCGTCTCGAACGCCATCGGGCTGGAGAAGCGGTACTTGAGGAACGGCCAGAGCAGCGGGCAGCCCATGCTCGTCGCGCAGTCGCCGACGAAGTGCAGGACGCAGCCGAACGCCACGGCGAGGCCCATCCAGGTGTAGTCCACCCCGCTGGTGTACAGCGCGAGCACGATGCCGGCCGTGGCCAGCGCGTTGATGATGCCGGCGGCCGTGCGGTTCTTGTCCATGCCGAACCCGAGGCCGTTGATCGCGATGCCCACCAGCAGGAAGACGAAGATCTGCACGGCCAGGTCGGACCAGAGCGCCAGCCCCTGGGTGATGGCGCCCATGAGGAGGGCGAACAGCAGTGAGTGCGTGCCGTTGCGGTGGCCGCCGAACAGCCAGTTGAGCAGGCCGCCCAGCGCCTGGGTGACGAAGCCGTAGGTCTGGGTGATGGTGGCGTTCTTGTGGTCGAGGTCGGGGATCAGCGCGGCCCCCGCGCATACGAGCGCGCCGGCGATGATCTCGCCCGAGCCGAGATCGAAGCTGACGCCGAAGACCTCCGCACCCTGCAGGAGTGGAACGACCGCCATCCAACCGACCACGCCGCTGAGAGCGTGCGAATGCCCCATCATGGCGGGAACCGTAGCGGTTGGCGCTGTTCCTGGCGAATTCCGTACAGCACGGAACGCGCGGTCGACACGCCCCGCGGACGGCGGCCCCCAACATCGTAAATGTTCTGTGACGGCGCGGGCGCAACGGACCGTAAATCATTGACGCTGTCTCCGCGGCGCTGGTAGACAACCAACCACCACCTCAGCCGCCTCCCGGCGGCGGCCGGTGGCACCTCCCCCGAGCACGACGGGTTACCAGCATGCTCCTTCGGCAGGTCCCCTCCAGACGACGCACGCCCCGCCGGCTGACGGCCGTGGCTGCCATCGCGGCTCTCGTCCTCGCCGCGCCGCCCGCGGCCGCCGGCGCCGACACCGCGGGCGGGAGCGGTTCCACGCTGACCGTCGCGGCGTCCCAGCCGGTCGACTCGCTGAGCCCGTTCCTCGCCCAGCGGGCCATCAGCACCAACATCCACCGGCTGATCTACGACTTCCTCACCAACTACGACGCCGAGACCAACGAGCCGATCCCCGCGCTGGCCGAGTCCTGGGAGGCGTCCGACGACCAGCTGACCTGGACCTACACCATCCGGGACGGCCTGGAGTGGAGCGACGGCGAGCCGCTCACCGCTGACGACGTCGCGTGGACCTTCACCACCATGATGGAGGACGAGGCCGCCGCCACCGCCAACGGCAACTTCGTCGCCAACTTCGAGCAGGTCACCGCGCCCGACGAGCACACCGTCGTGATCGAGCTCCGCGAGCCGCAGGCCACCATGCTGGCGCTCGACGTGCCGATCCTGCCCCGGCACGTGTGGGAGGACGTCGACGACTACGCCGAGTTCAACAACGACGACCTCCCCATCGTCGGCAGCGGCCCGTTCGTGCTCACCGAGCACCGGCCCAACCAGTCCATCACCCTGGAGGCCAACGAGAACTACTGGCGCGGCGCGCCCGGGTTCGAGCGGCTGGTCTTCACCTACTACAACGACCAGGACGCCATGGTCGAGGCGCTGCGCAGCGGCGAGGTCTCCTTCGTCCCCGACCTCACCCCCGCGCAGGCCGACTCCCTGGAGGGCAACGACGCCGTCACCGTGAACGCCGCCGACGGCAAGCGGTTCAACGGCTTCACCATCAACCCGGGCGCCCGCACCGCCGACGGCGACGAGTTCGGCGACGGCCACCCCGCGCTCCAGGACCGGGTGGTGCGCCAGGCCATCATGCGCGCCATCGACAAGGACGCGCTGGTCGAGACCGTGCACGGCGGCTACGCCGAGGCCGCCGAGGGCTACATCCCGGCCCGCTACTCGGACTACTACTGGGCTCCCGAGGACGGCGACCGGCTCGACTTCGACCCCGACGCCGCCAACGAGATGCTGGACGAGGCCGGCTACGAGCGCGGCGACGACGGCGTCCGCGTCTCGCCCGACGGCGACCCGCTCACCTTCCGGATGTTCGTGCACAACGACCGCCCGGCGTTCGTGCAGACCGGCCAGTTCATGGAGGAGTGGCTGGCCGACATCGGGATCGAGGTCGAGGGCAACTACGTCGACCCCAACCAGATCACCGACCGCCTCAACAACGGCGAGTACGACCTGATCTTCACGTCGTGGAACGTCAACCCCGACCCCGATTTCGTGCTCGGCATCCACACCTGCGACGCGCTGCCCGAGCAGCCCGGCACGATGCGCAGCGACTCGTTCTTCTGCGACGAGCGCTACGACGAGCTCTACGACCAGCAGATCCAGGAGTACGACCCGGCCCGCCGCGCCGAGATCGTCCGGGAGATGCAGCAGATCCTCTACGACGAGGCGGTCGTGAACGTCCTCACCTACCCGGACATGCTGGAGGCGTACCGCTCCGACCAGATCGCCGACATCCAGGTCCAGCCGGAGCCCGGCGGCAACATCTGGAACCAGGACGGCTACTGGAGCTGGTGGTCGGCCACCCCGGTCGAGGCCGCGGGCGGTGACGGCGGAGGCGTCCCCGTGACGGCGATCGTCGGGATCGCGGCGGCCGTCCTCGTCCTCGGCGGAGGTATCGGCTTCCTCGTGCTGCGCCGCCGTTCCGCGACCGCCGAAGACCGGGAGTAGCACCGCGTGACAGGTTCACCGCCGCCACCGACGCCGGCCGCCGCCCCGGGGAGCACCCGGGGCGGGGCGGTCGCCCGTTCCCAGCCACGGAGCGGGTCCAGCCGTTCCCAGCCACGGAGGCGTTCGCGTTACCGTGCGCTGCTGCGGCACATCGGCGGCCGGGTGCTCGGTTCGGTGGTGTCGCTGCTCGCGGTCATGCTCACCGGGTTCTTCCTGTTCCGGATCCTGCCCGGCGATCCGGTGCGCACCATGACCCAGGGCCGCGCGGTCACCGTGGAGCAGCTGGCCGAGCTGCGCCGGCAGTTCGGCCTGGACAAGCCCCTGCCGCAGCAGTTCCTCGACTACTGCCTCGGGCTGCTCCGGTTCGACCTGGGCACGTCGTTCCAGTACCGGGCACCGGTGGCCGAGCTCATCGCCGAGCGGCTGTGGCCCACCGTCCTGCTGGTGGGCACCGGAACGGTCATCGCCGCCATGCTCGGCCTGTGGCTGGGCACCCGGGCAGCGTGGCGGCGCGGGTCCGTCACCGACCGGCTCAGCACCGGCGTCGCCCTCACGCTGTGGTCGGTCCCCACCTTCTGGCTGGGCCTGATCCTCATCGTGGTGTTCGCCGGCGGCCTCGGCGGTGTGCTGCCGCACCTGTTCCCCACGGGCGGGATGGCCTCTCCCGGCGTCACCGGCTTCCTGCCGGGCGTCCTCGACGTCGCGCACCACATGGTGCTGCCGGTCACCACGATGGTCGCGGTGGTCTACGCCCAGTACCTCCTGATCATGCGCTCGTCGCTGCTGGACGAGATGGGCGGCGACTACCTGGTGACCGCCCGTGCCAAGGGGCTGCGCGACGCCCTCGTGCTGCGCCGGCACGCGGTTCCCAACGCGCTGCTGCCCACCGTGACCCTGATCTTCCTCAACCTCGGCGGGGTGGTCGCCGGCGCGATCCTCGTCGAGGCGGTGTTCTCCTGGCCCGGTCTCGGGATGCTCTTCTACGAGGCGCTGCGGGTGCCCGACCTTCCCCTGGTGCAGGGCCTGTTCATCTTCTTCTCGGCTTCGGTGATCTTCATGAACCTGCTCGCCGACCTCGTGTACCCGCTGCTGGACCCGCGGGTGCGCACGTGAGTGCGGTCGAGCCGCCGCCCGCCGCGGCGGGCGGGACCGGCGCCGGGTCCGAGCCGCCGCCCGGTGCGGGCGGCCCGGGCCCGCGGGCGCTCGCCCGGCAGCGCCGCCGCCGGGCCGCGGCGGCGTTCTGGCGCGCCTACGCGGCCAACCCCGCGGGCGTGGCCGGGCTGGCCGGGCTGCTGCTGTTCATCCTGGTCGCCCTGAGCGCGCCGCTGTTCGTGGACACCGCCGACCTGTCGGTCACCCGCGCACCCGGAAGCCCCTACCAGCCGCCGAGCGCGGAGTATCCGCTCGGCACCGACAACTTCGGCCGGTCCGTCCTCGACCTCGTCGTCTGGGGATCGCGGGTCTCGCTGACGGTCGGCTTCCTGGCCACCCTGGTGTCGGTGGCGCTCGGCGCGCTCATCGGGGTGGTGGCCGGGCATTTCGGGGGATGGACCGGCACCGTGCTGATGCGCGTCACCGACTGGTTCCTCGTGCTGCCCACCTTGGTGCTCGCCATCGCGCTGGCCACCGTGCTGGACCGCAGCGTCTTCACGGTGATCCTCGCCATCGGCATCACCGCCTGGCCGACCACGGCGCGGCTGGTGCGGGCGCAGACGCTGGCGGTGGAGGCGCGGCCCTACATCGAGCGGGCCCGGGCCCTGGGCGGCGGCCACTGGCACATCATGGGGCGGCACGTGCTGCCCAACGTGATGCCGCTGGTGCTCGCGCAGACCACCCTGATGGTGGCGAGCTCCATCATCGCCGAGTCGACGCTCGCCTTCCTCGGCCTCGGCGACCCCACCACGATCTCCTGGGGCGGCATCCTGCAGGACGCGCGCAACGCCGGAGCGGTCAGCTCCGGGGTGTGGTGGTACCTGCTGCCGCCGGGGCTCGCCATCGCGCTCGTCGCCCTCGCCTTCACCCTGTGCGGGCGGGCGCTGGAGGGCGTGCTCAACCCGCGACTGAGGGAACGCCGGTGAACTACCTGGAGGTCCAGGACCTGACCGTCAGCTACCGGACGGCCGCCGGCGAGCTGCCGGCCGTGCGCGGCGTCGACCTGGCGGTCGCGCCCGGCAGCAAGGTCGGGATCGCGGGGGAGTCGGGCTGCGGGAAGTCCACGGTGGCGCTGGCCCTGCTGCGGCTGCTGCCCGCCTCGGCGCGCATGGGCGGCCGGATCCTGCTGGACGGCGAGGACGTCCTGACGATGCGCTGGGGGCGGCTGCGCGCGGTGCGCTGGGCCGGTGCCTCGATCGTCTTCCAGGGGGCCATGCACTCGCTGAACGCGGTGCACCGGATCGGCGACCAGATCGCCGAACCGATCCTGCTGCACGAGAACGCCACCCCGGCCGCGGCGGCCCGCCGCGCCGGAGAGCTCCTGGAGCAGGTCGGGCTGCCGGCCCGCCGCGCGGCCGCCTACCCGCACGAGCTGTCCGGCGGCCAGCGCCAGCGGGTCATGATCGCCATGGCGCTGGCGTGCGGGCCGCGGCTCATCGTCGCCGACGAGCCCACCACCGCGCTGGACGTGATGATCCAGGCGCAGATCCTGCGGCTCATCGACCAGCTGGTCGGCGAGCACGGCATCAGCATGCTGATGATCAGCCACGACCTGTCGGTGCTCGCCGACACCTGCGACCGGCTCGCCGTCATGTACGCGGGGCGGGTGGTCGAAGAGGGGCCGGCCGACCAGGTGTTCCGCTCGGCCCGGCACCCCTACGGTGCGGCGCTCGGCGCCGCCTTCCCGACCATCGGCGACCCCGCCTCGCGCCGCAGCCCGCGCGGCCTGCCGGGCGATCCGCCGGACCCGGCCGCGATGCCGGCGGGCTGCGCCTTTGGACCGCGGTGCCCGGTGGCCGAGCCCCGCTGCGCGGAGACCGACCCCGTGCTGTGGCCGGCCGGGCCCGACCGGGCCGCCGCCTGCGTGCGGGTGCTCAGCGACGAACAGGCGAGGGGGGCGGGCGTGCCGGCCGGCGGCGCCGCGCCGGCGGAGCAGGTCGCCGCCCACCCCGAGAAGGAAGGCCGGACGCCATGACAGCCGAGACCGAGCAGCCGGACCGGCCGGGGGCGCCGCCGGTAGCCGGAGTGCCCGGAACCGGTCCGGCGGTGCTCGGCGCCGCCGGTGTCCGGGTGGAGTTCCGGGCCCGCGACGGGCGCGGTACGGCGCGCGCGGTCGACGGGGTCGACCTGGAGGTGCGCGCCGGCGAGATCGTCGCCCTGGTGGGTGAGTCCGGCTGCGGCAAGACGACGCTGGCCCGCACCCTGCTCGGCCTGGAACGGCCCACCGCCGGACGGGTCGCCTTCGAGGGCCGGCCGCTCGGCTACCGCGCGAAGGAACTGAAGGCGTTCCGCCGCCGGGTGCAGCTGGTGCTGCAGGACCCGAGCGGCTCGCTGAACCCCCGGCACACCGTGTACGACGCGGTCGCGGAGGGCCTGCGCATCCACCACGGGAGCGCCCCGGACGAACGGGAGCGGGTCGCCGCCGCGCTGGCCCGGGCCGGCCTGCGCCCGCCGGAGCGGTTCTTCCTGCGCTACCCCCACGAGCTGTCGGGCGGGCAGCGGCAGCGGGTGGTGATCGCGGGCGCTCTGGTGCTGGAGCCGGAGGTCATCGTCGCCGACGAGCCGGTGGCCTCGCTGGACGCGTCGGTGCGCGGCGAGATCCTGGCGCTGCTGCTGCGCCTGCGCGAGGACCTGGGCCTGTCGGCCCTGGTGGTGACGCACGACCTCGGCCTCGCCTGGAACATCGCCGACCGGGTCGCGGTGATGTACCTGGGCCGGGTGGTCGAGGTCGGCCCGGTGGAGGAGGTGCTGACCGCGCCGCGCCACCCCTACACCCAGGCCCTGCTGTCGGTCCTCCCGGAGGCCCCCGGCCGTACCCCGGTCGTCCTCACCGGCGAACCCCCCGACCCGGCCCGCATCCCCGGCGGCTGCCGGTTCCACGCCCGCTGCCAGGTGCTGTCCTCCGGTGAGGCCGAGCGGGCCGGAGTGGCGGACCGCTGCCGCACCGAGGACCCGGGTGTCCTCACCAGCGCGACCACGGCCCAGGTGGCGTGCCACTACGCGGCGGCAGCGGCGCGCAGCGGCGCAACGGAGGACTGACGGCCCGCCAGCCGCGCGTCGCTACTGAGCCTGGACGGGCAGGACGTTGCTGGGCACGTCGAGCCACACCCGCTGCCCGGCCGCGTCGATCGTGACCCCGAACCGCTCGCGTTCCGGCTGCCCCCAGCCGACCCAGGTGAGGTAGGCCCGCTCCGCCTCGTCCCAGAGGTCGCGGGGGCCGCGCTGCTCGACGCCGCGGCGCAGGTAGCCGGGGTCATAGGCGACCCGGGCCTGGGAGTCGGCGCTCCACAACCACGCCTGGTAGCGGCCGTCCGTTCCGCCGGCGCCGTGGCCGAACACGCCCGGCAGCTGCCCGGCGACGGCGGCGTGCGCACCGGGAGGGCCGTCCAGGACCCGGCGCGGGTCCAGCAGGGTGGAGCTCTCCCGCCACCCGCCGTCGGCGGCGAAGTCGGGGGCGACGGGACGCTGGGCGCGCAGCACCATGTAGGAGCAGCCGCCGGTGAGCCGGCCCACCGCGCGGCCGTCGCCGGTGCCGGCGAGCCGGAGCCGGTGCCCGTAACCGATGCCGGGCAGCCAGGGCAGCGCGATCGTGCCGCCCGGCCGGGTCTGCACCACCCACGCGTGCGGGATGTCGCGGACGCCGCAGGTGACGTGCACGCCGTCGTAGGGTCCGCCGCCCGGCCATCCGGCTGCGCCGTCGGCCACGACGAGTCCGGGGGCGAACCCGACCGCGCGCAGGTTCGCCGCGGCCCGCGCGGCGACGTGGGGGTCGATCTCGACACTGGTTACCCGGTCGGCCCCGAGGACAGCGGCCAGCAGCGCGGCGGTCCACCCGGTGCCGGTGCCGATCTCCAGCACGTGGTCCCCCGGGAGCGGCGCCAGCAGTTCGAGGAACGCCGCCACCATGCCAGGAGCGGACGCCGAACTGGTGGAGTCGCCGTCGCCGGCGGCCAGCGGGGTGTCGCCGTCGTCCAGCTGGGTGACGATCGCGGTGTCGGAGTAGACCGCCTGCCACCAGACGTCCGGGGCGGTGTGCCGGTCGATCGGGTACCGCCGCGTGGTGTCGGCGGACACGGCGACGGCCACCGGCGGGATGAAGTGCTCCCGGGGCACCGCGAGCATCGCCTCCCGCCAGCGCTGGTCGGTCAGCTGCCCCGACCGGCTGAGAGCGGCCACGAGAGTGGCGGGCAGGGTCATGGGGGTTGGGGTTTCTCCCGCGTCCCGCCGCCGGGCGACTGGGGGTCGGGGTTGGTCGGCGGTGGCTCGTACGGCTGGCCGGGCTTGGGCTGGCCTTCGTGGCGACCCATGCGACCTCCAGAGCGGGTGGACGTGGTGCGGTGAGCGTAGCCGCCGTAACGTGCCTGGTCAGGCGGTTGTCCGATCTCGGTCAACGGCATCTGCGTGGTACCCCGGACGTGACGTCGCCGCCGGATCGGCATATCGGGCACTTCACCGAGTGTGACGTCGCGGCGCCCCGAGTCAGGTCGGCCCCCGCCTGATACCCGGGACGGGCGGCGCCCCCGAAGCGGGCGCCCGGTTCGCGTTAGGTTAGGCTAACTTCGCCAGATTTCCGGTGGGGTGGGAGGACCTGAGCGTGACGACGACGGAGGCGCCGCGCCCGACCGGATCCGGTCCATCCGGGTCGCCCGCCCCCGAGCAGGGCGCGGACCTGCCGCCGTCGCCCGCCCCCCTCACCGCCTGGACCCGCCGTTCCCTGCTGCGGCACGTGCTGGTGCGCAAATGGGGCGCGCTCGCCGCCGCCCTTCCGCTGATCATGGCGCACCAGGTCGGCGAGGCCATGGTCCCGGTGATCGTCGGGCTGGTCATCGACGGTGCCGTGGCCACCGGCGACGTGCGCCGCGGGCTGCTCGGGCTCGGGCTGCTCGCGGCCGTCTTCGTCGCGTTCTCCTGGAGCTACCGGATCGGGGCGCGGATCATCGAGGGCGTGGCCCAGGGAGCCGAGCACGAACTCCGGGTGGAGCTGGCCCGGCGGGTGCTGCACCCGCGCGGCGGAGCCGAGCGCGGCCGGCAGCCCGGCGCGCTGCTCAGCGTCGCGACGTCCGACGCGCAGCGGACCGCCATGCTCACCACCGCCGTCGCCATCACCGCGGCCGCCGTGACCGCCCTCGCCGTCACGGTCGTGGCTCTGCTGCGGGTGTCGGTCCCGCTCGGCCTGCTGGTGGCCGTCGGCCTGCCGCCCGTGCTGTGGCTGACCCACGCGCTCGGCCGCCCGCTGGAGCGGCGAAGTGCGGTAGAGCAGGCGCGGGTCGCCCGCGCCGCCGGGCTGGCCACCGACCTCGTCCGCGGGCTGCGGGTGCTGAAGGGCATCGGCGCCGAACGCGCCGCGGCCGATCGCTACCGCGCGGCCAGCCGCGACTCGCTGCGCGCCACCCTGCTCGCCGCCCGCGCCGAAGGGCTGTACGAGAGCGGCGCCCCCCTGGTCACCGGAGCCTTCCTGGCGCTCGTCGCCTACGTCGGTGGCCGCCTCGCGCTGGCGGGCGACATCACGGTCGGCGAACTCATCGCGGTGGTCGGGCTGGCCCAGTTCCTGATCGGGCCCATGCAGCGGCTGTTCCGGGCCGGCGCGGTGTTCGCCCAGGTGCGGGCGTCGGCCGACCGGGTCGCCGAGGTGCTGTCGGCGCCACCGGCGGTCGGGGCGGGCACGACCGAACCCGCGGACACCGCGGGCGCGCTGCGGCTGGACGGCCTCGCCCACGGCGCCCTGCGCGGCCTCACGCTGGAGGTCGCGCCCGGCGAGGTCGCCGGAGTCGTGGTGCCGGATCAGGCCGCCGCCACCGCGCTGCTGGACTGCCTCGGCCACCGCGTCTGCCCGGCGGCGGGCGCGGTGCTGCTGGACGGGGTGCCGCTGGACCGCCTCGCACCGGACCGGGCGCACGCCGCGATCCTGGTCTCCGACCACGAGGCCGACCTGTTCGAGGGCAGCGTGCTGGCCAACGTCACCGCGGCGGCCCGCGACCACGGCCGGGTCCCCGACGCGCTGGCCGCCGCCGCGGCCGACGAGGTCGCCGCGGGCCTCCCCGACGGCCTGGACACGGTCGTCTCCGAACGCGGACGCTCGCTCTCCGGCGGCCAGCGCCAGCGCGTCGCCCTCGCCCGGGCCTTGGCCGCCGACCCGCCGGTGCTCGTCCTGCACGATCCGACCAGTGCCATCGACGCCGTCACCGAGGCTCGCGTCGCCTCCGGCCTGCGCGCGCTGCGCACCGGCCGCACCACCGTCGTGCTGACGACCGGCCCGGCGCTGCTGGCGGTCTGCGACCGTGTCGTGCTGGTCCTCGACGGCGGGATCGCGGCAACCGGACGACACGCGGATCTGGTGCGCGACAACGCCGACTACCGCGCGGCGGTGCTGTCATGAGGTCCCGCCGCCATCCCGGAGCGCCGGCGGACCGTCCAGCGGCGGCTCGGCACCGCACCCTCGGCGCCCACCGGTACTTTCTCGGCCCGGCCGGGGGCTGGGCGCCGTGGGAGCCGGTGCCCCGGCCCGCGGCGGCCGGCCGGCCGGTCCCGGCGCGGCACGGGTTCGGCCGGGGAGCCGCTGATGGGCCTCGCTCCACCGGGTGCCCAGGCCCGTGGATTCGCCTCGCGGCCCCGCCGGACGATCGTGCGTGGAAACGGCGGCAGGTGTCCGCGGTACCGCCGTACCGGGGTGGGCCGGGCCGGGAGGCCGAAGCCCCCGGGGCCGGTGTGTCCGGCGCGCTCCGGACCCTCCCGCGCCATTGCCGCCCGGCGGTCTCGGCCACGCGGCGCGGCCTGTCGCCGCATCGGTGCGGGCTGCCGGCGCCGCGGTGCCCGACATGCGGGGCAACGGATTCCGTGGGAGCCGGCTACCCGGGTCGGAACGGCCGCGCCTCCAGGGGCGACGGGCGGGAGCACCGCCGGGCCGCTGCCGGCAGGTGCCGTCCGGTGCGCGGCCTTCGCGACCACCGCACCGATGTGCGCATGCGGTGTGGGCCCGACCTTCCGGTGCCCCGGCCCGCGGCGGCCGGGCGGCCGGTCCCGGCGCGGCACGGGCCCGCTCCCGTCGCTGCCGGTCGGTGCCGTCCGCGCGGCGGCGCCGGGCGGGCCGGAGTGCCACCACGGCCGACCCCGGGCGCCCGGCGTCGCGGGGACGGCCGCGTCCCCGGCCGGGCGGCCGGAGTAGAGGCGGGCTGCTCGGCGCCCCTGACGGGCGACGCGGGTGCTCCCGCGGCCTCCGACCGGGGCCGCCCGGCCTCCGGCGCGTCCTCCCGCCGGACCGGTGTGCGCACGCCTCGCGTCCCCCGCCGCCGACCGCGCGGGGCCGCTCGCGCCTGCCGCCGTGTACGGACGGCGCGGACCGAACACCCGATCGGCCGGCATCCGCGCCAGCGGCCCTCCCGGCTCCGGCAGCCGCCCGGCCGTCCCGAACCCCAGATGGTGGTGTCGCCGTGACCTCCCGCGTCCCCCTGCCCACCGCCACCGCCGCGCAGACCCGGCGGGCGCTCGCGCGGCTGCTGCGGCCGCACCGGGCGCTCGCCGCCGCGACGCTGGCCGTCCTCGTCGCGGGCGCCACCGTGCAGATGGCCGGGCCGCTGCTGCTCGGGTACGTCGTGGACGTCATCGCCGACGGCCGTCCCGCGTCGGCGCTGGTGCTCCCCGCCGTGCTGCTGCTGGCCGTCGCCGCGGGGCACGCGGCGCTGTCCGCGCTGGGGACTGTTCTCACCTCGCGGCTCGGTGAGACGGCACTGGCCCGGCTGCGGGAGCGGGTCATGGACCGCGCGCTGCGGCTGCCCATGAGCCGGGTGGAGCAGGCCGGGAGCGGCGACGTGGTGGCGCGGGTGGCCGGCGACGTCGCGGTCATCGCCACCGCCGTGCGCGAGGCGCTGCCGGCCTTCGCCGGGGCCGGTCTGACCGTGGGGTTCACCCTGATCGGGCTGGGGGCCCTGGACTGGCGGTTCGCGGCCGCCATGCTGTGCGCGGTGCCGATCCAGGCGTTCGCGCTGCACCGCTACCTGCGGACCTCCGGGCCGCTCTACGCGGAGCAGCGCATCGCCGAGGGCGAGCGCGCGCAGCAGCTGCTCGACTCCGTCGGCGGCGCCGCCACGGTCCGGGCCTTCGGGCTGTCCGACCGGCACACCGGGCTGGTCGCCGCGCGGTCGCGGACGGCCGTGGACTTCGCGCTGCGCGTGGTCGGCCTGCGCAACCGCTTCTTCGCCCGGCTGAACGTCGCGGAGTTCACCGGCCTGGCGGCGATCCTGGTCGCCGGGTTCCTCCTGGTCCGGGCCGACGCCGTGACGATCGGGGCGGTGGCGGCCGCGGCGCTGTTCTTCATCCGGCTGTTCGATCCGATCAACGTGCTGCTGTTCCTCTTCGACCAGGTGCAGGAGGCCGGCGCCGGGCTCGCGCGGCTGGTCGGCATCGCCGACCTGGAGCCGCCGCGGGACCCCGCCGAAGCGCCCGTCCCAGCGGGGGCGTCGGTGCGCGTGGCCGGCGTGCGCCACGCCTACACGCCGGGCCACGACGTGCTGCGCGGTATCGACCTGGAGATCGCGGCGGGCACTCGGGTCGCCCTCGTGGGGGCGAGCGGCGCCGGCAAGACCACGCTCGCCAAGCTGATCGCGGGCGTGCACCAGCCCACCGCCGGGACGGTCGCCATCGGCGGCGTGCCGCTGGAGAGCCTGGGGGCCGCCGGAACGCGCGAGCGGGTCGCGCTCGTCACGCAGGAGGTGCACGTGTTCGCCGGTACCCTCGCCGACGACCTGCGGCTCGCCCGCCCCGAGGCGGGCGACGCGGAGCTGCGTGCCGCCCTCGACCTCGCCGGCGCCCTGGAGTGGGCGCAGGCGCTGCCCCAGGGGCTGGCGACGGCTGTCGGCGACGGCGGCCACCGGCTGACCGCCACGCAGGCCCAGCAGCTCGCGCTGGCCCGCCTGGCGCTCGCCGACCCCGAGGTCGCCGTGCTCGACGAGGCCACCGCCGAGGCCGGCAGCGCGGGCGCCCGCGTACTGGAGGCCGCCGCCGACCGCGTGCTGGCCGGACGTACGGCGGTGGTCGTGGTGCACCGCCTCACCCAGGCGGCCACCGCCGACACCGTCGTCGTCCTCGACGCGGGCCGGATCGTGGAGAGCGGCCCGCACGCCGCCCTGGTGGCCGCGGGCGGCCGGTACGCCGACCTGTGGGCTGCGTGGTCCACGGCGAACCTGCCCGGACAGCGGTGAGCAGGACTTCCCGGTTCCGCCGGTCGTACTTCCTGGTTTTCGGAGTCCATGGCGGGGGTCGTCGAAGGAAGGCGGCGGCCGTGGTGGTCGGAGCACGCCGGCGCCGGGGCGGCCGCCAGGAGGAAGGACCAGCTCACCCCTCCCCGCGGAGGTCAGCGAGGCGGAGCCCACCGCCGGGGCCGACGGTGAGGTGCCTCTTCGTGGGCTGACACGATCGCGGCCGACCAGCCGTGGTTGTGGACGGGCGAACGGCGGGAGAGTGAGAGGGCGGCCGGCCGTCAGACCGCCGAGGGGGATGTGACGGTGTACCGCCGTGCGGGTACGCACGGACCCCGGGCCACCATGATGGGCCCGCCCGCTCTGACCTCCGCCTCAGCGTTCGGTGCCATGCGGCCCGCGCCGTCCGCTGACCGGGCGCAGCAGTTCGGTGACCGTGCGGGCGTCGGCCACCCCGTCGGCGGGCAGGCCGTGCGCCTGCTGGAAGGCGCGCAGGCCCGCGCGCAGTTCGGTGGGGACCGACGTGGTGTCCAGGTAGCCCAGTTCGACGAGCCGGGCGCGGAGCTCGCCCGGTTTCGCCTCGGGGACCACCACGTCCGCCGCGAAGACGCTCGCCAGCAGTGCGCCGAGGAACCGCGCCGTGTCGCGGACCCCGTGATGGGCGGAGCCGCCGGCGGACCCCCGCGGACCGTTCGGCCGGTGCGGTGCGTGGATGCTCGCCATCGTCGTCACCCTTCCCCTGCTCCCCGGGAGGCCGCCGGGACCCCTCCGACACTCCCGAGTATGCGCGCCGAGGGTGAGACCGGCAGGCGCGCGGGTTTGGAGTCCGGTCAAGCCCGGCGGTTCCCCGGGACGGCTGGCAGCCGGAGGGGCGCCCCGGCCGGCCGGGGCGCCCGGTCCGATCGGCCGGTCAGGTCAGCGCCGGCCGGTCCAGGGTCAGGACGGCGCGGTCGGCGTCCAGGACCGCCGGCACGCCCAGCGGGACCGTGAGCTGGCTCGGGCAGTGGCCGAACCCCAGCTCCCACACGACCGGGACGCCGAGCGGGGCGAGCCGCTCCAGCAGGAGGTCGCGGATCACGTCCAGGTCCGGCGTGCAGTCCTGCCACGAGCCGAGCGCGATCCCCGCCACCCCGCGCAGCCAGCCGCTGCGCAGCAGCTGGGTGAGCATGCGGTCGATGCGGGAGACGTCCTCCCCGACGTCCTCCAGCAGCAGGATGCCGCCCGCCGCGGACCCGCGGCTGTGCGGGGTGACCAGCCCGTCGCTGAGCAGGCTGAGGTTGCCGCCGATGGTGGTGCCGCGCGCCCGGCCGGGCACCAGCGTGGCGGCGCCCGGCGAGGTCAGCTCCAACCGCGACTCCGGCTCGAACAGGGTGGCGCGCAGCTCCGCCGGAGTACGGGCGTCCTCCAGGAAGTCGCGGCTGGCGATGACCGGGCCGTGCAGGGTGGCCACGCTCAACTCCGTCGTGAACGCCTCGTGCAGCGCGGTCACGTCGCTGTAGCCCACCAGCGCCTTCGGCCGAGCACGGCGCATCGCGGCGAAGTCCAGCAGGTCCACGGTCCGGTGGGCGCCGTCGCCGCCGCGGGCGCACAGGACCGCCGCGATGCCGGGGTCCAGCCACGCGTCCTGGAGGTCGCGGGCCCGGTCCGCGTCCAGCCCGGCCAGGTAGCCGAAGCGCGGATGCCGGTCCCGCACGTGCCGGCCCAGCACCACCTCCAGCCCCCAGCCGCGCAGCACCTCGCACGCCGCCGCCAGCCGCTCGGGGGTCGGCGGGCTGCACGGGGCGACCACCGCCACGCGGTCGCCCGGGCGCAGCCGCGGCGGCCGGACCACCCGGCGGCGCGGGCCCGCCCCCGCGGTCACGGCCGCAGCTCCACGTGCGGCACGTCGGCCTCGAACCCGAAGACCTGCGCGTACAGCGACAGCTCCGCGTGCAGTGCCGCCACGATCGTCTCCTCCTTGCGGAAGCCGTGCTGCTCGCCCTCGAACGTCAGGTAGGCGTGCGGGACACCGCGCCCGGCGATGCGCTCCAGGAAGCGCTCCGACTGCACCGGCGGGCAGATCTCGTCCTCCAGCCCCTGCAGCAGCACGAACGGCGCGGTGATCCGCTCGGCGTGGTTGACCGGGGACCGCTCCTCGTAGCGCTCCCGCGCCGCCGGCCATGGGCCGACCAGGCTCTCCAGGTACCGGGACTCGAAGTCGTGCGTCTCGCCGGTCCGCCAGCCGGCCAGGTCCAGGATCGGGTACTGGATCGTCCCGCACCGGAAGACATCGGTGAAGGTGAGGGCCGCCGCCGTGGTCCATCCGCCCGCGCTGCCGCCCCGGATCGCCAGCCGGCGCGGGTCGGCGACCCCCTGGTCGGCGAGCGCGCGGGCGACCGACACGCAGTCCTCGACGTCGACGACGCCCCAGCTCTCCCGCAGTCGCTCCCGGTAGGCGCGGCCGTGTCCGGTGGAGCCGCCGTAGTTGACCTCGGCCACGCCGATGCCGCGGCTGGTGAAGTAACTGACCTCCAGGTCGTGCACCATGGGCGACCGGCTGGTCGGCCCGCCGTGCACGAAGATCACGAACGGCGGCAGCTCGCCCTGCGGGCCGGCGGCCTGCGGATGCCGCGGCTGGTACACGTTCGCGTGCACCTCCCGGCCGTCCTCGCCGGTGAACACCCGCGCCTGCGGCCGCGGCAGGAAGTCGGCGAACGGATCCTCGGGCCGGTCCTGGGAGCGCGGACGGGTCAGCGACCGCCACTCGCCGGTGACCGTGGAGACCGCCACCACCTCGGCGGGCAGCGCGTCGGCCGCGGCGACCCCGATCACCCAGGCGTCCGCGGCGCCGCCCGACGTCAACTTGCCGAACCACTCGGTGTGCGGGGTCGCGACATCGGTGATCGTCCCGGAGTCGGGGGAGAGCAGGCCCAGCGCGGTGGTCGCGCGGCCGTGCACCACCGCGATCCGGCCGTCGCGCAGCGGCCGCAGCCAGGAGCTCCCCAGCTGCCACAGCGGCCCGCCGAACTCCTCCTCGCGCCGCGCCAGGTTCACGGGTCCGCGCTCGGCCCGACCCTCGGGGGACAGGCTGACCTGGTACGGATTCCACCAGCCGTCGGGATCGGTGAGGCAGTACAGCGTGTCGTCGGCGCCCCACTCCGCCTGGACGACCGCCTCGTGCGGCCCGCCCGCCACCGTGCGGGCCTCCCCGGCCCGGCCGTCGGCCGACACCTCGCACACGTGCAGCCGGGTGGCGTCCCACGGCATGTCGGGGTGGTCCCAGCTGATCCAGGACAGCCGGTCGCCGGAGGGGGACACGCGCGGGCAGGCGAGGAAGTGCCCGCCGGCCACGATCACCCGCACCGCCGACGGGTCTTCGGCCGCCGAGCCGTCCAGCGGCACGGCCACGATGTCGCGCCGCACGTCCGTCGGGTCCGGGCCGAGGTGGGTCTCCCGCACGCACCACACCTCGGTACCGCCCGGCGGGATGATCGGCTCGACGTAGCGGATCGCGGAGCGGACCGGCGGCTGGGGAGTCAGCGGCGCGGCGGCCGGCGGCTCGGCCGGTTCCCGCCCGTCCGGACCCGGCGCCGGGCCCGGCTCGAAGCGGTACAGCCGCTGGTCGGAGTACTCACTGAAGACCACGACCGGCCCCGAGCCGGCGCCGCCGCGTGCCAGGACATAGGGCCGGCCGCCGTACTCGTGCACCCGGCTGCGCACGTTCCACGGCGCGGGCAGCACCGTCTCGGCCCGAACGGAGGGGAGGTCCAGCCGGGACCGGCACAGCGTCACGCGGCCCTGCTCGTGCGGGCGCGGCTCCGTCCACCAGACCTCGTCGCCGAGCGCCGTCGGCCAGTTGGGGATGCCGTCGTGGCGCGCCACCGCGCCCGCGTCGATGGGGGACGGCCAGGCGCCGTAGGGCAGGGTTCTCTTGCTCACTCCGGGGTCCTTCCTGTTCCTGGTCTCCCGGTCGTCGACGGGAGCGGGGGCGGATGGGTCGGCCGCCGGTCCCGCCGGCGGCACGGAGGAGGGACGCCGGTCAGCCGGCGGACGTCAGGAACCGGTCCAGGACGCGCGCGCCGAACCGCAGCGCGTCCACCGGGACGCGCTCGTCGACGCCGTGGAACAGCGTGCCGTAGTCGAGGTCCGGGGGCAGCCGCAGCGGCGTGAACCCGTAGCCGGTGATGCCGAGCGCCGCGAACTGCTTGGCGTCGGTCCCGCCGTTCAGGCAGACCGGTACCACGTGGCCCTCGGGGTCGTGCGCGAGCAGGGCGGAGCGCATCGCGGCGAAGGTCGGCGACTCCACGGGCGAGACGAGCGGCTGTGAGCGGTGCTGGTACGCCCACTCCACCGCCGGCCCGGTGAGCCGGTCCAGGGTCTGCTCGAACTCGGCCGCCGCCCCCGGCAGTACCCGGCCGTCGACTCCGGCCGACGCCGACTCCGGGATCACGTTCACCTTGTAGCCGGCCGCCAGCATGGTCGGGTTCGCGCTGTTGCGCACGGTCCCGGCGATCAACTGGCCGGTCGGGTCCAGCCGCTCCAGCAGCGGGTCGAGGTCGCGCTCGACGACGAAGCCGGGTGCGTCCAGGTCGACCTTCACCCCCATGGCCGCGCCGATCTCGGTGATGGCCGCGCGGGTCACCGGGGTCAGCCGGACCGGCCAGCGGTGCGCGTGGATCCGGGCCACCGCCTCCGCCAGCGCGCCGACCGCGTTGTCGGTATTGCTCCGCGAACCGTGCCCGGCGGTACCGTGCGCGGTGAGCCGCAGCCACGCCGTGCCGCGCTCGCCCGCGGCCACCGGGTAGAGCCGAACCGGCCGCCCGGTGACGGAGCGCGCGTGGTGGGTGTAGCCGCCCGACTCGCTGACGCCCTCGGTGCACCCCTCGAACAGGTCGGCGTGCTCGCGCACCAGCCACTCGGCCCCGTAGGCGGCGCTGTCCTCCTCGTCCGCGGTGAACGCGAGCACGACGTCGCGGCGGGGGCGCCGCCCGGTGCGCGCCCACGCCCGCACCAGCGCGAGCGTCATCGCCACGGCGTTCTTCATGTCGAGCGCCCCGCGCCCCCACACCATGCCGTCGCGCACCTCGCCGGAGAAGGGCGGGACGCTCCAGAGCGCGGGGTCGGCCGGCACCACGTCGAGGTGGCCGTGCAGGAGCAGGCCCGGCGCCGAGGGGTCGGACCCGGCGACGCGCGCCACCACGTTGGCGCGGCCGGGGGCGGACTCCAGGATCCGCGGCCGCAGCCCGGCGTCGGAGAGCCGCTCGGCGACGTACTCGGCGGCGGGACGCTCCCGGCCGTCGCCGCCGCCGCGGTTGGTGGTGTCGATGCGGATCAGTTCGGACGTGAAGCGGACGACCTCGTCGTCGACGACCGCCCAGTCGCCGCCGGGGGCGCCGGGCACCGTACGGTCAGCCATAGTTGGACTCCACCGCGTTGGAGATGAGGGTCATGACGGCTTTGAAGCAGCGGATCATCGCGAAGGCGTCCCGCGACGTATAGCGCACCCGCCGCTCGGCGACCCGCCGGACGCCCGGGACCAGGGCGGCGGCGCCGGCCAGGTGCGCCGCGTCCACCTCCACCTCGACGGTGAGCGGGTCGTGCCGGACGGGCTCGCCCCGGCCGGCCAGCGCCATGGCGGACTCGGCCGCCGCGCGGATGTCCTCCGCGGTGCGCGCGGGCGGCCGGCAGACCGCGGCGTAGCGCGACACGTACTCCTTGACCGCGACGGTGCGGGCCTGCGGCGCGTAGCCGGCGGCATCGACGCAGGCGCGGTCGTCGCCGGTGACGAGGACGACCGGCGAACCGAACTCCGCGACGACCTGGGCGTTGAGGCGCCCCTCGCTGGCGGGCTCGCCGTCCAGCCACACTCCGGTGACGGAGTTGGGCAGGTAGGTGTGGGCGAGCACGCCCTCGGCGCCGGCTCCGGCGTGGTAGCCGAGGAACGCCACCCCGTCGACGTCGCCGCGCTGCACGCCCTCCACCATGCTGAGGTCCTTGTGGCGGCCGGTCAGCATGACGGCGCGGTCGTCGAGCCGCTCCAGGAGCAGGTTGCGCATGGTGGCGTGGGCCTCGTTGACGAGCACCTCGGTGGCCCCGCCGGCGAGGAAGCCCGCGACGGCGGCGTTGACATCGGAGGTGAACATCGCGCGGCACCGCTGCCACTGCTCGGTCCCCGGTTCCACGTCGGCCGGCCAGGTCACCCCGGTCGCGCCCTCCATGTCGGCAGAGATGAGGATCTTCACGGGGCCCGACCCTATGCCTTTCCGCCTGTGCGGCGCACCTGTTCCACTCAAGCCCGTGGGCGCTGGTGGCGGGTGGGGCCACAGGTGCGCGGGAGGCGGCCTCCGCCGGGGATCACGGGAGGGTGAGGATCTCCGCGCCGTCGTCCGTGATCACGATGGTGTGCTCGAACTGGGCCGTGCGGCTGCGGTCGGAGGTGACGGCCGTCCACCCGTCGTCCCACAGGTCGTAGCCGATCCCGCCCAGCGTGATCATGGGCTCGATGGTGAACGTCATGCCCGGCACCATGACGGTGTCGGCGCGGGGGTCGTCGTAGTGCGGCACCACCAGGCCGGAGTGGAACTCCGGGCCCACCCCGTGGCCGGTGAAGTCGCGCACCACGCCGTAGCCGAACCGCTTGGCGTAGGACTCGATCACCCGCCCGATGACGTTGATCTGCCGACCCGGCCGGCAGGCCCGGATGCCGCGCATCGTCGCCTCGCGGGTGCGCTCGACCAGCAGCCGCGACTCCTCGTCCACGTCGCCGGCGAGGAACGTGGCGTTGGTGTCGCCGTGCACGCCCCGGATGTAGGCGGTGATGTCGATGTTGACGATGTCGCCGTCGGAGATGACGGTGTCGTCCGGGATGCCGTGGCAGATGACCTCGTTCAGCGACGAGCACAGCGACTTGGGGAAGCCCTTGTAGCCGAGCGTGCTCGGGTAGGCCCCGTGGTCGCACAGGAACTCGTGGCCGACCCGGTCGAGCTCGTCCGTGGTCACGCCCGGCTCGACGTGCTTGCCGACCTCCTCCAGCGCCTGCGCGGCGATACGGCCGGCGACGCGCATGGCCTCGATGGTCTCGGGGGTCTGGACGTCACCGAGCACGCCCTCGACCGGCCGCTTGCGCCCGACGTACTCCGGCCGCTCGATGTGGGACGGGACCGGACGGGGCGGCGACAGGCGCCCGGGAACCAGCGGAGTAGTCATGGGGACAGAGTGTAGTTGCTGTGTCCGGGATGCCGGGAACGCCGACGCAGGTGGGGCGCCCGCCGCGGGCGGGTAGGAGCTCCGTGGAGCCGGCCGTCGCGCACGGCGGCCGGTGTGACGCGGCGCGGAGGAGAGGTACCGGATGAGGGACCGCGACGAACTGCCGGACGGCGACCACCAGTGGTGGTTCTGCCTGAGGCACAACCGCCCCGAGTACGGGCCCGGTTGCCCCAACAAGTACCGGCTCGGCCCGTACCCGGACGAGGCGGCGGCCGGCGACGCCCTGGCCACCGTCGCCCGGCGCAATGAGCAGTGGGACGAGGAGGACGAGCGGGACTGACACGGGGCCCGGCCGGCCCCGGACCCCCGGGAAGGGGCCGGTCAGTCCAGGATGCGCGGCCCGCTCACGACGTCGAGGAACCGCGAGATGCGGTCCCGCAGGCCGTGGCGCTGCCGCCGCTCCGCGGGCTTGCCCGCCGCGCTGCTCACCAGGTGCTGCATCCCCTCGAACGACACCGGTGCCTCGACCGGGTCGAGGCTGATGGCGTCGTGCGCGAGCGCCGCGAGCTCGCGGTCGCCCTGGTCCAGCGCGAGGATCGTCGCCCCGGTGCGTCGGGCGTCGTCGATCCGCTCCAGGAGCGGGATGGGCGCCTCCCGCTCCGGGCTGACCACGAACAGCGTCTCGCCGCGCCGGGCTTCCGCCAACCGGTCCAGGCCGATCCGCAGGTGCGCGGGGGCGTCGGGGGAGGGGTTCCAGCGCAGCAGGGTCGGAGAGAGCTGCGGCAGGCCCGCGTAGCGGCTCTCGTCGGCCAGATGGGCCGCGAGGTGCCAGGGCTCCTCCTCGGGGGTGCCCACGAGCAGCAGCCCCCCGGCCTCACGGGTGTCGCGCAGGGCGCGGGCGAACTCCTCGGTGCGCTCCAGCCACGGAGTGGCGGCGAGGAGTTCGCGCAGTGTCGCTACGTGCTCGGCTTCCACACCCCCATGGTGCCGTATCCGTCCGGCCGCGCGCAGTCATGCCGCCGAAGAGACCGCCGCCGTTGCGGGACTGCTCCCCTCGGGGCGCGTCCGGGGAGGCCAGGGGGAGGCGGGCGGCGGGCCGGTGCTCGGATCCGGCCGAACACGGCCCCCCGTCGGCAGCGCACGGCGCGCACCCCTGGAATGATCGGGGCATGGCAGACCAGAAGTCACCGCACGACCTTCCCGACGTGTCCGGGCTGCGGATCGCGGTCCTCGGCGGCACCGGCGACCAGGGACGCGGCCTGGCCCGGCGGTTCGCCCTGGCCGGGCACGAGGTGGTCATCGGCTCGCGCAGCGCGGAGCGCGCCCGGACCGCCGCCGCGGAGCTGGGCGACGGCCTCCCGGTGAGCGGTGCCGACAACGCCGCCGTCGCCGAGCAGGGCGACGTGGTCATCGTCGCCGTACCGTGGGACGGCCACCGCGACCTGCTCGCCGGCCTCGCCGACCGCCTCGCCGACAAGATCGTGGTGGACTGCGTCAACCCGCTCGGGTTCGACAAGCAGGGCGCGTTCGCGCTGCCGGTCGAGGAGGGCAGCGCCGCACAGCAGGCCGCGGCCGTGCTGCCCGGCAGCCGGGTGGTGGCCGCGTTCCACCACGTGTCCGCCGCCGTGCTCCTCGACCCCGCCGTGGACGAGGTGGACCTCGACGTCCTCGTTCTCGGTGACGACCGCGCGGCCACGGACACCGTCCGCGCCCTGGCCGCCCGCATCCCGGGCGTCCGCGGCATCTACGGGGGCCGGCTGCGCAACGCCCACCAGGTCGAGGCGTTCACCGCGAACCTCATCTCCATCAACCGCCGCTACAAGGCGCACGCGGGCCTGCGCGTCACCGACGTGTGAGCCCTTCCCCCGGCCGGCGCGGACGGGGGAGGCGACGGCGCCGCGCGGCACCTGCCGCGCCGGCCCGGCCGGCGCCGCGCGGGCCCCGCTGGCGGCCGCCGCGGGCTCCCGCGGGTGCGTCAGGAGGTGGTCGCGCAGCCGGCCGAGGGCGGCCAGCACGGGTACGGCCGTGTGCCGGGCCTGCCCGCCGAGGCCGGCGGTGGCCTGCCGGACCACGGAGCCGGCCCCGCCCGCAGCGGGCACGCTCCCGTGCGGCCGGTGGTAGCCCGACGGCCGCCCGCCTGGCGGTGGGCAGCGGCCGGCCCGGCCCGGTAGGCGCGGAGGCGTCCTTGGCGTCGGCCGCCGGAGGCGCCGCGTCCGCCTGAAGACCCGCCCCACGCCGGGTTTCCGGCTTACCTCGGAGAGACGCCGCATAAGCAGGTCTTCCGTTGGCCGCTCCGGCCCGCCCCGTCGGCTCCGGTCGGACGGGAGTCGTGGTTCCGGGGGCGGGGGCGACCGTGCCGGCGAGGAGCTGTCCGGCCCTCCGTGCCGAGGGGCGGCCCGCTTGGGTCGGGGCGGACCCGGGTACGGGGAAGCCGGCCGGTAGCGCGTGCGGCGCGTACGACTGGTCGTTCACCGGGCGGTCCCGGCACGCGCGTCCGTGCTCGGCCAGGCCGGCCGGCAGCGCCGCGCACCGTGCGCTCGGGCGCAGCCGGGAGAACGCCTCCCCGCTGCGGCGGCCGCCCTGCCCGGTCCGCAGGGCGGGGCCGGGTGTCGCGCGACAGCCGAAGGCCGGTCCCCCTGCGAGCGGGGCCCGCCCCCGCGCCCGGTCGGCGCCCGACGTGCCGGCGGCCGGCGGCTATCCGGGAGCGCGGCGGCCCCTCCGGCGCCCCGCCGACGTACGCCGCCCGCGGTTCGGGGCTGTAAGGCGCCGCCTGGCGGAGCCCTACAGCCAGCCGCGCACCTTCTCCAGCAGCCGCACCGGGTCGCCGGCGACCGGGGTGAGGTTGAGGTGGGTGACGCCCGCCTCGCGGAACGCCTCGACGCGCTCGCGGACGTAGCCCTCCGGGCCGACGAGGTTGGTCAGCTCCACCATCTCCCGTGGCACGGCAGCGGCCGCCTCCTCCTTGCGTCCGGCCAGGTAGAGCTCCTGGATCCGCTCGGCGGCCTCCCCGTAGCCGTACCGGCGGGCCAGCGAGTTGTAGAAGTTGCGTCCCGGCGCCCCCATGCCGCCCACGTACAGCGCGATCTGCGGGCGGGCGAGGTCGAGCAGCCGCCTGGTGTCCTCGCCCTCGCCGATGGCGATCATGCCGCCGGCCGCCACCGCGAGCGGGCCGAGCGCCGGGTCGCGCCGGGTGCGGCCCGCGGCCAGGGCCGCCCCCCACACCTGGTCGGCCTTCTCCGGGATGAAGAGGATCGGCAGCCAGCCGTCGGCGATCTCGGCGGTCATCTCGACGTTCTTCTCGCCGAGCGCGGCCACGTACAGCGGGATCCGCGGCCGGACCGGGTGGTTGATGATCTTCAGGGGCTTGCCGAGCCCGGTGCCCCGGTCGGGCGGCAGCGGCAGCGTGAAGACCGCGCCGTCGTGGGTCAGCGGCTCCTCCCGCGCCCACACCTTGCGGCAGATCTCGATGACCTCGCGGGTGCGCGCCAGCGGGCGGGTGTAGGGGACCCCGTGCCAGCCCTCGATGACCTGCGGCCCGCTGGCGCCGAGCCCGATGACCGCGCGGCCGCCGGAGAGGTGGTCCAGCCCGGCGGCGGTCTGCGCGATGAGCGTGGGGGTGCGCGTGTAGACGGGCAGGATGCTCGCGCCGATCAGCACCCGCTCCGTGCGCGCCGCGAGGTAGCCCATGAGGGTCGGGCTGTCGAACCCGTACGCCTCGGCGACCCAGACGGTGTCGAGTCCCGCCTTCTCCAGTTCCACGACCTGGTCCACCGACCGCTTCAGGTCCCCCGCGTAACCCAACGGCATGGAGATGCGCATCTGACGTGGCCTTCCCTGTCGGTCGCCTCCGGACCGGCTCATGCTACCGCCGAGTAGGGTTCGGTTTCGAGGGCCGGGCACACGAATGACCGCCCCGGCGGCGGGGCCGCCGGGGCGGTCTGTGCGGGGGCGCGGCTCAGCTGTAGGAGTGCTCCGGGTCCGGGAAGGCGCCCGAGACCACTTCCTCGGCGTAGCTGCGCGCCGCGTCCGCCAGCGTGTCGGCGAGGTTGGCGTAGGTCTTCACGAACTTCGCCACCCGGGGGCTCAGGCCGGCCATGTCCTGCCACACCAGCACCTGCGCGTCGGTCCCGGACCCGGCCCCGATGCCGATGGTCGGGATGCCGAGCTCGGCGGTGACGCGGGTCGCGAGCTCGGCCGGCACGCATTCCAGGACCACGGAGAAGGCGCCCGCCCGCTCCAGTTCCTTGGCGTCGGCGAGCAGCCCCGCCGCGGCCTCGCCGCGGCCCTGCACCCGGTAGCCGCCGAGCGTGTGCACCGACTGCGGGGTGAGGCCGAGGTGGCCCATGACCGGGACCCCGGCCGCCACCAGGGCCTCCACCTGCGGGGCGACCCGCCGGCCGCCCTCCAGCTTGACGGCCTGTGCGCCGCCCTCCTTCATGAGCCGGGCGGCGGAGTCCAGGGCCTGCGCGGGCGACGCCTGGTAGGAGCCGAACGGCAGGTCGGCGACGACGAGGGCGCGCCGGGTGGCCCGCGCGACCGCCGCGGTCAGCGGGACGAGGTCGTCCACGGTGACCGGGATGGTGGAGTCGTGGCCGTAGACCACCATGGCGGCGGAGTCGCCGACCAGCAGGACGGGGATGCCCGCCTCGTCGAAGACGCGGGCGGTCAGGGCGTCGTAGGCCGTCAGCATCGGCCAGCGCTCCCCGCGCTCCTTGGCCAGTGCGATGTCGCGGACGGTCACCCGCCGGGTCGAGGCTCCGCCGTACAGGGCGGGGGCGGCGGACGTTGTCGTGCTCATTGCGTTCCCTCCGTCGTCTCGAAGCGCCGAACGGCGTCCCCGGACGTAGTCGGTAACGGTGCCGGACCACGGGGTGTGCGGTTTCCGGCCGGTGCTCACATTTTCGCACGCGGCTTCCCGGCGTACCCGGCCGCGGTCCGGCTCCGCGCCGGCACGGGCGGATGAATTCCGGCGCGTGGCGGGTTGGGGAGAAGAAGGGCAGGACGGGCGGGTCCGCTTGTGAAACGCGGCGGCCCGTACTGGAATGGTGCGCGCCCGTCGAATGACGTCCTCATGGAGGGGCCGTGGAGCACGCAGGGGGACATCCGAGGCGCTGGGTCATCCTGGGCGTCCTCGTCATCAGCCTCCTGGTGGCGGTGCTCGACAACACCATCCTCAACGTCGCCCTGCGGGTCATCTCCGACCCCGAGGAGGGGCTGGGCGCCAGCCAGAGCGAGCTCGCGTGGGCCATCAACTCCTACACCCTGGTGTTCGCCGGCCTGCTCTTCACCTGGGGGATCGTCGGCGACCGGCTCGGGCGCAAGCGGGTGCTGATGACGGGGCTGGCCATCTTCGGGCTGGGCTCGCTCGCGTCGGCCTACGCGCACAGCCCCGACCAGCTCATCCTCGCCCGCGCGCTCATGGGGTTCGGCGGCGCGGCGATCATGCCGCAGACCCTCTCCATCATCACCAACGTCTTCGACCCCGGCGAGCGCGCCCGCGCCATCGGCATCTGGTCCGGCGCCGTGGGGCTCGCGCTGGGCATCGGGCCGCCGCTGGGCGGCCTGCTGCTGGAGCACTTCTGGTGGGGCTCGGTCTTCCTGATCAACGTGCCGATCGTGGCGGTCGGCCTGGTGCTCATGGCGTTCCTGGTGCCGGAGTCGCGCAACGAGCGCCCCGGGCGGCTGGACCCGCTCGGCGTGCTGCTCTCCATCGTCGGCCTGGTGCTGCTGGTCTACGGCATCATCGCCGCGGGGGAGCGCGGGTCCCTGGCCGACCCCGACGTCTACGGCGCCCTCGCCGCCGGAGCGGCGGTGCTCGCGGCGTTCGTCGTGCACGAGGCGCGCACCGACCACCCGGCGCTGGACGTCCGGCTGTTCCGCAACCCCCGCCTGGCGGTGGCCGTCGCGGCGATCATGCTGATGTTCTTCGCGCTGTCCGGCGTGCTGTTCTTCATGAACTTCTACTGGCAGAGCGTGCGCGGCTTCACCCCGCTGCACGCGGGCCTGCTGGTCATCCCGGTCGCCCTGGCCCAGATCCTCGTGGCGCCGGTCAGCCCGTTGCTGGTCGCGCGGTTCGGACCCAAGGCGGTGTGCGCGAGCGGGATCGGCCTCGCCTCGGCGGCCCTCGGGTGCTACTCGCTGGCCTCGACCGACACCCCGGTGTGGATGATCGAGGCGGTCTTCTTCGCACAGGGCGCCGGCATGGCGCTGGTGATGCCGCCGGCGACCGAGTCCATCATGTCCTCGGTTCCCAGGGAGAGCGCAGGGGCGGCCTCCGCGGTCCAGAACACGGTGCGCCAGGTCGCCACGGCGCTGGGCGTGGCGGTGCTGGGGGCGGTCGTCTCGGCGGTCTACCGGGAGCGGACCGGGCCGCTGCTGCACGACCTGCCGGCGGCGGTTCGGCAGCCGGCGGGGGAGTCGATCGAGGCGACGCTGGCCGTGGCCCGCCGCATGGGGGCGGCGGGAGAGCACCTGGTCGCGCCCGCCAAGGAGGCGTTCCTGGCCGGGATGCACCTGGCGGCGCTGTGCTCGTTCGCCGTCGGGATCACCGGCATGGTGATCGTGCTGATCTGGCTGCCGCGGCACAGCGCCCGGGCGTCGGCTCCCGAGCCCCGCGCCCGCGCGGACCGCCCGGCGGTGGGCGGAGGCGGGGGCGGGGACGCCGAGGCCGGCCACCCGGCACCCGGCGCCGGGACCCCGCCCCGCCGG
Organism: Marinitenerispora sediminis; assembly: GCF_003336425.1. GTDB lineage: Bacteria > Actinomycetota > Actinomycetes > Streptosporangiales > Streptosporangiaceae > Marinitenerispora > Marinitenerispora sediminis. Next base: position 13,658 of record NZ_QEIO01000020.1, on the reverse strand, counting down.
GACGAGTGAGCGGCCCGGAGAACCCCGGGGACCCGGCGGTCCCCCGGCCGCCGGTGCCGCTCGTGGCTTACGACCATTGAGGAACCCCCATCAACGATCTAGGCCCCCGTGGCCCGCAGGCCGTCGAAGACCACCCTGACGAGCGGGTCGTCGATCCGCGCGCCCGGACGGCAGACGGCCACGCTGATCAGGGCGATGACCTCGCGAGCGGGGATGTCCCGGCGCAGCGTGCCCTCCCGCTGCGCCCGCGCGGCGGCCCATTCGAGCTCGGCGTTCACCGCCTGGACGAGACCGGGGAGTTCGGCGCGGCCGGGCAGGGCGGAGCCGCCGGTGACCGACGTGGCGAGCGCGAGCGGCAGCTCCGTGCACCTGCGCACGATCAGCCGCAGCGCCTCCCAGCCGGAGACGTCCTGTTCCGACACCGCCCGGCCGTAGTCGAGGAGCCGCTGCAGCGCGTCGACCGAGATGGCCTCCACCAGCGCCCGCCGGTCGGGGAAGTGGCGGTAGAGCGTGCCGACGCCGACCCCGGCCGCCCGCGCGATCTCCTCCATCGACACCTCGGGACCGCGCTCGACGAACAGATCGGCGGCGGTCGTGACGATGAGCTCGCGGTTACGTCGCGCGTCGGCTCGCACGCTTCCTCTTCTCCGTCAGGAACCGGAATGTTGGCTTCACGTTATCGTAGTGAACCGGAACATCCGATTCCGCTTTGAGGCGACGGTGCGGACAGGTGCGTACATCAACAGTGACGGACTCGACCTAGAGTCCCTCGTGGGGGAGGCCCGTGCGGGGCCATGGCCGGGATGGACGCCGTCTACCTCTCCCAGACGGCGGCGTGGGACGCGCTGACCCTCGCGGCGCTGCTGGGGCCACGCGTGCGGGGGTCGGACTGGGAACCTCCAGCATTGCGACCTATCCCCGCCATCCCCTCGCACTCGCCTCCCACGCCCTCACCGCGCAGCGAGCTGGCGAACTACCGGTCGATCCTGGACCCGCAGGGCAAGGCGGGGATCGTCGACACCGTCGTGGCCGGGGACGACGCCGCCGTAGCCCGGGAGTTCCGCCGCTACGCCGACGCCGGGGTGACGGAGCGGGTGGTGATCCCGGCCGGCGGCCCCGCCGAGCGGCGGCGGACCCTCGACCTGCTCCGCGAAACGCGCGGCGAGGCATAGCGCGGCGAGGCGTAGCGCGGCGAGGCATAGCGCGGCGCGGCGTGCGCCGCCCGGCACTGCGACGGCGCACGCCGGCCGGCGCGCCTCACTGCCGCGGCACCCTGGAGCCGGCCTCGCGGGCCTTGCCGAGCCCCTCCGCCACGCGGGAGTACAGGTCGTGCACGTCCCGCAGCCGCCGACCGGGCCCCCGGCCCTCGCGGTCGTTGACGAGGTCCAGCTCCTCCCCGGTCAGGTCGCGCAGCTCGGCCACCATCCGGGCACGCGTGCGGAACAGCTCCTCCCAGTGCGCACGCGGCGGCATCTGGAACGTCGTGTCCGCCCCGCCCGGCTCCCCGTTCTGCTGGATGGCCCGGGCTCCGGCGAAGGCGCACAGGATGCCGCCGACCTCCTCGGTGCTGAGGCGGGTGCCCTGGGAGATCTGGACGGCCGTCTGCGCCTCCGGATCGCACACCATCAGGTAGCCGGCGACCCGGCCCCACGATTCGGGCAGGTCGCCCGAGACGAAGACCTGGCCCACACGGTCCGTGTAGTTCGCCACCTCCTCACGGGTCGGGTGGTGCGTCGCGGTGTCAGCCATGGCGTCCCCCTTCCGGACTCCCGAGCCCCGGACCCCGCCGCCCGGACTCCCCACAGTCCATCGGACCGCCGCACCCGGCACGGGGAAAAGGGCCCATGGTCCCGCCGGACCATGGACTTGGCCCCGACCGGGCGGAAGGAGAGCCGGCAGCCCGGGCACGGCAGCCGGGCCTGGTGGACTGAGGTCCGCTGGGGTAACGGTGCGGTCAGGCGCTGGCTAGCGCGCGGAACGCCGCGCGGCCGCCCGGCAGGCAGAGCCGGACAGCGTTGACCGCGCCGATGACGACGGCGAGCAGCGTCAGCGCCCGGCCGGCGGTCTGGGCGGCGAGCATGAACCGCAGCCACCGAACGTCGTCGCCCGAGGTGTAGGCGAACCAGCCGAAGGACGCGGTCGCCGCTCCCGCCGACGTGGCCGCGTAGGCGGCCACCAGGAGCCCCGACAACCCGACCACCGACCACCACACCGCCGGCGTCGCCCGCCCCACGACGGTGAGTAGCCCGCCCGCGACGGCGGCCGCGGCCCCCGGCAGCAGCGGGAGCTGCCAGGGCACCTGGAGCCCGACCGCGCCGAGGAGGGGCAGAGCGGTGGCGGCGAGGGCCACCAGGGCCACGCCGAGTTGCACCGCCAGCAGCACGCGGGTCCAGCGCAGCACCGCGGCCCGCGGGGCCGGGATCTCAGGGGAGGGCATGCGGGGGATTGTAGGGCCCCGGAGTGAGCGCGCCGGCCCCCGCCTCCCGCGCGGTGGCCGCGCCCGTGAGGCGTGTGGTGTGCCCGCCGGCCGGGGGCGGACGCTCCCGGGGACGCCGAGGGCGCTGCGGACAGGGCTGCCATGTCGGCAGTACGCTGCGTGAGTACGGACTGTCATGGACGTCACCGTCTCCGACCGCCCATGTCCACCCGGTCAGCGCCAGTGGGTGTCCACTGGCAGCGGTGATCAGCGGACGCGCACCGTCCGCGGAGCTATCCAGGATGGAAACCAGGAGGCATGCAGTGCCCGAGACCCACACCCGGGAGACGTTCACCCGCCACGTCGCGCGGAAGGAAGCGGAACGGCGGGGGATCACCGTGGACTGGAACGCGGCGGTCCCCGAGGACGTGCCCGCGGAGCTGCGGCACGCGGTCTTCCGGGTGCTGGACCGCGGCTGGTGCGTGTGGGGGACCACATCAGCCGACGAGATCGTGACACCGGCGGAGCGCGACTTCTACCCGCTGGAGGCCGCTCTCCCGGACCGGTGGTCGCCCGTCGGCTGGAACGGCGTGCGGCTGCACCCGGCGGCGGGCGCCTGACCGGCCGAGCCCCGCGCGCAGGAGGCGCCCGGCCGCCACCCGGCGGCCGGGCGCCTCCGGACGCTCACGGAGCCGGCGCCCTCACAGGGTCGGCAGGTACCGGTTCAGCTCGTACGGCGTCACCTGGCGGCGGTACTCCTGCCACTCCGCCTTCTTGTTCCGCAGGAAGAAGTCGAACACGTGCTCGCCGAGCGTGTCGGCCACCAGCTCGCTGTTCTCCATCGCCCGGATCGCCTCGTCGAGGCTCTGCGGCAGCGGCGAGATGCCCAGCGCGCGGCGCTCGGCGTCGGTGAGCGCCCAGACGTCGTCCTCGGCGCCCTGCGGCAGCTCGTACCCCTCCTCGATCCCCTTGAGCCCGGCGGCCAGGATCAGGGCGTAGGCGAGGTAGGGGTTGGCGCCGCTGTCCAGCGAGCGGAACTCGATCCGGCTGGAGTTGCTCTTCGTCGGCTTGTACATCGGGACCCGCACCAGCGCCGAGCGGTTGTTGTGCCCCCAGCAGACGTAGGCGGGCGCCTCGCCGCCGGCGCCGGCGGAGGCCGCCGCCTGGTCCCACAGCCGCTTGTAGGAGTTGGTCCACTGGTTGCAGACCGCGGTGATCTCCGTGGCGTGGCGCAGCAGTCCGGCGATGAAGCCCCGGCCCACCTTGGAGAGCTGGTAGTCGGCGCCCGGCTCGTGGAAGGCGTTGCGGTCGCCCTCGAAGAGCGACAGGTGGGTGTGCATGCCGGAGCCCGGGAACTCCGTGAACGGCTTCGGCATGAAGGTGGCGTACACCCCCTGCTCCAGCGCCACCTCCTTCATGACCAGCCGGAACGTCATGATGTTGTCGGCGGTGGTCAGCGCGTCGGCGTAGCGCAGGTCGATCTCCTGCTGGCCGGGGCCGCCCTCGTGGTGGCTGAACTCCACCGAGATGCCCATGGCCTCCAGCATCATGATGGCGTTGCGCCGGAAGTCGTGGGCGCTGTTGTGCGGCGTGTGGTCGAAGTAGCCGCCCGAGTCGTTCGGCTCCGGGAACTCGCCGTACTCCGGCTTCTTCTTCAGCAGGTAGAACTCGATCTCGGGGTGCGTGTAGAACGTGAACCCGAGGTCGGACGCCTTGCTGAGCTGGCGCTTGAGGACGTAGCGCGGATCGGCGTAGCTCGGAGTGCCGTCCGGCATGAGGATGTCGCAGTACATCCGCGCCGTTCCGTGCGGTTCGTTGCGCCACGGAAGGACCTGGAAGGTCGAGGGGTCCGGCTGTGCGAGCATGTCGGCCTCGTGCACGCGGGCGAAGCCCTCGATCGCCGAGCCGTCGAAGCCGATGCCCTCGGCGAAGGCGGCTTCGAGCTCGGCCGGAGCGACGGCCACCGACTTGAGGTACCCGAGCACGTCGGTGAACCACAGTCGCACGAACCGGATATCGCGCTCCTCCAACGTGCGGAGCACGAATTCCTGCTGTCGGTTCACGGTCCACCTTCCTCATGAATCATCACGCACGTCCGTACGCGTTCCTACCAGACGTGATACCCCAACTATGCCCACTCGGGGTTTCCCCGACGTTAACGCACCAGGTAAACGGGGTTCCCGGCGCCGGATCGGGGCGCGGACCGCCAGGTCAGCGGCCCCCGGACGCGCCGGAACCCGGACGAATGGCTAGGCTCGATCGCGTGGCACAACTGCGGATCGCTCTGGCTCAGATCAACTGCACGGTCGGAGACCTCGACGGCAACGCCGACCTGATCGCCGCGTACGCGCGGCGGGCAGCCGACGACGGCGCGCACCTCGTCGCGTTCCCCGAGATGGCGCTGACCGGCTACCCGGTCGAGGACCTCGCGCTGCGCCGGTCCTTCGTCGAGGCCTCCATCGGCGCCGTGCGCCGGCTCGCGGCGCGGCTCGCGGACGAGGGACTGGGCGAGCTCCCCGCCGTGGTCGGCTTCCTCGACCGCCGGGAGGGGGCCGCGCAGCGCTACGGCCAGCCCACCGGCATGCCGCAGAACGCGCTCGCGCTGCTGTACCGCGGCGAGGTCCGGGTGGTCTCGGCCAAGCACCACCTGCCCAACTACGGGGTGTTCGACGAGTTCCGCTACTTCGTGCCCGGCGACACGCTGCCCGTCGTGCGGGTGCACGGCGTGGACGTCGCCTTCGCGATCTGCGAGGACCTGTGGCAGGACGGCGGACCCGTGGCGGCCGTGCGCGACGCCGGCGCCGGGCTGCTGGTCGTGCTCAACAGCTCCCCCTACGAACGCGACAAGGACGACGAGCGGCTGGCGCTCTGCCGGCGCCGCGCCCGCGAGGCGGGCGCCGCGCTCGCCTACGTCAACATGGTGGGCGGCCAGGACGAGCTCGTCTTCGACGGCGACTCGCTCGTGGTCGACGCCGAGGGCGCCCTGCTGGCGCGCGCCGCGCAGTTCGAGGAGGCGCTGCTGGTCACCGACCTGGAGCTGCCGGCTCCCAGCGAGCCGCGCCCGGACGACACCCTCGCCACCACGGATATCGAGATCCGCCGGCACACGCTGTCGGAGCGGCCGGTCGACCCCTACGACCCGCGCCCGTCCACCATCGCCGACCGGCTGGACGACCTCGCCGAGGTGTACGCCGCCATCGTCACCGGCACCCGGGACTACGTCCGCAAGAACCGCTTCGGCTCGGTCATCCTCGGCCTGTCCGGCGGCATCGACTCCGCGCTCACCGCGACCATCGCCACCGACGCCCTCGGCCCCGAGATGGTCAACGTGGTGCTGATGCCCAGCCGCTACTCCAGTGAGCACTCCGTCACCGACGCCGAGGAACTGGTCAAGCGCCAGGGCATCACGGCGCGCACGGTGGCGGTCGGCCCGATGATCGACGCCTTCGAGGCGGCGGTCGACATCGACGGCCTGGCGGCGGAGAACCTGCAGTCCCGCGTGCGCGGGCAGCTGCTCATGACGCTGTCCAACCAGTACGGGCACCTGGTGCTCACCACCGGCAACAAGAGCGAGCTGGCCACCGGCTACTCCACCCTGTACGGCGACTCCGCGGGCGGCTTCGGTCCGATCAAGGACGCCTGGAAGACGCTGGTCTGGGAGCTGGCGTCCTGGCGCAACGCCGAGGCGGCGCGCCGCGGCGAGGTCCCGCCCATCCCGGAGAACTCCATCACCAAGCCGCCGAGCGCCGAGCTGCGCCCCGGCCAGCTCGACACCGACTCGCTGCCGGACTACCCGGTGCTCGACGCGCTGCTGGACGACTACATCGGCACCGACCTGGGCCGCGCCGAGCTGATCGCGGCCGGCCACGACCCCGCGCTGGTGGACCGGGTGATCCGGCTGGTCGACCGCGCCGAGTACAAGCGGCGCCAGTACCCGCCCGGCCCCAAGATCAGTAAGCGCAACTTCGGCCGCGACCGGCGGCTGCCCATCACCAGCCGCTGGAGCTGACCGGACGCCGCGGGCGGCGGCGCCCGGGCCGGGACCCGGTCCGGGCGGGGACCCGGTCCGGGCCCCTCCCCGGCGGCCCGACCGGGCACGGTCCGGCGGCCGGGGAGGAAACGGCTTGGCCGCCCGAGGGCCGCGCCGGTAGGGTTCCCCCGCCCGCGGCCGCCCGGACCGGAGAGCGAATCCCATGACCAGCCAGCACGCGACGACGACCCTGTGGCGGCCGACCGGCCCCGCGGAACTGGACCTGGTCCGCGCGCTGGACTGGCGGGCGTGGCCGCCGCGGCTTCCCGAGCAGCCGATCTTCTACCCGGTGCTCAACGAGGACTACGCGGTGCGGATCGCGCGCGACTGGAACGTCAGGCACGACGGCGCCGGCTTCGTCACCCGCTTCGAGGTCGAGTCGGCGTTCCTGGAGCGCTACCCGGTACGGCAGGCCGGCGGCCGGACCATCCTGGAGCTGTGGGTCCCGGCTGAGGAGCTCGACCTGTTCAACGCGCACATCGTCGGCCGCATCGAGGTGGTCCACGAGTTCCGCTGAGCGGCGCCGGCGGGCGCCGGCTCCCGCCGTGGCGGAGGTGGCGGCGGTGGCACGGCCGCCCCGGAGGTGGCGCTGGTCGGCCGTGGTCCTGGGGTTCGCGGTCGCGGGATGCTCGTCCTTCCCGGCCGTGGAGACCGGCCTCTCCGGCCGCCACCCGCGACCTGCTCAGCCCCGAGCAGGCGGCCGGCTTCGAGCCCTCCGGGACCTCGGCGGACGGCTGCGGGGAGACCGTCGCCGGCGACTCGGTGTGCGGGGCGTCCCCGCCGCCCGCCGCTCCCCGGTACGCGCGGCTGCTGCGCCGCGAGGGCTACCCCGGCCGCCGGGACCCGGGTCGGGGGCGAGGGGCTGTCCATCACCGGGTAGCCGGCCCTCGGCGCTCCCGGCGCGGGCATGCTGGTGCCTCGGCCTGGTGCCTCGCCCTGGCGCCTGACAGCAACCTCGTCTCGCCGCGGCGGACCGCAGGTTCCGAGCAGCTGCCGGACATCGCGCACCACCGCGGCAAACGTCTGCTGACGTCCGCCGCCACGCGGCAGCGGGCGGAACTCGCGCCTGCCCCGCGGCGAGCCGCGGCGGTCACCGGGCAGGCGACGCCCGGTGCCCCCGGTGCACGCTGCCCCGGTTCCCCGGGCCCCGGCACGGAGAACCCCCGTTCACGGTGGTGGCGGCCGCCACCTCGGGGAGGTGGCCGTCGCGGTGCGGCGGCCGGGCGCCGCACCGCGACAGCTGGTCGGGGCCCGGGTCCGTGAAGGCCCGGAGCGCCGTGGTCGGTACGAGCGGGAGCGCCGCCGTCCCGTTCCAGGACGCCGCCCCGGTGTCCGGCGGGAGCTCCTTCCCCTCGGGGCGCGGCAGCCGGCCTCTGCCGGGATCGCCTTGCCCACGGCCGGGCCCGCCGATAGCCTGGAAGGCTTTCCGCTCCCGTGGACCGGGCCCCTGAGTGGCCGTCCATCCGGGGACCGCGGAAGGCGTGGTCGCCGTGGGGCGTCCACCGGAGCACGGCACGCGGCGGTGCCGGTCCGGCGGGATGGCGCGCGGCTGGTGCGAGGACGACGGAAGGGAGGTGGCGCCGTGCGGCGGTTGCCCTAGCCGCCCGCCCGGAAGGTCCGGGAGCTCGGGCGGCGGGTTCCGGAAGGAACGAGATGTCCCGCACGGACAAGACGAAGCCGCTGTGGGTGCGCCTCGCGGAGCACGGCCACCGGCCGGTCCACGACCACCGCTTCGGCCCCTGCGACCTGCCGCCGCATCCGACGCGCGAGGACAGCGGCACCCGCTGCCGCTGGTACCCCGGCATGGTGGTGTTCGGCCACACCTGCTGCTCGGGGTGCCGCGTGCGCTCCCACATCCGGGAGTGGCAGGCGATGGTCAGGGCCGCCAACCGCAGGGAACGCTACGCCGGGCGGCGCGAGGCCCGTCGCTACGCCACCGGGCAGGAGACCGACTGACCCCGCGCCACAACCGCATCGAGGACCGACGCGGGTCCGCCGCTCCCGGTAACCCGGGAGGCGGTCCCGCATCGGCCCGCACACCACCGCCGCACGTCGCCGGTGCCGGCCAGGCCGCTCGGCCGCCGCGGCCTACCGGCCGCCCCGCCCCGCGCCGGGCGCTACCACCCCGTCCGGCCGACCGGCCCTCTCGGGCGAGTCGGCCCCTGCGGCCCGGCCGATGCGCCGGCCGCGCAGCTCGGGGATGAGCGTGGTTCAGTCGGTGCGGCCTGCCCGGGCACGGCCCAGTCGCCGGCGTGGCCGGCGGTGAGGAGCGCTGCCACCGGCCACGTGCGTCGGCCGGCTCACCGGTCTGACCGCGACGGCTGTCGGCCAGGGGCCCGGCCAGGCCGGATCCGCTGCCACCTGGCACGCCCTCGTGCTCCGGCCGTCGATTCGACGCGGATACGCGGTGGCGGTCTCGGGGATCTCTTCGGCGGTCTTCGCCCCTGCGAACGGCCGGGGATGCTCATTCCAGTGGTCGATCCATGACCGCAGGGCAAGCTCACGTGCTTTGCCGGACGTAGAGAGAGGTACCCCGCCGGACCATCCGGCGGGTGATCGGGAAAGGAACCGCTCCGCCACGTCCATCCGACCGGAGTGGGTGGGGATGGAACGCAGCGGGAAACGGGGGGCCAGCATCCAGGCAGTCCCTGATGGCCGGCGCCTCGCGCGTTCCGTAGCCGTCCAGCACGAGACGGAACGTCAAGCCCACGAGGTGCTTCCCCGTCGGCCCGGACCAGGAACTTCCGGAGCTCGGCGGCGCGGTGCCTGCGGAGGCGGGAGGAGGCCGCCTTGCCCCGACGCCGCGTCCAGGACCGCGAACACGGGGGCCGTACCAGCCCGAACGCGGTCGCGGGTCTGGTGGCCCGGCACCGCGGGCATCGTCGGAGGGATTCAGGTGCAGGCCGGCGGCATCGCGGACCGTGCACCTGGTCCGCGGCGACCGCGCCACGCACAAGACGCCCGCGATCGAGCGGCGGCTGCTGGCCCGTCCCCGGTCGCGCATGCGGTTCACCCAGGCCAGCGCTTCCCGGCCGAACCTGGTCGGGCGGTGGTTCGCCGTCCCCGACGCCGAACTCGTCCGCGTCGCGGTAGCCCAAGTGCTCCTGCTGCGCTCGACTCTGAGCACCACTGGATGCACGCGGCACCCTCCCGGACCGGGCACCTCTTCCCGCGCCTGCCCGGCCAATCGAAGTACAACCGGCACCTGCGCGCCCTAGCCCCGGTGCTCTTCGCGGTGGCCCGGCGGCTGGCCCGCGCCACCCCCACCTACCAGGAGAAACACCGGCTGATGGACGGCACCCCGCTGCCCTGCGGGGCTTCGCGCGCCACGGTGGACCGCTCGGGCCTGGGCGAGATCGCTGGCTAGAGGCGTGACGCCTTCCACCACGCCTTCTACCGGGGCGCCAAGCTCCTGCCCATCATCACCGCAGACGGAGCCGTCACCGCGTTCTCCCTGGCCAACCCCAGGGAGCGGGACGAACGCAAGCAGGCGGTGCACCTGCTCACCGCGGTGCCCATCGCACCGGGGCCCTGCCCCGTCGTGGGCGACAAACGCTTCGCCGGGGCCGGGATCGAGGCGGCCATGGCGGGCCTGGGCCATGTGCTCATCCGTCCCGCCCGCGCTGATGAGCCCGACACCGGTGTGTTCCCCGGATGGCTGCGCCAGCGCATCGAGGCGGTCATCTGGACCCTGAAGAACCAGCTCGGCCTGAAAGCGCCACGCCGCACGCACCACCGAGGGGCAGTGGGCGCAGTGTGTCAGCGCGTCCTCGCCCTCAACGCCGCCATCTGCACAACTGGCTGATCGGCGCCCCGGTCAAGCGGTCACTGACCGCTTATGACCACTGACCAGGACACCAAGCTCCCATCAACGATCTAGCCCAGCCCCAGGTCGCGGGCGCGGGCGGCGGCCTGGCCGCGGTTGGGGAGGTCGAGTTTGGCGAGGATGCGCGACACGTGCACGCTCGCGGTCTTCGCCGAAATGAACAGCTCGGTGGCGATCTGGGCGTTGGTGTAACCCCGGGCCAGCAGCCGCAGCACCTCAGTCTCCCGCGCGGTCAGGCCGGCCGGTGCGGACGGGGGAGCCGACGCCGACGCGTCCAGCGACAGGCCCAGGCGCCGGGCGAGGTCGGTCACGCGGAGCTCCAGCAGGGCGGCGCCGAACTCCTTGGCGATGTCGGCGGCCGACCGGAGCCGCTCGCGGGCCAGTACGCGGTCGCCGCAGCAGGCGGCCGCGTCGGCGGCCTGCAGCAGCGCTTCGGCGTGCGCCAGCCGGTACTCCGTCGACGAGCCGGAGGCCACCGCCCGCTCCCACGCGTCCCGGAGCACCTCGGGGGCCGCGCCGTCGAACACCGCGATCCACGCCAGCACCATGTCGTGGTGCGCCGCGCGGGCCGGTCCGTGGGCGGTGATCGTCTCGTGGACGTCCAACAGCCTGCGCCGCAGTCCGGCCGCCTGTTCGGCGTGCTCGGGCAGCCCGGCCACGGCGTCGCGGCTCGCGGCCAGTGCCCGCGCGGCCAGGCTGCTGAACTCCCAGCGGTAGCAGGCGCCGGCCCGCACGTCCACGCGCTCGAAGGTCCGCAGTGCGATGTCCAGCGCCCGCAGCGCCTCGCCCTCGGCCAGTGCGGCCTCCATGGTCAGCATGGCCAGCGACATCACTGACTGCACCCGGCCGGTGACGAGGACCCGGTCGGTGCGCAGGTCCGCGAGCGACGCGGCGACGGCGGCCTGGTCCCCGCGGGCCAGCGCCACCCGGCCGCGCAGCACCTTCAGCAGCGAGGCGTGCAGCGGCGCCGGCGACCAGCTCAGCGCGGCGTCGATGAGCACCGCCGCCTCGTGCAGATCCCCGAGCTCGAACATGATCTCGGCGCGGTTCAGCGCGACGAACGCCCCCTTGGAGCGCAGCATGCTGAGTTCGCGCGCCCGCTCCAAGCCGTGCCCGGTCAGCTCCAGCGCCTCGTGGTGCCGGCCGAAGTCGCGCAGCAGCGAGGACAGGTTGCCGATACCGCGCAGCTCCAGTTCGGGCTCGTGGATCTCGACGGCCAGCGCGATGCCGCGCCGCATGCTCCGGATGCCCGCCTCCACGTCACCGGTCTCGCCCTGCACGGTGCCCAGGGTGATGACGGCGTCGGACACGGCGCAGAAGTCACCGTGCTCGGTGGACCGCGCCAGGGCCTCCGTGGCGAGCTCGGCCGCGGTGAGCCTGCAGTGCGTGCTGTCGAGGGCGAGCATGCCGGCGGCGAGCCGGTCGGTGGGCAGCGTGCCGCCGCGCAGCATCAGCTCGCGCGCGATGATCGCCAGCAGCCACCCGTAGCCGTGGTGCTCCGGCGGGTGCAGGTCGAGCGCCGCGAGCAGGTCCTCCATGGCGGCGTCGTCGCCGAGCTGGATGCGGATGCGGCCCCGGCTGCGCAGGAGGACGGCACGGCGGGTGCGGGTCCCGGCGTCGTCGGTGTCGGGAAGCAGGGAGAGCGCGAGATCGGCCAGTTCCCGGCCGCGCCGGAACTCCCCGCTCTCGAACGCCGCCATCACGGCGTGCCGCAGTACCTCCACGAGGTCGGCGTCCACCAGCGCGCCCGGCTCCGGGACCCGGTCCCACAGCTCGATGACGCGCTCCAGCATGCGCAGCTGCTCGGCGAAGGCCAGCGCCTCGCCGGCCCGCACCGCCGCCCACCAGGCGGCGCTCAGCGCGCGCGGCAGCTCGTGCGCGGCGTGGAAGTGGTGCGCCTGCACGGCGGCCAGGCGGTCGGCCGGCACCAGATCGGGCCGGACCTCCAGCGCCTCGGCGAACCGCAGGTGCAGCCGGGCGTGCGCGCCGGGCAGCAGCTCCTGGTGCACCGCCTCGCGCAGCAGCGAGTGGCGGAACCGGTAGCCCTCGCCGTCCACCCGCAGGACGTTGGCGTTGACAGCCGCGCCGAGCGCCTCGTCGAGCTCGTCGAAACCGAGCCCGGCGACGTGCGCGAGCAGCGCATGGCCGACGTGGTCGCCGCTGACCGCGCCCACGGACGCGATCCGGACGACGCTGCGCGCTCGTTCGGGGAGCCGGTCGACGCCGGCCAGCAGCAGTTCGCGCGGCTGGCTGGGGACCGGTGAGTCCAGGATGTCGCCGAGGTCGCAGGAGTCGAGGAACGACTCCACGAAGAGCGGGTTGCCGGCGGTGCGCTCGTACAGCGCCGCCGCCTGCTCCGGCGCCAGCTCCCTCCGGCGGATCGCCGCGGCCTGCTGGGCGACCTCCTCGGGGGAGAGCGGCCGCAGGGTCAGGTGGCCGACCGTGGGCAGCCGTTCCAGCTCGGGGATCAGCCGGCGCAGCGGATGCGACCGGTGCAGGTCGTCGGAGCGGTAGCTGGCGACGATCTGCACGTGCGCGGTGTCGAGGTTGCGCACCAGGAACACCAGCAGGTCGCGGGTGGCGGCGTCGGCCCAGTGCAGGTCCTCCAGGACGACGGTGAGCCCGGCGGGTTCGGCGGCGCCGGCCAGCACCCGCAGCACCTCCTCGAAGAGGCGGTTGCGTGCCTCGCGGTGCTCGCCGGGCTGCTCGCCCAGCTCGGGCAGCAGGCGGGCGAGCTCCTTCCCGCCGCCGGTCACCAGGCTCGCGAAACGCTCCTGGCCGAGTTCGTGCAGCAGGTGGCGCAGCACGGTGACGAAGGGGGCGAACGGCAGGCCGTCGACGCCCAGTTCCAGGCACCCGCCCGCGACGACCGGTCCGCCGGGCACCTGCTCGGCGAACTCGCGCAGCAGGCGGGACTTGCCGACTCCGGCGTCGCCGCCGATGAGGATGGTGCCCGCCCCGCCGGTCCGCGCGGCGTGCGCGTGGTCGAGCAGGGTGCGCAGTTCCGCCGCCCGCCCGACGAGAACCGGACTGGTGCCGTGCGAACTCATGACCTCCAGTATGCCGTTCTGGGACGGTATGCCGGAATCAATTTTTCGGGCCGCCCGGTGGGCGCCGCCGTGGGACCAACCAGGCCCGGGCCGCATACCGTGCGCCCCGCGGGCGGGGGCGGTCAGCGCCGCCCCGCCGCCGCGAGCTCCCGGCCGTCCGTCGGCGGCGCGTCGGCCGGAGCGGCCGGAGTCACCGCGGTGGCGGCCGGGGTGCCACCACCGGCGTCGCCGCCGGAGCCGCTGGCCCGCCCCCGCTCGTCGCGGCGCGCCCGGGCGGCACTCCGCCGCCGGATCTCGCGCTCACGGTCGGCGATCCGCTCGCGCGCCACGGCGCCG